>DASPSE010000279.1:0-6564 GCA_035624085.1 Terriglobales bacterium
ATCAGCACGCTATTGATCGACAAACTGATTGCGGTTGCGGCCAGGAACGGAGGGCGAGCGGCAAAGGTCTGCGGAGCCGGAGGTGGAGGCTGCGTAATTTTTCTGGTCGAACAAGGCGCTGCCAGCCGCGTAGCTACAGCAATTGGTGGAAACGGCGGCCGCGTTCTGCCGCTGCAAGTGGCCAGGGATGGCCTCGCGGTCTTCGAAACGCCGACTGCCGGGAGCTAGTGGCAATAACCCTCTCCGGCTGCGATTTGAGCCGTGCAAGAGCAAGTGGGACGCGGCGTCGGCGGTATAATCAAGTCCAGGGACTCGGGTTTCCATGAAGCCACGCTTTGTTTCCGTCCTCTTGGTGTTCCTCCTAATCAGCGCAGCGGGCCTGAGTGCTCCCGATCAGAAACCTCCCAGCGAAAAGCCGCGGCTCTCCAAAGAAACCCGCCTGGAGTTGATTCGAGCCTTCGATTCGGAACTTGTGTACATCCGGACACTGTTCCCCATGGGCAAGAAGGGACTAACGTTAAAAGACGGAATCGTCTCGCCCAGCGGCCAAGAACTACAGATGCTGATTGCTACCTGGGGTCCGGCGGTGAAGCCTGGAGATCAGGCACGCATCAGCGGGATTGACATCAAGAGCGATCGAATCCACTTTGAGATCAACGGCGGTCCGTTGAAGAAGCAGAAGTGGTATCAGCGCATCACGGTCTCGGGAACTGGGGGCGAGGTTCCGGTGGCGCCGAGCGACGCACGGTCGAATCCCCACGGCTCGTTTGTGGATCTGGTGTTCGATCACTACGTTCCGGAGTTAAGCGGGCCGGAGCTCAAGCAACTGCTGCGTCCGGTGTTTGATTTCGATGCGAAGTCTCCGCTGGAGGCTTACCTGGAAACTGTGCCTCCAAAGGTGAAGGAGGCGATCCAGAATCACCAAGTGCTGGTCGGAATGAATCGCGAGATGGTCGTGTACGCGAAAGGGCGTCCGCCGAAGAAGATTCGCGAGAAGGAAGGCGACACCGAGTACGAAGACTGGATCTATGGCGAACCGCCGCAGGACGTGGATTTCGTTCGCCTAGTGGGCGATGAAGTGGTGCGGGTAGAGACCATGAAAGTCGATGGCGAGAAGATTGTTCGTACTCAGAAGGAAGTCGACATCGCCCCGAAGCCGACCCTGGCGCAGACTGCGGAAACTCAGCCCAGGCCGTCGAACGCTCCGACGCTTCGCCGGCCGGGAGAAGATCTGCCCTCCGACGTGCCCAATAATTCGCCGCCAAAACCCGTGATGGGAGGGCCACCTCCGCCGCCCGGCGCACCGGATCCGGGTGGGAATCCTCCGAACGGTCCGAACTGAATCGGCTCACTTGGCTACTCCGGGCCGTCCCTCTACACTAGAACTGTGAAGATCGCGCTGGGACAAATCAATCCCACGGTGGGAGATTTCGAGGGCAACCGCAACAAGATTGTCCAATATGCCCGCCGGGCGCAGCAGACGGGAGTAGGATTGATTCTTTTCCCGGAGCTTTCCATCTGCGGCTACCCGCCTCGCGACGTGGTGGAGCGCCCCTCCTTCGTTGCTCACAATAAGGAAACCATGGAGCAAATCGCGGCCGAGACACGCGGCATTGCGGTGATTTGCGGCCTGGTGACACCGGCGCAGGCGGAAACCGGCAAGTCGGTGAGGAACTCTGCGGCGTTGCTCAAAGACGGCAAGCTGGCTTTTCTGCAGTCCAAAATGTTGCTGCCCACCTACGATGTGTTTGACGAGATGCGCAACTTCGCTCCGGCCACCAGCCAGGCCACGTTCCCGTTTTGCGGTAAACAGATGGCCCTCACCATCTGCGAAGATGCGTGGAACGATAAGCGCTTCTGGAACCGGCGGCTCTACACCGTCGATCCGGTGGAAACCTTGGTTCAGGCAGGCGGGAATTTCCTGTTGAATATTTCGGCTTCTCCCTTCTGGATAGGGAAGCGCGAATTCCGCCGCGACATGCTGGCTGCCATCGCACGTGAGCAGAAAGTTCCCGTGGCGATGGTCAACCAAGTCGGAGGTAACGACAGCCTGATCTTCGACGGTTCCAGCCTGGTCTTGAATCCGGCGGGCGAAGTCATCGCACAGGGGAAATCCTTTGAAGAGGATCTCATCTACTTCGATTCCGATAAATTGACGGGCGAGATTCACGAACAGATTGAAGGCGAAGAAGCCAGCGCCTACGCCGCGCTCGTTCTGGGCACACGGGATTACGTTCGCAAGTGCGGATTTCAGACGGTGATTGTTGGTCTGAGCGGAGGGATCGACTCGGCGCTGACGGCGGTGATAGCCGCGGATGCCATGGGACCGGAGAACGTCATTGGCGTCGGCATGCCGGGGCCGTATTCCTCGCAGGGATCGATTGATGATGCGCGAAGCCTGGCGCAAAACCTTGGCATTCGTTTTGAACTGTTGCCGATCAACGAAATTTTCGAGAGCTACCGAAAAACACTGCGAGAAGTTTTCGCTGGCCGCAAAGAAGATGAGACCGAGGAGAACATTCAGTCACGAGCGCGCGGCACTCTGCTGATGGCGCTTTCCAACAAATTTGGAGCTATCGTGCTGAGCACTGGAAATAAGAGCGAGCTCGGTGTGGGCTACTGCACGCTCTATGGCGACATGGTGGGCGGGTTGGCCGTGATCTCTGACGTACCTAAGACTCTGGTTTATCGCTTAAGCCGCTACGTGAATTCTCGCCGCCCGGTGATTCCACAGGCCAGTCTGGAGAAACCTCCGTCCGCCGAACTACGGCCCAATCAGAAAGACAGCGACTCGCTGCCACCATACGACGTGCTGGACGCTGTTTTGGAAGACTATGTTGAGGAGTTGCGGACGCCGGAGCAGATTGCGGCGCAGCGCGGCTTCGATGTTACTCTAGTTCGACGCGTCATCCGCATGATTGAACGCACTGAGTACAAACGGCAGCAGGCGGCGCCGGGGCTGAAGATTTCGGAGAAGGCTTTTGGCTATGGCCGTCGCTTTCCCATAGCGGCGAAGTCTGATGCCTAGCGGGTAGGGAATTCCTGATTACAGAAAGGAAATGATGCAATACCACTGGAAAGCTGTCTTTGTTCTGTTGCTGTTCGCTGCACTGGCTGGGGCGCAGGAGAAACCGGCGCCATCGCATGCTTCCACAAAAGCTTCGGCCACTCTGCCCTCCGAAGAGGTCGTGAATGAATTCATGCAGCAGATGTTCGGCTACGATTCCTCATTCAGCTGGAAGATCACGAGCATTAAGCCATCGGAGGCGGAAGGACTCGCCGAGGTGGATGTAACCATTCAGAGCCCGCAAGGGGCGCAGGCACAGAAGTTTTACGTCAGCCCGGACGGACGGCACGCGGTGATCGGTCAGATTCTGCCATTTGGTTCCCACCCGTTCGATGCCGCCCGAAAGGAGTTGGAAAAGCGCATAAACGGACCGTCTCGCGGACCAGCGACAGCGCCGGCCACGGTGGTTGAGTTCAGCGACCTGCAATGTCCGCACTGCAAGGAGGCTCAGCCCACGTTAGATAAGCTGGCGGCAGAGGACAAAGACGTTCGCATCGTGTTCCAGAATTTTCCGCTGCCCATGCACGATTGGGCGATGAAAGCCGCGGAATATGCTGACTGCACCGGCCGCGCATCGAGTGATGCTTTTTGGAAGTTCATTGAGAGCGTTTATGGGGCGCAATCCGATATCACCGCTGCCAACGCTGACGAGAAAATGAAAGCATTCGCTGATGCCGCGGGCGTTAACGGCTCAGAAATTGCCGCCTGCGCTGCCAAGCCAGAAACCACATCCCGTATAGAGCATTCGATGGAACTAGGAAAATCGCTGGATGTGAACAGTACGCCGACAATCTTCATCAACGGGCGGATGCTGAGCGCAGGGGGTCTGCCTTACGAGGTGCTCAAGAAGCTGGTGGATTTCGCAGCGAAGGAAGCGAAGTAGGCGGTTAAAAGCTTTACCGCAAAGCGCGCAAAGATAACACAAAGCCCGCGAAGAAGGTCTTTGACTGAGACGAAGACGGAACCCATCTAACGCTCCAGTTTGATAGGGAAAACGTGGAAGACGTGGAGCATCTCCCATCCCAAAAAACAAACCGATAGAGCCATCGCTGTCAGCGCCAGAATTTCTCCGAGGTTGAGATGGCTTGGCCGATTTTCGAAACGCCTTGTGACCAGTCCCAGAATGTTAAGCGTTGAAAAGCCAAAGACCAGGGCGATCAGGATGCTGAAGATGCTGTCCTCGTCCCAATGCATGTCGGAATGTTGAAGCGCAACAATCAGCCCCGACGTGGCGTGAATCCGCCAGACGGGTGAGCCTGCGCACGCGAGTATAACAGTGAGAAACCGGAGCATGTCTCGGCTGGTCGAGACGTTCGACCACGGCCAGAGGAAGTACAGAAATCATACACGCAATTCGCCGAGAGGATTACTTGGGAAGCCAGACTACTGCGCTTTGGGCCGGTTCGAGGCCTACCACGTGGGGTGTGATCACGATTAAGAGTTCGTCTTCTTCCTTCGTTTTCGAGTTCGTGGTTGCGATTTTGTTGAGGACCGGAATGGACCCCAAACCGGGGATTCCGGTCATGCTGAGCATTTCGCTGACAGTCAGCGATGAGGCCACGACCGCCGGTTCACCGTTTGTCAATTTAATGCTGCCCTGGTACTGACGGTTAGCAATGACGGGCACGCCGTTCAGATTCTGTCCCGCGAGGTTGCGGAGCTGCATTTCCAATTGCAAAGCAACGTCATAATTGTTGGAAACCACCGGCTTGGCTTTTATGTCCAACCCCAGATCCTCATAGGTGAACGAGGGGATCGGCGCCTGGAATGAGCCATTCTGCAAAACTTGAGCGATGGCAGCAGTGTTGAAGATGGGCGCGAAACTGGCGTTCATGATTGGATACCGCTGCCCCAGGCGGAAAGTGGCATCTTGCCCCTGGCCCGCCCGGAGCGTGGCGTGATCGAGCAGTTTCACCCAGCTTTCATTGAGCGAGAGCTGTGCTGCCAGCCTGTCGAGGCTGAGCCCCATGAAGGTCAGGCCTCCGCCGAAGGTAGCCAGTGGTTGGCTGAAAATCGAGTTCTGCTGGCCCTGCAGTTGCGACAGCAACGCCGAGATCGCCTGGGAGTTGGCCTGATTGATGCCGCCGCTGGCGATCAATTGATTGATCAGGTTCTGTATGTTTTGCCCGCCTAATCCGGTTAATGCCGCTAATGCTGCCGTCGGTATGTTGAAGAGGTTGAAATTGTTGGGAATGTGCAACCCGAGGCTTCGCGTCAACTGGTGATCAATCTCGTAAACCTCTATGTCGAGCATCACCTGGGGGCGTGTGCGTCCGAAGTTTTCCAGAAATTCGGTGGCGGCATCCAGCTTGGCTACGGGCGCGCGTACCACCAGCGTTCCGGACTGGTTCTGTTGCTGGACAAACCTACTGTCGATCTCGAAAATGACGCGCAGGATGTTTGTTACTTCCTGGAGATCCTGAGGAGTGGTGGCGGAACTCACAAGGAAAGTGCGCATCGCCATACGCTCGAAAAGGCGGCGGTTTTCCTGCGTGTCTCTTGCGAGGAGAATCTGTTTTTCGGCCAGTGGCGTCCAGAACGTGCCAGTCACATTGGCCGCAGCCTGCATGGCGGTGGAGAAATCCGCTTCGTCGAGGTCAAAGTGAACGTGGTGTGACTGGACCGATTCGTCCAATTCGGCCGTGATCCCGAATGCGCTCGCAACCTGGGTCAGCAGTTCATGGGAGTCTCCGCGGAAGTGGAATGCGTGCCGCTCGGTGTTGGGAATCACGTGCAATTCCGGTGAAGCCTGCACGACTCGCACGTTCAGATTTGTTTTCGGGGACCATTCGCTGAGCGAGTCTTGCAGGCGTTGCTGGGCAAATGCATTCTCCAGGTCGAGATTCAGGGCACTGCGGAACTCCGCCTGCGCTTCCACCTGCATGCCTTTTTCGAGATCTTCATTCCCTTTCTTTAGGTGCTTGGCGACGAGTTCCTGCCGGGTTACGGCAAGTGCGGTGAGATAATCGACATTTCTGGGAACCAGCCGGGCGGCGGTGTCGAACTCCTGATACGCCTCGTCAGTGTGTTTTTCCTTCTCCAACTTCAGCGCTTTTGAAAAGGCAGCCTCGGCTTTCTTCAAATCTTGCTTCGAAGGATTGCACGCGGAGCCGGTGGGCGCAACCTGGGAGCAGGGAAGCTCCAACAGATTTTGTGGCTGGTCGGCAGCGAGGCTGGTCAGACACAACAATGCCGGAGTCCCAAATGTCCGTAGCCAGCTTGCATGCATAAGCACGATTGTAACCGCGAAGCAGGGGAAGGGAACCATCCTCAGTGGCACCCAGTTACCTTCGGGTTGACTACTGGGAACGGGATAGTGGAGAAGACTTGCTAAGAATAACCGCGCGAAAACCGTAAAAACCGGATGCTCCGGCTAATTTTTAGGCCGGGTATCCAGACCGAAGTCGCGGTGGAGGCTGCGGTACCAGGTTTCGTCGTCACTTGCGTTTAGATCAACCCACTGTTCGTCCGTCATTTGACCGCGCCACTGCAGAAAG
>DASPSE010000284.1:0-11785 GCA_035624085.1 Terriglobales bacterium
GGCGTGGTGCCGCCCTGGTCTAAGTAGGAGCGCCCCTCGCTCGAACCCAGCTGTTGCAGGCGCTCAAACAAGTGTCCGGCGGATGTTAAATCCGGGTGTTAGCCGAGGAGAGACTTATCACAAGAGGTGAAGAGAAAATGATTAAGACCATTGTTTTATCCATGTGTCTCGCAGCTTCCTCACTTTCGCTTAATGCCCGTGCGCAAGATGTGCGCCAGTATTCTGAGGGCCCGGTCACTGAGGTGGACTACATACGAGTTGAGTACGGGCATTTTGAAGAGTACATCGATTGGCTAAATTCGACATGGAAGCCGACCATGGAAGCCTTTAAGAAAGCTGGGCTGATCATCGATTACAAGGCCGTCAGGGCCACTCCAAAGACACCGGATCAGCCCAATATATTTCTTATGATCACTTTTAAAGACGGGGCTGCGGCTTTAGATAAAGGCGTCGAGCTAGAAGAAGTGGCCAAGAAAGTAATCGGTAGCACCGAGGTTCAGAACAAGGCCAGAGTGGGCCGGAATCAATACAGAAAAGTTCTGGGCATTGAATACGTTCGTGAACTTATTTTGAAATGAAAATTGTTATACGTGCATGTGTTCAAAGAGCGCGCGCGAATATTTTATAGACTTCGCAATGAGCTTATCGGTCTGCGGCGTAGGACCGGCCGACACTGGTGCCCCGCACGCCCGTTAGCGTCATGACCTGCAAGCCCGCGCTTTCGGTCCTGTTTTTCCCAAACGTAGAAATCAAGATCGGAAAAGAGAATGCCATATGAATAAAAAGAGAACGGGCGCAGTGTTCGTTGCACTCCTTATGTGCGGCTTGGCCTCTCGAGCGTCGGCGCAGGAAATGGAACCCGAATTCAAATCCAATGCCGATGACATCACGAAGATTCGTGCCGTATTGGAGGAGTTCCGTCAGGATATTATTCACAAGGACGGGTATGCCATAACGAAGCTCGTGCTGAACCCCAATGTGCTCTTTCACCACACCAACGACCAGGGCGTCCGGATGGGCGACCAGGTCGTGTCTACATAGCGCTCTTGAGCCGCGTCGGAGTTCTCGATGAAGTTCGGGTCGGCGGTGAGGCGGTGGTTGTCGGGGAAGGAACGGTCCGCTCTTAGCGGAGTTGCGGCGGATGGCAAGTAGTAGCAAAGAGCGTCGTCGACAAGAGACTCAGTCAAGGCTACGATGCTCGCATGAGTGTTATCCGATCTCCCGCGGAATCATGCATCGCCAGTCACCTTGGCTTCAAAGGCATGCAACCCGATGCCTTCCGGGGAGATTACTCGCAGTCTCGAGGAACCGGGTTGTCTACCATACGGCGCTGGGAGTTGCCTATCGTCAGTGACCAAAGAGCATCGTTGGGTACATAGTCAACTTCGACTATCTCCTCGCTACAGCGACTTTCTTCTCGAGCGCCGAGTTGTCAGGTCATCGGATCCGGGCGGATATAAGTGAGTGTGTGGTGCGTCAGCAGCTTGTGATCCGGGCTGAGGCACTCGGCCACGCCATACACCAACCTCTTGCCCAGCTTCAGAATCCGGGCGTGGCAGCGGAAATCCTGCTGCTTAGCGGCGGCCAAGAAGCTCGTCTTCATTTCGGCTGTGACACAGCCATCATCGCTGCCCAACAGGGTCTTTATCGCCAGCCACATCGCTACGTCGGCGGCGGCCATGAACACTAGCCCGCTGACAATGCCCCCGGGGCGCTCGAAAGCCTGCTGGAACGGTACGACCAGGATGCAACTCCCGGGAGCGATGGAGTGCACACGAAAGCCGAAACTGCGGATGAAGGGCAAGTCCGTGAACTGCCGCTGCAACTCAGCTTTGCTCACGGCTGTCTGTTTGGAGATCTTTCTCGGAGACATCGCAACTCCCTCCCAGTGTTCGCGGAAATCAGAAAGACGGGAAGATCACTACATTCTGTGTCATTTTTGTTCGTTCGTTGCGCCGGACTATGCAGCGATAATAGAACATGGATCAAATCACTGAGATTCTTGAGGCCATTGGAGTCGTCGAAGCATCACGCTTGAGCCTCGAAGACGACTTCTGGGCAATGAAGAATCGTGTATTGTCCTGAACCGACTCTTCACCGCCGAAGCTCTGCAAGCTATAACAGACTTCTCACATGCGGAAGTCCTCTTCCTGTTCCACGAAGTTGATAGAGCCTCTACCAAATCGCTGTAAGAGGGCTCGGGACGCTAGCGACCTCGGGGACGACGAGGGCGATCCCAGGCCCGGCGCAAATTGCCGATGCTTTGTTCAATCTGTTAAATAGCCCTCGAACCGGGGCCGCATCGTCAGTATTTAAGTCCGGTGTCACAGAGTATCGTGACGACATTCGCGTTCAGTCGAATATGTCCGGATCGCAGGAGCTTGACAGCGGCGCACACATTCGCTGCGGAGGAGTAGCCGACGTGTAACCCTTCTTTGTGCGCCAGTTGACTCCGCCACTCAATAGCTTCTTGATCGGTCACCGGCAGCGATAGATCCATGAGTTCCGGTTCCCACAAATGCGGTGCTACACCGTAGCCGGTTCCCTGCAATATGTGACGTGCCTTGCGGACCGAATGTCCAGCGAGCACCTCTGCTCCTTCGGGCTCCACCGCTGCGCAGATCAATCCCGCTCGCTGCTGCTTTAGAAACCGTGCTGTACCCACAAATGTGCCGCCGCTTCCTACGCAAGCCGTAAAACCGTCGATTGCGCCGTCCAGTTGCTTCCAGAGTTCGGGACCGGTTCCTTCCTCGTGAGCACGGACGGAATTATTGTCGCGGAATTGATCCACATAGAATCCATTCCTATCGGCGGCAATTTGCAGGGCGGCCGCCTCGGCTGCTGCTATGTCGGCTCCAGTGACAAACCCCTCCGTACCATCTATCTGTGGTACACGCACCAATTCAGCACCGAACTCTTGAATCATGCGAGCCCGTTGACGACTGTTGCCGGCCGACATCGTTGTGATCAGAGGATGGCCAAGCACATTACAGACGACTGCCAAGCCGGCCCCAAAGTTTCCGCTGGTCATTGAAACGACGCACTGCCCTGGATGTAAGTCGCCTCGTCGGATCGCACCTTCGACGATAAGGCGCGCGGCCCGATCCTTCACACTACCGCCGGGCTGCAAGAACTCGGCTTTCGCGAAAACCCGCCCAGGCCCCCGATACACGCGTTCTAGAGCTAGGAGGCGCGTGTTCCCGATCAAGTCGAGCGCATTCGGGCTGATCAACCTTCACCCGCCTGCGTGTCTAGATCGACTCCTATACCCTCGAACTCTCGGTCAGGGACCGCGATTCCCGTGATCCTACTGATTGCCGCCGCGGCCAAGCATTTGATGAAATCCAAGACTGGCAGTGGCGGATCGGCCTGGGCCAAAAGTATGGGAAGTTCAGTGCAGCAGAGCCCCGCCGCATCGCATCCGCGAGCACGCATTTTCGTTATTAATTCCATCACGTATCGCTGTGCATCCACAGGTCCAATTCCTCCAACGATTCCCCAAGGTCTTCACCGCTGGAATTTCTCTTTTTGGATTATTCGCATGCATTTATCCCTTAGCATCGAGATCTGCATAAAGAGCCATGTTACGGTCGCTGCGTGCCTCGATGGCCTTGAGAACAGCAGCCATGTCAGCATCACCGAAACCGAGCGCACGCGTCTCGCCATAGAGCGCGTGGCAAACATCGAGCAGTGGCGAGGCGATGCCCGCCTCGCGAGCCGCTTCGGCGATTAGGCGATTGTTCTCCAGGACGTTCGAGATCGTTGCCTGGACCGCGAAATCGCGGCCGACGAGCTTCGGCACCTTTATGCGCGAGACGTCACTTGCCATCGGCCCGGCGTTTAGAACTGCCACGAATTGATTGAGGTTGAGACCGTGGCGGTCGGCAAAATGGACCGCTTCGGCGAGGCCCGTGACGAGTGAGATCAGAAACAGATTGACCGAGAGCTTCATCAGAAGAGCGTTCGGTACCGGCCCGCAGATCATCGTCTCCCGGCACATTGGAGTTAGCAGCGGGCGAACGTTAGCGATGGCTTCTGCGTCGCCGGCGAGCATGGCGACGAGTTGGCCTGCCTCAGCGGGCTTGCGTGAGCCGGAGACCGGCGCTTCGACGTAGTATCCCCCGACAGAGCGAACGTCTGCCTCGAGCTCACGCGAATAGGCCGGCGAGGTGGTGCCCATGTGGACGACCGTGCGTCCCGTCACCCGGGCCGCGAAGCCGGCGCCACCGCGGTCGAGCACGGTGTCAATCGCTCCGCCGTCGACGAGCATCAGGAAGACAGTTGCCGAGTGCGCGAACACGTCCGCCGCCTCTCGAGCAACATCCGCACCCGCCGCTGCAAGAATCTCAGCTTTGGCACGTGTGCGGTTCCAGACTAGGAGCCGCGTACCGGCCTTGACGAGGGTCAGCGCCATGGCCTCTCCCATCGTACCAAGGCCGATGAAGCCGATCGGATATGCTGCGTCCATCATCGAGTCGCCCCATTGCTCAGCGCACGCACGATGCTTTGATGAAGAGCCGCACACATCACGCGTCGGTCGCTCGCCACAGCATGAGGGAGGTAGCGAAGAGCGCTATGAGCGATAGTGCTAAATTTAACCAGCGGTAACCCGGTCGATGGAGTCAAATTGCTCCCTGCACCGCCCGGCTGGCGACGCGCACCATCACTCTACACACTGATCTGTTCATACTGCCCCCACTGCGTCTGCCATAAATCTAAAGACCTTCTGCATGCCCTCCGTCGAAATGCCGGCCGCGTCAGGCAGAACCGTGAGTTGATTACCACCGAACGGTGTCGAACTGAAAACATCGACGTTTTGAAATGTGTGCTTCATGAGATTAACCTTCTGTGTTTCGCCTCAAGCCTTGACGACGAGGTCGATCTCAACGCAGGCCCCCAGCGGCAGCTCGGCCACCGCCACCGTCGTGCGGGCGGGAAAGGGCTCAGTGAAATGCTTTGCGTAGATGCCATTCATCGCGCCGTAGTCACTCATGCTCGTGAGAAACACGCCGACGCGCGCAACGTCATCGAAACTCTTGCCGGCCGCCTTGAGAACCGCCGAGAGATTCCGGAAGACGCGCTCTGTCTCGGCCACAATACCCCCCTCGACGACCTTGCCAGTGGCCGGGTCTTGGCCGACCTGACCGCTGAAGTAGAGGAAACCACCGACTTCGATCGCCTGGGAAAACGGGCCGACCGGCGGCGTAAGTTCGGGCGAGGTAATTGCGGTCTTGCTCATGGCAAACTCCTGTGGATACTGGGTTAGCTGGTCAGCACGGTGGAACCCGAGGTTACCCGCGATTCCAATGACTTGTGGGCGTCTGCAGCATCCGGTGATGTTGGAGTGGCAACAAGACAATGGTCTTAATCATTGTTCTCTTCACCTTTTGTGATATCCCCACTTGGCTAGCAATATCCTGATGCAAGATCGAAGATTCTGCAACTTCATTATTGTCACGATTATAGTACCATTGGAGCACGATTCTGCTATTCGTCGGAAGAACGCTTTAGGAGTTCCCGTCCGGTCCCCAACATCATCGTCGTGCCGCACCTGCGGATCTTCACATGCTGAACGGCCTTGTGACCCGTCCGAGCTTCGTGTTCGACGCTTGACTCCTGACAGGCTTGGACGAGCGCTTCGAAGTCCGACCGCTGGCCCACGTCGTTCAGGTTGCAAACCTAACGCAGGATTCCCAGGCGACAGTATCAGGTCCCGGGGGCTGGATCTCTGAAGAGCCCCACTGATAGTGGCATCTCTTGCCAGCTCGTCGGTTCTGATGATTGCGTGCTGATGGGGGTTGAATCATTCGGTCGGCAGGAGGCTGCGAATCTGCCTCACCGCGTAATCGACCTTCATATCCAATGCGAGCTTCCCCAACTCCGCCGTTGAGCGGCGTGCGTCACCCAGGATTCCGTTTTGTGGACTGTGCGGCCCGAACTGCGCCTTACCATCGACGACGGGATCTCCCTCTGCAGAGGAGATAAGATCTCTGCGCACCCATGTGCTGTCCTTATCGAGATACATCATTTCCGAGGTGTCAAAAAGGTAACCGTGGAGGCCGGGTGGATAGCCGTGCTGCGCCAGGTATTGATCGAACGCATCATTGGCGGCCCTATAGACTTGGTCACAGTAGAATACACGAGCTCCTCCGCTTAGCGTGCCGTCGAGCTTCTTGGCGACCTCCGCGTAGACCTGCGGCTGGCCGCCAGCGTGATCGCCCATCAGAATCACATTGCGGAAACCGTTTAGGGCCGCCTGCTCCGCGATGCGCTCGAGCATGGCAGCGAGCAGCTCGTTCGTGATCCCGATGGTACCGGGAATCGATTCTGCATCGTTCGGAGTGTAGGGCAACACGGGCAGGAAGATAGCATTGCCAAGTTTTCTCGCGATCGCCTCGACCGTCGCATGCGCTATGAGGTTATGGCCGCCGTTCGCATTCTGGGGGCCTCGTTCCTCGACACCGCCGGTGTAGATGAGCGCCGTCGTCTTGCCCGCCGCGATCTCGCACTTCACTTCCACCCAGGTCATCTTCTCGAACTCCACCAGATCGGTCCGCGCGCACGGGGCAGCGCACGCAGGTCCCGCAGCCAGTATCAGGGAGGCTGTGCCGCCAGCGATCAACATCAGCAAAGAACGCGAAGCCGAACCAATGCGCATGTCACTCTCCTTTTCCCGCAACAACATGAATTTTGTGATAGTACGATGCGCGACGGTAATTCTACGAATTCATTATTCTCACGATTATAGTACCATTGGAGCACGATTCTGCGATTCGTCCGCAATCACGCGTTAGGAGATCCCCTTGCTCGAAGATCTACGTGCCCTCGTTGAGTTCGCCCACGCCGGCTCCATCGCCGGTGCAGCCGATCGTCTATTCCGGACTCCCTCTGCTATTACCCGGCAAGTGCAAAGGCTGGAAGCTGCATTGGGTGCCGAGTTGCTCGACCGCTCGGTAAAGCCTCCGCGGCTGAACTCGCTTGGCTCCAGAGTCCTCGAACAAGCACGAGATCTGCTGCAACGGACGGAGACGCTGAAATCTCTTACCTCGAGCCACGCTGAGCCTCACGGCCTCTTGCGCATCGGGCTCGCTCATCCCCTGGCCGAGAGGACGCTTATCGACCCTATTCTGGCGCTCACTGAAAAGTACCCCAAGGTCCGAGTGCGGCTGGTGAGCGAACTTACCAGTGAATTATTCAACCGGCTGCTCGCGGGTGAGCTCGACGTTGCCGCCGTGCTTTTGCCCGAAGGTAAAACGGCACCTCCGCCTCTTCTGACGAAGATCATCGCTCGCGACCGCATGGAGATCGTTCAGGGCGCCGCAGGCAATTTTGACGGTGATTGGAAAAGTTTGGGCAGCGCACCCTGGGTGCTCAATCCGCCCGGGTGCCCGCTTCGGGCAAGACTCCTCGATCGGATGGAGCGTGACGGCTTCACCCCAATGATTGCGGCTGAAATCCACAACATGCATTTGCAGCTGGCGTTCGTTCAGTCCGGGTATGGCGTCGGGCTCCTGCCTGCTCGCTTTATTGCCAGGAGTCACTCTATCGGCACCGTGAAAGTATTGCGCCCCCCATCGTTTGAGCTGCACCCGTCGGTCGCGCTAGTCCGGGCTGGGCAACTCGGTGCCTTGGGGAAGGCCGTCGAACTGTTGGAACAAGGGTTTCGGCAATTGCTTGAGGCAGTCGACACCCCGAAGCCCGTGACGAGACACCGAACCGGTGTGCGCGCGAATCGGCGGGCGGCCCGACCGCCCAAGTAGTCCCCACATTGGTTGTTGCAGCTGAGCGGTCTTGAGGACATTTTGTCTTCGGTCCTTGACCGCCGGGAGGATCGAGCCAGGCGATTCGCTACGCCCTGTACATCGCCGTTCTGAACTCCCCGTGGCTGGATGTGAACGCGACCACGTCCTGAGCGGTGCCCTTGCCGTCAGGTTCTACGGTAGGCCGCTTGAAAATATCCCCGGCATCTTCCTTCTTCGTGATATAGGCAGGAATTCATCCGCTGCGGCAGTGGATGACATGGCCAGTATGAAAACAGCGAGCAAATCGTGTCGTCGGAATCGGCTAACTAAGGAAGAGCGCCTCTCCCTCTTGCCGATTGAAGGCCGCGGCCGAAACCCGAAGGAATTCGGCGACCGGCTATAAATTAAGTTCCGGTTAGATTCCGTGGTGCAGCGGAGAGATTCGCCTCCGCCTTCTGGTTCGAAGTTTAGGCAGGCAATTCTGCCCATGCCCTTCCAAACGCGCCATACCTGGTTTTTCAAAGCCTAAGCGAAGGCACCACACCGTCGATCAAAACCGCAGTAATGGGCCTGCTTACGGAGTGGACGCGCTCCGCTTGGCGAGATGCCGATCGAAGTACACGTCCGCCGCATTGAACAACATCATCCACGAGGAGTAGCGTGCGAGGTCATGAATCTCGTTCGGAATCATGATTACGTCATGGTCGATGTTGTGCGACCGCAAGTCTTCGATGAGTTCGGCAGCCTGCTGGGAGGGTACAATGCCATCGTCGTCCGCCTGCACAAGCAGCACGGGTGAGTGCCACTGGTCGATGGTTGCGACGGGGGAGGATTCCACCGCCCGGCGGTTCGCATCGCCTCCGTCGATTGGGTCGCCCACCGAGGACATAAACGTCGACCAGTTATATATGCCCGCATAATCGACACCGGCCGCGAGCGAATCTGAGGCGCGCGCGAGACCGAGTTCCGTCATGAGTCCCCCATAGCTGTCCCCCAAGATGCCTAATCTATGGGAGTCGACGTCCTGTCGGCCTCGCAGATAGGTGATGGCGCCCAACAGGTCATTGAGCTCGCTGCTGCCGCCGGGTCCGAAGTTGTCGGCCTCTCTGTAGTCAAGGCCATAGCCGGTACCGCCGCGAAAGTTGACTGACAGCACAATGTAGCCCTCGGCGACGAGGTACTGATTGAATGCGTATATCCAGCTATACGTACGGTGGGTATTGAACCCCAGCAGCATCTGTCTTTGAGGGCCGCCGTGGAAGAACAGAATCGCCGGGTGCGGCTTGGAGGCGATTTCGCGTGGTAGGAACAGTTGCGCGTGCGTTTCCTGGCCATCCTTCGCCGTGAAGGTCACCGCTTGGGGCATGACGAGTTTGGAACTCGGGAAGGAGGACGGGATGGCTTCCGGAGCGAGCCGCTGCCATTGCCCCCCTGCGCTCAACACGACCGGGTGCAGCGGCTGGTTGCCGTCGCTCTGCAATGCGAAAAGAGCGCCGTCGGCGCCAATCTGCGGATAGTCTTCGATGGCGTGGCTCTGGGCGGTGCGCACCGCCGAACCATGCTCGGCGTCGACCGTCCAGATATGCAACCTGTCGGTGTCATCCTGATTGGACGAATAGACCAGGCGTTTGCGGTCCTGGCTGAAGACGACGTGTGTGACCTCGAACTCTCCCACTGTGAGTGCGCGGGCCGTCCCGCCCTGCACGGGGACGGCATATAGATGCAGCCAGCCGCTTTTCTCCCAGGGGAACACGAGATCATCATGGTTGGTCCAGAACAGGTTCGTCGCAGAGGGAACGTCGGGAACGTCGTTCGTCGCCGAGCGCATCGGACGGAATACACTTCCAGGTCCTGCGTCGGCAATCCAGACACGTCGCCCCTGGCCGGTTTTCACGTCCGCCGTCCAGATCGACCACGGCCGTCCGCTGCGTTGAGAGAGGAATGCGGGGGGAGTTTTCTGGGCCGGCACACGAACGAAGGCGATCCGTGCGCCGTCCGGTGAGAACGCGGGCGAGCTGTCGTAGTCGAGACTCGGACTCAACCAGACGATGGTTTGGTCAACGAAATCGTAGACACCGATCAGCGAGTGATTGCCTCGATGGCTCACGAACGCCAGGCGCTTGCCGTCCGGCGCCCAGGTCAGCGAGTCCACTGTTCCCTGATCGATGAGCAATGGCTGCGCGTCGCCAACGTCGCTCGCGGCCACCGTCAGAATTCTTTTCTTGTCGACAAACAGCAACCGGCTGCCATCGGGCGAGAAGCTAGGGGAGTCTCCCGCGCCGACCTTATGCGGCGCGCCGCCGACCGTGGCAACCACCCATACTTCCCTGGGCATTACGCCTTCCGGGGAGTTATTAACGTTGGCCGGAGTCTCGTCCTCAAGACTCTGGCCCCGTGTGAAGGCGATCGACTTCCTATCCGGCGACCAGGCGAGTTCGCCGATAGCGAAACCGTCGTCCTCAGTGTACGGTGTGATCTGACGCGCCATCGCGCCATGGGAGGGGTCTGCCACCCAGATATTACTGCAGCCCTTTGCGTTCAATACCCACGCCACGGCTGCGCCCGTTGGCGCGGCCAGCAGGTCCGACGAAAATGGCGCCTGCATCACATCGTTGAGTGTAAAGGCCGCTGGATGGGCTCCCGCAGCCTGCGCCATGAATATGCCTGCGAACGCTGTTGCGGCGCTCCAGAGCAGCAACTTTCCCAAACCGAAGTCAATCATGTGTCTTGCCTTGTGACTATTCAGAATTTAGTATCCAATGCAAAAAAACACGCACCTGGTGCTATTTTGATGCGAGACAGAACATTACACAACTTCATTATTATCACGATGATAATGCTATTGGAGCACGATTCTGTTGTTTGTCGGGAGAACGCTTAGGAGGTTCCCTTGCTCGATGATTTACGCGCCCTCGGGACCGGCGGCAGATCGATCCCGACTAGATGCCTCCGTGCGCATTTGTTGCCGGAAGATGCGCACGCAAGGTCCGCACATGGAGGACAGAACTGCTTTGCTCGCCTGCTCATTGTTGGCGAACCATGCTATTCCGGTAGAACTCCTCAGTCATGAATAGGTCGAAGCAGGGCAACTGATTTGCGATGAGTCGTTCAATGAGAACTCGCCATTTCGTGGTGACGAAGCATGAAGGACAGGATCTGGCCCCGACCGTCCGCGTGATGCACGTGATCGCCTTGCAACGAAGGTATCCTTGAGGAAGCGTTCGGCATTGATGGCCCTCAATGGATTCGGGCGACTCCGGAAAGCGCCTATCGAACCCTTCCGAACCGTCACCGTTTGTCTGCCGATTGTGCTAACAACTGGAGATCTGATCCATACAGTCTGCCATTCACTCACAATTCTGTCGCGACAAGGCAGAGGCCTGAGGTTCGGTAAACCCCGGTATGACAGACCACGGAGAGACGAACCGGTTTGTGACAGGGGCTTCTCTCAACTGGATAGCGATCATGTTGTCGGGATCTGCTACAATCCAGATGGTCAACGGGCTTTCGTCCGGCAATTGGAAAATGTTTTCCTGTCGGCTTCCTGTCGATACCGTGACCTGTTTGTGGCTAGCCGCGTTGAACGGGTTGTCTACAGAGACGGTATATACTAGGAAGACAGGAATTTGTCACCGGTTGTTTTTCTGTTGCTGCTGCAAGTCGTTGATAATACATATAGTTGGGGACGTAGTTCAGTTGGTTAGAACGCTGCCCTGTAAAAATTACATATTATTTTCTTGAATTTACAGCGATTGTAGGCGAATATGGGGGCGGTTAAACCAAGGAACCGCCAAAATGCCGAAATCCTCCCACGTAAAACTCCTCAAAAAAGTAAAAATCCCTAACGCTACCGGATCGAGCTGGGGCTGGGCCCCTGCTTTGTTCGACACCCGAGGCCGAGTCCGCCGCGACCATGTAATGATCGATGGCAACGATGAGATTCATACCGAAGGCAGCTACTACGTCGAATGGTGGAAAGGCGGGAAGCGACACCGCGAAGCCGTCGGTCCCAATGCCTTCGCCGCGGCGGATGTCGCGAAGGC
>DASPSE010000297.1:0-2311 GCA_035624085.1 Terriglobales bacterium
TAGCGGGCTAAGGGCCGGCGGGATCGGCATTCTGATCACCGACCACAACGTGCGGGAGACGTTATCCGTGACGGACCGGGCCTACATCATTGACGAGGGCCGGATTTTCCGCCACGGAACGCCCGAGCAGTTGGCCCACGACCCGGAGGTACGAAGAGTTTATTTGGGCGAGAGTTTTTCGCTGGTGTGAGGAAAGCTCCTAGCTCCTGGCTGCTAGCTAGGAGCCAGAAGCTAGTAGCTAGTAGCTAGAAGCGAATTTATGGTTTTGTTACAACCCAGGCTGCATCTGAAGGTCTCGCAAAGACAGATCCTCACGCCGGGTCTGGTGCAGATGGTCAGTGTCCTCGCGCTCAATAAACTTGAGCTGCGGGACATGATCAATGCCGAGATGGTGGAGAACCCGGTTCTGGAAGAACTGGAAGACGCGGTCCCCTTGCTCGATGACGTTGATCGCAAGGAAGAGGACCGCGATCGTCCGGCTCCAACCCCCGAAGAGAATCCGATTACCGCGGTTGAAAAGAAAGATCCGTTCGAGGAGATCGACTTCGGTTCGTTTTTCCAGGACTATCTCGATCCCGGTTACCGCAGCCAAAGCGAATCAGAAGAGATCGAACGGCCCTCATTTGAAAACTTCCTATCCCGGCCAAGTAATCTCACGGATCACTTAACCTGGCAGCTTGGCTCGCTTCCCACCCGGCCGCCGGTGCGTGAGGCCGCCGAACTTGTGATCGGGAATCTGAACGAGGATGGTTATCTGATTGCCACCGACGAGGAATTGATGGGTGTAGTTCCTCCGGCGCCCCCGGAATCCGACGCAGCGGCTGCGGAAAACGTAGTCAAGGAAGCTGCCGCCCTTGGCCTCGCCTCGGCGGAAGTCGCGCTGCCGGAAGATGGCCCTCCGCCGCATGAGGAAGAATCCTTCAGCGACGAGTCGCCAGGATCGAACTGGAATAATTCCCTTGCCCAAACCGTAGAACCAGGCGCAGACGCGGCAACTGCATTCGCGCCTGCGCTAGAACCGGTCGTCACGCCTCCGCCCGCGGTACCGGAGCCCGTCCAGCCTGTGTTCCGTGCGAACTTTTCACTCGCGGACCTGCATGAAGCTATCGAACTGGTACGGCAACTCGATCCCCCCGGAGTCGCCTGCCGCGACTTGCGCGAGTGCCTGCTTTATCAGTTGCGTTTCCATCAGCAGCATCTTGAATCGCACAAGAATGGCAATGGAGATCGGGAAGCGACCAAGCAGGTGCTTGCCGACGCCATCGCCGTCGTGAATCAGCATCTGCGGGCCCTGACCCTGAAGCAATTCAAGGAGATTGGCCGAGCGATCAACCGTCCGGTTGAAGCCGTTCAATCCGCTCTCGAATATATCCGCACTCTCGACCCACGCCCCGGGCTGCGCTACAACAAGGTCCAGCCTCGGCTCATCGAGCCTGACGTAGCTTTCGTAAAGCACGGCGATGAGTGGCTGGTCGTTATGAACGATGAAGATGTTCCACAACTTCGTCTTAATCCGGCGTATCGCCGCTTGCTCACGAAAGATGCGAACGATAAAGATACGCGCAATTATGTAAAAGAACGTTACAAGTCAGCCATTCAGCTGATTAAGAACATCGAGCAGCGCAAGCAGACCATCATGAAGGTCTGCTACAGCATCGTCGCTCGCCAGCAAGACTTCCTGGAAAAAGGCATTGATTGTCTCAAACCGATGATGATCAAGGAGGTGGCCGAAGAAATCGGCGTGCATCCCTCCACCGTTTCCCGAGCGGTGGCCAGCAAGTATGCCCACACTCCGCAGGGTGTGTTCGAATTGCGTTACTTTTTCAGCGAGAGCGTGAACGGCCCCGAGGGTAGTAACACTTCGTTACTGATTCTCAAACGCCGGGTCAAGAAGCTCATCGATGAAGAAGACCCCACCCGGCCGTTGACGGACGAGCAGATCACCCGCATCCTCCAGTCGCAGGGCATCCAGGTCACTCGCCGTACGGTCGCCAAATACAGGGAAGACATGCGCATCCCGAGCACCCACCAGCGCAGAGTAAAAAGCTAGCGGCTGTTGCCCAAAGCTAGTTGCTAATTGCAAATTGCTCTTTGAGAAGGGAGCTCAATGACCGTCGAGTATTTTGGAAGGCAATACGAAATCACTCCCGCCATTCGCGACGAGGTGGAATCCGGCCTCGGCAAACTCACCAAGATTCTGGGCGACAACTTCAAAAGCAAGGTGATTCTCACGGTCGAGCGGCATCGCCACATCGCTGAAATCACGGTGAGCCGGCGCCGCGGGCACCTGGTCGGACTGGCTCAGGCGTCG
>DASPSE010000318.1:0-9601 GCA_035624085.1 Terriglobales bacterium
GGTGTAACCAGAATATTGCCCGGTTTGAGGTCGCGGTGAATAATCAAGCGCTGGTGCGCATACTGCACGGCGGAACAAACCTGCGAAAACAACCTTAACCGCTCTGGAAGCGGAAGTCTTCGATGATTGCAGTATTCGTCAGTTTGACTACTTAGCCGGTAGCTTGCAGAAAGTCATGATGTCGTTGGCGATCTGCTGTGCTCCGTCAGACACGTCCGCAATGTTATGCGGAGCGTCGGCGACGCATGAACTTGCTTTTGAGTTGGTGATGGCGTCTTGCCAAAGTGCTCCTTGGTTGGGCGCGGTTGAGGTGTCTAGAGTGCCATAAACAAATTTTACGAAAGTGTTGGGATATGACAGGGTGGCGTCAGGCGCCAAAATGCTATCTTGCAAGAAGACTGAGTCGTAAGTCGTACTATGAGTTGCTACCTCCTCAGAGCAGATTGGTGCGGAATATGCGGGATCGATAAAGTCCTGGGCATTTCCTAATCCCACGCAATACCCTTGTGGCACACCGCAGGAGTTTACTGTCTTGGGTTGAAGGCAATCGCATGCCCAATCCTGTCGTGCGAAAGGGGGGCCGCTGGTGGGCTCCACCATGGTGAAAATAGAGCCCAGTCCGTAATGCGAAAGGGACTGCCCGATTTCCTCTCCCCCAGCACTGTTGCCCGTAGCGCAGAACGGCGCCGCTGAATTTGCCTGATGGATGTTGGTATAGATCCACTGTGCCATGGTTGCGTAGCGGCAGGCGACAGCCCGGATTCCGCCCGGCCCCGTTTGCCAGCCATCGGGCTGAACCGCAAATGGGTGACCCCAGGAAATCTGCGCGACCGCAAATCCCGCCCCTAGAAGAGTGTTCAGGAGGGAGGAACCGAATTGAAATTCGGTATCATAGAGAGCGGTTCCATTTCCGTTGGTCGAGAACAGCACAGTCCCTGCCGGGGCTCCGGTGGGATAATTCACTTTGACGTAACCGGTGAAAGTGCTGATGTTAGGACACGTTATGGTGACAGCGTGACAGCTTGCCCCAACGAGGCCTCCCGCTGGACAAGAAATAGGTGCGCCTTCCGCCGTGCCTAAGGCATCTGTACCCCCAACTGTTAGACTATCCGACGCGGCAACTGAACCGGAAGTTGCGCTGATTGCTGTTTGTCCGGGAGCCGCACTCATGGCTAAGCCCCCAGCGGTAATCACGGCGACCGCGGAGTTCGAAGAACTCCACACTACGCTATTCGTCATATCTTCCGTAATGCCACTCAAGTAAGTTCCTGTAGCTGTGAACTGCTGATCGGCACCCAGTGTGATGAAGCTGTTCGCCGGGGCGATGCTGAGCAACATCAACGAGTCCTGTACGGTCAGGGCTGTCGATGCGGTTACGGAGTTCAAGCTTGCGGAGATTGTTGTTGTGCCGCTGCCTGCACTTGCGCCCAGTCCTTGCGAACCGGGCGTGTTGCTGATCGTTGCCACAGTCGCCGACGAGGAGGCCCACGTAGCGATGGTCGTGATGTTCGCAACAGTTCCGTCGGAATACTCTCCCGTGGCCGTGAACGGTTCGGTGCCTCCGAACAGGATGGATGGACCTTGCGGGCTGATTTCGATGGCGGTCAGAGTCGCAGTGCTCACCGTCAAGTTGCCCGAGCCAGTCATCCCACCCAATGTCGCGGCGATGACCGTGGTTCCGCCTCCGGTGCTGGCAGCTATTCCATTGCTTCCAGGCGTATTGCTGACGGTGGCCGCACCCGGAACTGACGAACTCCAGTGAGCTGCACTGGTTACGTCCTGCGTTGAGCCGTCACTGAAGGTTCCAACAGCCGTGAATTGCTGGTTTAATCCCAACGGAATTACCGCGGCCGAGGGGCCGGCTGTAATCGAAACCACTGAGGCCGATGTAACGATGACCGGCGCGGACCCACTTATTCCACCGAGAGTCGCGCTAATTGTTGCGGTCCCCGCCGCAAGAGAAGTTCCCAGCCCACTGGAGCTCACAGTCGCCACCGCGGTATTACCCGAGCTCCAAGAGACCGACGTCGTCACGTTCTGAGTGCTGCCATCGCTAAAATTCCCGGTCGCGGTGAATTGTTGTGTAGTTCCCGGCGCAATGGACTGAGTGGCTGGACTCACTGTGATGGAAGTTAGCGCAACACTGCTCACCGTCAACGTCGTTGACGCCGAGATGGAGCCTGAGGTGGCGGAGATGCTGGAGCTTCCAGCCGACACGCTAGTCACCAGCCCCGAGCTGCTTGGAACATTGCCGATAGTCGCGACGGAACCTACCGACGAGCTCCACTGGACTGACAAGGTAATATTTTGCACGCTCCCATCGCTGAAAGAGCCAGTGGCCACAAACTGCTCTGTGGTTCCAATTGGGATGGTTTGAACTGCAGGTGTAACGGCAATGGACACTAACGCCGCAGAAGTTACCGTCAAAGTGGACGAGCCATTAATGCCCGCAGCACTGGCGGTGATTATGGTTTGGCCGGTGGCTGCATTGGTCGCCAGACCGGTCGCGTTGACAGTTGCGGTCGACGGCAGCGAGGAACTCCAAGTTGCCGAGGTCGTAAGGTCAAATGTGCTGCCATCCGCGTAGGTTCCTGTGGCCGCGAACTGTTGGTTAGTTCCGGGCGCTATGAAGAGGTTGCCCGCCGTCACTGCGATTGAAACCAGGGCAACAGGATTTACGTTCAGCGTCGCCGAAGCATTGATGGATCCGAGAACGGCCGTGATTATGACCGAGCCCCCATTCAAACCACTGGCTAACCCTGCTGGAGTGATACCAGCGACCGCCGGTTGAGAAGAACTCCAAATCACGGAACTCGTCAGATTCTGAGTGCTCCCGTCAGAGTACTGACCCGTAGCGACCAACTGCTGGCTCTGGCCGATTACGACCGAAGCATTTGCCGGGGTCACAGCGATTGATTGCAGGACTGGCGTCGACACGGTAACGGTCAAACTGGTCGAGCCGCTTACCGACTGATAGGTCGCGCTTATAGTGGTTGTCCCTGTAGTCAAGCCCGAGGCTAGTCCGGTCGTAGTGACGCTAGCTACATTGAGGTTGGACGAGTACCATGTCACCGCATTAGTGAGGTTCTGCATGCTGCCATCGCTGTACACTCCGGTAGCGGTTAATTGCAAGGTGCCGGACACCCACACGGAGGGATTGGTCGGAGAAACCGTGATTCCAGTTAAAACTGCCGTTGTAGCGGGCGTGACAGTCAGGAGGGTGGAACCACTGACCGCGCCGGCAGTAGCTACAATTGTCGCCTGACCTACAGCAATGCCGCTCGCCAGTCCACCGGTTGTGGTAACCGCAACTGCTGGCAGGGAAGAACTCCAGCTCACCGATGCCGTCACGTCTTGCATACTGCCATCGCTGAAGGTTCCCGTGGCACTGAATGGCTGCGTAGTTCCGGCGCTGATCGACGGATTCTGCGGGCTGATTTGTATAGAAACCAGGCTCGGTATCACGCTCAAATTGGTTGATCCGGTTTGCGCTCCCAGAGCCGCGGCGATAGTCGAGCTTCCCGTGGCGAGAGCAATCGCCTGCCCGCTTGCGCTGACGGTTGCGACCGCTGGGTTCGAAGAGCTCCAACTAGCAGATGTGGTCAGGTCGTGGATAGTACCATCGCTATAACTTCCCGCCGCGTCGAACTGCTGGGAGAGCCCAACTGCCATCGTAGGATTTACCGGAGTGAGGGCAATTGACTGCAGAGATGGCTTGCACATCCCGGCGCTGAAGGCATCGTAGATCGATTGGATTTGCTCCGCGTTCAGGGCCTGATTGAAGATCGCAATTTCATCCATCGAACCGGCGAACGATGGTTCTTGTCCGCCTAGGTATGTGCCGAAGGCAACCTGCGGGTACCAGGAAGAGAGTGGCGTCGCGATCGCACTTGAAACGAGACTGCCGTTTAGATAGACATTGACGCTAACTTCAGAGCCGGACGTGGAATAAGTCAGGGCCACCTGAGACCACTGATTCAGACCGACCTGCCCGGACTCCTGTGATGACAGATCTCCAAATTCCCAATCCACATTGCCGTTACTGTCCACCGACAGCCCCGGAGTTCGGTCTGTGCCGTCGTAACTACCAGTCAACGCCCCTCCACCAGTGGGTAGGAACCAGAACATCAGCGTTCCTGCCGTTGGCGAATAGACCGGAGAATTAATAAGAACAGAAGCGCCGTTGCCAGGAAAACTAAACGCCTGCCCCACCTCTCCGTTGCCGTACGTCGCTCCGTTTTGCAGCGTGCCGGAATTGTTTCCGGCGATGTCTACGGTATTTCCGTCTCCCGTCCACCATCCCATCAATCCCGAGGGCGGAGTTACACACTGTGGCTGGGAGACTGTCAGAATTGTGCTCCCCGTTACAGAGCCCAAGGAAGCTGTGATTGTGCTACTGCCTGCCATGAGAGCGCTGGTGAGTCCTGAGCTAGTGATGCTCGCGACAGTTGTAGCGGAGGAAGACCAAGTGACAGAACTGGTTGTGTCTTTCGTGGTGCCATCGCTGTAACTCAGCACCGCGGTGAACTGCTCGTACGCGCCCACAGGGATGGACGGATTGCCGGGGATGACCACAATCGAGGTCAGGGCCGGAGGTGTGACGCTCGCCGTCGTCGACCCGCTGATCGACCCGTAGGAAGCCGTGATGTTTGCAGCTCCTTGGGTGACTGACTGTGCCAGCCCGGTCGAACTCACTGACACCACTGTCGGTGCTGAGGACGACCACGCAACAAAGTTGGTGATATTCACCTGAACTCCGCCCGGCCAGGTGCCGGTAGCGACAAACTGCTGTTGATTGCCGAATGAGAGTGTTGGATTAGCTGGTGTAACGGAAATTGAAAGCAAACCGTTCAGAGTACCTGTACCGGATAAGCTCATTGTCTGCGGGCTGGTACTCGCACTATCGGCGACGTTCAGAGTCCCAATCCGCGCACCCGGAGCAGTGGGCGTAAAGGCAACGGAAATCGAGCAGCTAGCTCCAGCTCCCAGTGTGTTGGGTGATAGCGGGCAGGTAGTCGAAGCTTGCGAAAAATCGCCTGCAGTAGAAATCTGCGAAATCGTCAGTGGAACTCCCTGATCATTCCTCAGCGTCACGCTTTTCCCGCTGCTCGTGGTTCCGACCACCTGGCTGGCGAAGGTAAGGCCTGTAGGTGCCAGAGTCACTGGGGCTGTTCCGGTTCCGCTCAATGTTGCGGTTTGTGGAGCGTTTGCGGCACTGTCGTCGATCGTCAGGGTGCCTGTCAGAGCACCGACAACGGTGGGCAAGAAGTTGATAGAGATCTGGCAGCTAAGCCTCGCCCCCAACGTGTTCGGAGATACGGGGCAATTCGAGGTCTGGGCAAAGTCACCCGAAGTCGAGATGCCGGCAATCGTCAAAGGTACCGTCTGATTGTTCACCAATGTGACGACCTTGACAGTGCTCGTCGTATTCACGAACTGGTCCCCGAATGCCACTGAAGAAGGCGACAAGACAGCCGGATACACCCCATTCCCACTTAGCTGCGCTGTTTGTGGAGAAGTCGATGAACTGTCAGCAACACTTAAAGTCCCGGTACTCGCACCCAGGGCCGTAGGTGTGAAGGTTATCGAGATCTTACAGCTCGCTCCGGTCGCCAGAGTTTTTGGAGTGATCGGGCACTTCGACGTTTGTGCGAAGTTCCCCGAAACCGAAATGCTGTTGATCGTCAGCGGTAACGTCTGTGTGTTGCTCAGAACGATGGTCTTGGCTGTACTGGTTGTCTGCACAACCCAGTTCCCGAAGCTAACAGTGGTTGGACTTAGGGTTTGAGCCTTTGCTGTCGGAGCAAGGCAAGAAAGCATCGCCAGCACAAGCAGCCCTTGCGGACTACTGAGGTTTGTCTTGAGTTTCGCCACAACACACCCCACTCTCGTGATTGAGTCAGTCTTTGGACTTGTATGGGGCCCGCGGGATCTAGAAATCGATAATGCCAATGTGTTTGCACTAATCAACGCCCGCCATCGGTAAAGGGTCGAAACCAAACGCGAGGCAAGAATACGCTTTGCTTTGGGATTTTCAAGGCCCTGTCTGTGCTAGACACTGGCACTCAAGAGCCATGCATCTTCCACCGCTGCTCGTTCAGCGCCCCGACTTTCACTCGCACACGAGAGGGGGGGCGCATTTTCGGCCCCTCTTTCCCTCCTCCCGTCAATTGCAGAGCGCACCAGCAGAGAAGGGATCGCGCAACAATCTATTGCAGCTTCGCGTACTCAGTTTTGGCTTGCTTCAGGATGGGGATGTGGGGATCGGTGCCCTTTCAGAGGGTGAGGAAGTCTCTGTAGGCGGCGAGCGCACGGACGCGCAAGGCATCGCTGTGCACTCAGCATATGCCCGTTCGACCACAAGGAACTGTGGGCGAGGCTCTACGGCGGACGCCATTTCCCTCAGGGCAGATGGTCGACAAGGACGATATCGCTGGTCGAGCTGTCGCGGGAAAGGACAATCTGCTTGCCGTCGGGTGAGATCGCAAACGCTTCCACGTCGTTCGCGGAGAAATGCGTCCATTGGCGTGGGGGACCGGGTTTGCTTCCGGGAGGGCCCAGGGGCTGGACCCAAAGGTTGATGACACCCTTCTGGTACATGGCGAAGACGATGCTGTGGCCGTCCGGCATCCAACTCAGCCCGTGTTGCCCCTGGAAGGGTTGCGCCGCTGCCTCCGGGGGCAGATCAATGACTTGGGTTGGGGCACCGCCTTCGATTGGAATCAGAGCCAACTTCGGCACGGCGGTTGGATCGGCCCAGTAGAGTGCGGCGATTAGCCGCCCGTCGGGCGAGATCGTAGCGAGCCCAGCATTCACATTGCTTACCTGTTGCGGTGTCCCGCCGGTCGCGGGCACGCGCATGATCCGATATTCGTTGCCCTCAGCCCTGCTATACACAACGGTTCTGCCGTCTGGGCTGCAAGCCGCGCCAAAACTCGAAGGGCCGGGATCGAGTTCGAGCGGTACTCCTCCGCCGAGATCCGTACGCCAAATGGACAGGTTCTGTTTCACAATCTGGGTATACACGGTGACCCCGCCCCCGCACGATGCGGGGGACTCCTGGCCGTCCCTCGACAGATATACGTCGGCCGCTTGAGAGGCTGGCAAGTCAAGCCGCGCGAGCCTGGAAGTGCCCGCTCCCCGATAGCCGTAGACGATTCGACTGTTCCCATTCCAGGTTATGCCTACCCCATCTTCACGGCTCGTTCCTGGCGTGATTTGGCGCGCTGCATCGGGATTGGAGGTAGGCGCCAGCCACAGGCTTCTGCGGAACAGATCCTGCGGAGCCACAATCTTGCTTCCATCCGCAGTTACCCCAGGGCTGTTGTAGGTGTTCAAGTCATTTGTGATGCGGCGGAGTTGTCCGCTGGGGTAAAGGACCTCCCAGACTTGCGTCCGAAGCTCCCCGATCTTTTCGTTTCCGCAAAAGACGATTGCCCCCGGGTTGGACCGCCAGGTCAGGCGACCCATGCCGGCCATGACGAAATCGCCAAACCCTGCAGACGTCCCAGTCCCAATATCCAAAAGCTCAAGATGAAGGCCGACTTGAGCGATATTTTCCAGAACCACAACGGCGGCGTGCTGGCCGTCTGGCAGCCAGGCTGGTCCTGCCTCGACGAACGCCTCAGGTTCTTTTTTGGTCGCCACCATGCGAGGACTGCTCCCATCGGCCTCCGCCATCATGAGGTAACTTTCGTGTTTCGCAGCTGCTGGACGGATGAACAAGAAACGCTTCCCATCCGGGGAAAAGCTGACGCTCGAAGGCGCATCGTCCAGGATCATTTCCGGCACGCCGCCAAGCGACGCCACACGATAGAGCTTTACCTTGGGTGCCCCAACTGCTTGGGTGGAAAAATAAATGTAGTTGCCATCGGGTGAAAAACGCGGACCGCCGAAGAACGGAGATTCCAACGCTGCAATCTGGGCGGTGCTCCCGGTGGCGACCTGCAGCATCCATAGTTGGAACTTTCCCTGTTGTTCGCGGATATATGTTACGAGCCGACCGTCAGGAGAAATATCGCTATACAGGGCATCTCCGGCCGTGGTGAGTTGGGTGATCTGTATTCCCGCAACCGGGACTTCCGACGACCTGGCTCCACTGCGTGTCTCGCGATGGGAGTAGAGGTAACCACTGACGGCCAATGCCAGCACAACTACGGCAGCAGGAACAATCACCTTCCAGAGCTTGCCAGCTCCAGTCGCTGCTTTCGCAGCCGTTGCTGAGTATGCTGATCCGCCCGAGTCCGACAGCGCATCCAGAGCGAACGCCAAGTCGGATGCCGACTGGAATCTCTGCTCCGGGTTCTTCTCCAGACACCGATGCACCACCCGCTGCAGTGCCGGAGGAATGTTCGTAGTGACCTGCGAAATCCCCGGCGGGTCTTCGTTCAGGATCGCCGTCATCGTCTCTGGCGAAGTCGGTTTCTGAAATGCTCGTTTCCCCGCCAGCATCTCGTACAGAATCGCGCCGAAGGCAAAGATGTCTGCCCGATGGTCAGCCGTTTGTCCCCGCACTTGCTCCGGCGCCATGTAGCCCACCGTCCCCATTACCACGCCCGCTTCCGTTCCCTCCGTGAACGTCACTGCGCTGTGCGCCGAACTGGACTGCGGCTGCGTCAGCTTCGCCAGCCCGAAGTCCAGAATCTTCACTCGCCCATCTTTGGTGACGAACAGGTTCTCCGGCTTCAGGTCGCGATGGACAATCCCTTTTTCATGCGCTGCGGCCAGACCTCGGGCGATCTGCACCCCATAATCGATCACCTTACGTACCGCCAGACGGCCACGCTTGATCGGCTCCCGCAGCGTCTCGCCTTCTAGCAGCTCCGAAACCAGATACGGCGCACCCTCATAGGTGCCCATCTGGTGTACGGCCAGAATGTTGGGATGGTTCAGTGCCGCCGCCGCCCGCGCCTCCTGTTCAAACCGTCGCAGCCGGTCGGAATCCGCGGAGAGGAATGACGGCAAGACCTTGATCGCCACATCCCGCCCCAAGCGCAAATCGCGGGCGCGATACACCTCGCCCATGCCGCCCGAACCCAGCAGCGACTTGACCTCGTAGTCGCCCAGCTTAGTCCCGGACGCGAGCGTTACCCGCAGCGCGGAGGATTGCAAAAAACTGGAACGCACGTCAGGGCTGGAAGCAAGCAGGGTCTCGACCTCCTGGCGCAAGTCAGAATCGGATTCGCACGCGCGATCCAGCAGCGCAGACCGCTGCTCCGGCGCCAACTGCAGCGCCTTCTCCAGCACGTCCTGAATCTGTTGCCAGCGTTCCGGCGTCATACGTCTGTTGCCTTGGCCATTTGATGATGCAGCCAAAGCCTAGCCATTGCCCAGTGTCTTTTCACCGTCATTGGCGAGAGATTGAGCGCCCGCGAAGTTCCTTCGATGGAAAGGCCGCCGAAAAATCTCAGCTCGACAATGCGGCTCTGCTGCGGATCGAGTTTCGCCAGTTCGTTCAGCGCGTCATCCAGCGCGACCATGTCTACACTCTGAACCTTGAACGCGAGCGCGTCATCGAGCGTGAGCCTGAATCCGCCATCCCGCTTGGCCGCGTTGCGGCTGCGTGCGTACTCGACCAGAATCTGCCGCATCAATTGGGCGC
>DASPSE010000191.1:0-7925 GCA_035624085.1 Terriglobales bacterium
TGGGCCTCGTCTGGATGATGTTTCTGCCGCGGCGCTGGCGAATTGCGCTCTTCTTTATCGTGACTCTATGGCAAATTCCCGTTATCCTCACTGCAAACTACACGTTCCTCAATTATCTGGTCCTGCTGCTCGGTGTTTTGCTTTTGGATGATCGCATCTTCCCCTCGTTTTCCCACGCCGAACCGTCCGCAGCCGCGCAGCGGCGAGAGCCTGCCCTGAGCGACCCTGAGTGCAACGAAGGGGAGTCGAGGGGACGTGCCGGGGAATCTGCAGTTCAGCGAGCTTATCGCAGAGTCAAACTTGCAATCAGCGCACTGATGCTGACCTGGATCTTCTACACGACCACTGCCGAACTGATCTGGATTTTCGGCCGCATGCCTCTACCCACATCACCTGTCGTCGCGCTCGAACCGTTCAGAATCGCCAATCAATATGGGCTCTTTGCAGTGATGACGCGCGGCCGCTACGAAATTGAATTTCAAGGCTCTGATGACGGTCAGAACTGGGTCGCGTATCCGTTTCGTTATAAGCCCCAGGACCCGAGTAAGCCACCGGGAATCTACGCGCCTTATCAGCCGCGGCTCGATTGGAACTTGTGGTTCGCGTCTTTGGGTTCGTGGCGCGAGTATCCGATTGTGCCCAACACGGAAGTGCAGTTGCTGGAGAATTCAAAAGATGTGCTCGCGCTTTTTGCCGAGAATCCATTTCCGCAGGCGCCGCCAGAACAGATTCGTGCGGTACTCTGGCAATATTGGTTTACCACCATGGCCGAAAAACGCGCCACAGGTCGCTGGTGGAAGCGCGAGTTCCTGGGACTGTATGCCCCAACGCTGGAGCGAGAACCCGATGGCAGAATCATGATGATTGAGGTGCCCAATGTTGCGCCCAGGCGGTGAAACTGAGGTTCTGCGACACGCGTGCAGTCATCAATAAGAATGAAGAGATTTCGGGGTGATCCGCGATGACCGGTAAGGCTTGTGTCATCGGAGCTGGTCCCAACGGCCTGGCCGCTGCGATTGTTCTAGCACAGGCGGGACTGAAAGTGGATGTTTTCGAGGCTGAGCCAATTCCGGGAGGAGCAGCACGAACACTTGAGCTCACGTTACCGGGCTTTCTCCATGATTTCGGATCAGCCGTTCACCCAATGGCGGTCGGTTCACCATTTTTCTCCTCGCTCCCGCTAAAGGATTACGGACTGGAGTGGATTCACTCGCCTGCTCCGCTGGCACACCCCTTCGACGACGGCACGGCAGTCACTTTGGAGTGCAATCTTTGGGAGGCTGAATCCTGGCTCGGCGTCGACGGGAAGGCCTGGCGCAATCTCATGCTGCCGTTTGCAGAACGATGGAGTGAGTTCGCTCCCGACGTGCTGCGCCCTCTTCCTTCGCTCCCCAAGCATCCGTGGTTAATGGCGCGGTTTGGACTCAACGCTATCGTTTCGGCGAGAACGCTGGCCTTCAGTCTGTTTCGCCACGAACGCACGCGAGCACTTTTCGCCGGCCTGGCTGCACATTCTTTCCTGAGCCTGGACCAGACTCTCAGCGCCGCTTTTGGAATGTTGATGGCCGTGCCAGCGCATGCCGTGGGCTGGCCGATTCCCCGCGGCGGCTCGCAATCGCTAACCAACGCGCTCTGTCGTCATCTGGCCAAGTTAGGTGGAACTATCTACACCTCGGCCCGCATCGATGACCTTTCCAGGCTGCCGGCGAACGATGTAACTCTTTGTGACCTCACTCCACGCCAGTTGCTGCGCGTGGCGGGAAATCGGTTGTCATCGTCCTACAAGAACCGGCTGGCAAATTTCCGCTATGCTCCCGGCGTTTTCAAAGTCGACTACGCATTGCATAGTCCGATTCCCTGGAGGGCGAAAGAGTGTCTTCGTGCCGCAACGGTGCACTTGGGCGGCACGTTTGAGGAAATCGCAGCCTCAGAAGCAGTCGTGCGAAACGGCGCTCATGCGGACCGCCCTTTCGTCCTGCTGGCGCAGCCAAGTTTGTTCGATCCCACACGCGCGCCCGCAGGCAAACAGATCGCGTGGGCTTACTGTCACGTCCCGAATGGATCTAAAGTTGACATGCTCGGCAAACTTGAAAATCAGATCGAGCGCTTCGCCCCTGGGTTTCGCGACTGCATTCTTGCCCGCCGGGTATTTTCTCCCGCCGATTTGGAAAGCATGGACGCCAACCTGGTAGGAGGCGACGTCGGTGGCGGCGCGCTCGACTTGTGGCAGTTTCTTTTTCGTCCCACGCGGCAGCACTACGCGACCTCGGCGAGAGACATCTACATCTGCTCGGCTTCAACTCCGCCGGGAGGTGGCGTCCACGGGATGTGCGGCTACCATGCGGCGAAGATGGCTCTGTTGCGTCTGAAGTTGTCGGAGTAATCGCGGAGGCACTACCAATTGGCGCAATTCGAACCGAGGAAATGCCAAAACATGACAGACTAAGCACGCATGTGCGAGCCTGTCGGCTGGAGGCCGAGCCGCGTCAGCAGTTCCTCCGCCAGCAGGGAGCCGCACGCGATTAATCCTTTGAGCAGCGGATCGCGGTTGTTGCACTGCAGAGGCAGGTTGTCGAGCGTGCGGACAAATCCTCCTGCGCTCGTGACCAACGCGACTCCAGCCGCAACGTCCCACTCATGTTTGGGCACGAGCGTAAAGGTAACGTCGGCCTTGCCAGCAGAAACCAGCGCCAGCTTATAAGCCACCGATCCCATCGGCTGAATCTTGAAATTTGCCCGCTCGAATTGCTTCCACTCGCCACGTTTCACCTCGCTGCGGCTCGCCAATACGATGGCTCCATTCAGCGTGTTCCTCTGGCTGGCTTTGGCAGGTTGTCCGTTGTAAGTCACCCCTGACTCGAGCGATCCCAGAAAGACTTCCTCTGTAGCGGGATTAAAAATGCCGCCTGCGACCGGGCGGCCATCTTCCACCATCGCTACCGAGACGCAGAACTCGGGAATGCCGGCGACGAACTCGCGTGTGCCGTCCAGCGGATCGACCACCCACACGCGGTTTTTTCCCAGACGCGTGAAGTCATCCACACTTTCTTCCGATAGCCAGCCCTCGCCGTCCCGTAACAGTTCTTTGCGGAGCACGGCATCGATGGCGCGGTCCGCCTCCGTAACCGGATCGTGTCCGGCCTTGTATTCTGCCTCAATGGCTCCTGCGGTGAAGCGCTGAAAAACCGCGCGGGTCGCCTCCAGTGCTGATTGAATTCGTTGCAAGGTCTCAGTGTGGGAGTGAGTTGTCATGAAAATGAGCTTCGCGCATCACGCCCAAAGCATGCGCGCGCCAGTAGCCAGCAGTACTGCACAGAGAATGCGCCTTAGCCAGGGCGTAGGCATGCGCGTGCTTAAATGAGATCCAAGCAAGCCGCCTGGAATGGAACCAATCACCAGCGAACCCACAAGGTAAGGATCAACGTTGCCGAGTCTGAAGTGCAGAAAGCTGGTCACGCCTGTCAGCAGTACGGCATGTACGATATCGCTGCCAACCATCATCTTTGGCGGGAAGCTGTAGAACAGAAGCAGGAGCATCATGATGATGCTGCCTGATCCTACCGATGTCATACCGACGAGGAAGCCGGCCAGCAGCCCGATCAACGACGTGCCAACCAGCGACTTCATCGTAGGTGGCCGCTGGGCCATGTGCTCTTCGATCTGCGCTTGAAACATCAGCAGGGTGGGTACCACGATCAGCAGGATTCCTACCGCAGTGGTAATGAATGTATTGACGCCACTTCCGTAAACTGTCCTCAGGTGCCTCAGCAATCCCACACCCAGGATCGAACCCGGAATGCTCCCAACGGCTAGGCCGAGCACCAGCTTCTTCTTGACCGTGCCCCTGGTTAGGTGTACGTAGCTCGAGCCGATCTTGGTAACGAAGTTGAACAGGGCGTCCGATCCCACCGCCATAATGGGAGGCACTCTTAGCACAAAAATCAGGATCGGCAGCAGCAGGACGCCGCCGCCCACGCCGGTCATGCCGATCAGCGTGCCCACCGTGAAGCCGATGAGGATCTTAGCGAGAATTAGCATAAGCAAAGGCCGATTTGCGGCCGGCCCAGGGATTACCCGTGACTGCCGTTAACCCCGATAAAGCCCTCACGCTCGAGGTGAAGCAATATTTCCTGCGCTGCTTCTTCCGGCGACAGCTCGGCCGTGTCGATCACCACTTCTGCATCCTTAGGTTCCTCGTAAGGATCGGAGATGCCGGTAAACTCCTTGATAATTCCGGCGCGAGCCTTGGCATACAGGCCCTTGCGATCGCGCTGCTCGCAGGTTCCGACGGGCGTGGCTATGTGCACCAGGATGAAGCCACCGACCGGCTCAACCATGCTGCGTACCTGCTTGCGCACCGCGTCGTAGGGAGCGATGGGAGCGCAGATGGCGATTCCGCCATTCTTGGTGATCTCCGAGGCGACATATCCGATCCGCCGGATATTAATATCGCGATGCTCCTTTGAGAATCCCAGCTCTGAGGAAAGATGCTTGCGAACCAGGTCGCCGTCCAGAATGGTGACCGGACGCCCTCCCACTTCCAGAAACTTGGTCATCAGCACATTAGCAATGGTCGATTTGCCGGAACCGGAGAGGCCGGTGAAGAAAATCGTCAGGCCCTGCTTGTGACGCGGCGGAAAGCTGCGGCGCAATTCCTGCACAACCTCGGGATAGGTAAACCAGCCGGGAATCTCGCGCCCTTCGTTCAGCCTTTCCCGCAGCTCTGTGCCCGAGATGTTCAGCACCCGTGAACCATTGGGCACTTCGTTGTCCGGTACGTAATAGCCCTGGTCTTCGAGGTACACCATCATGTTGAACGGGACCATGGTGACGCCGATATCAGCTTCGTGCTTCTTGAATAACTCCTGCGCTTCGTAAGGACCGTAGAAAGGCTTGCCGTCAGTGTCCTTGCCCGGACCGGCGTGGTCGCGCCCCACGATGAAGTGAGTCGCGCCATGGTTCTTGCGAATGAGCGCGTGCCAGATGGCCTCGCGCGGTCCGCCCATACGCATGGCGAGAGGCAACAAAGAGAGTTTCACAGTCCCTTGGGGGAACTTGGAAAGCAGCAATTGATAACAGCGCACCCGTGTGAAGTAGTCAACGTCGCCCGGCTTCGTCATGCCGACCGATGGATGAATCAGCAGGTTCGCCTCAACTTGCTTGGCAGCGCGGAAGGTCAATTCCACATGCGCGCGGTGCATGGGATTGCGGGTTTGAAAGGCCACCACGCGCCGCCATCCCAGCCGCGCAAACTCCGCCCGTAGTTCGGCCGGAGTGAAGCGCAGGGAACGGAAATCGTAGTGCGAAGGCGCTTGTGTGCCTTCCACACGTCCTCCCACATACCAGGAATTGCTCTTGTTCAGCAGGTAATCCACTCCGGGATGGCCGGCGCTGGTGCTTTTGAAAACTGATTCCGCCTCCGCTTCGCGGTCCGGCTGCCACACGTCTTCGACGTGCAACACCGCCACCATCACGCCTTCCGGATCCCGCAGAGCAATCTTGCTGTTGCCGGGCTGCAAAGTTTTCGCAAATTCTTCTTTCACATCCAGCGTGATCGGCATCGGCCAAAGCACGCCGGACTGGAGACGCATGTCGTGACACACGCCTTCGTAGTCTTCCTGATTCATGAAGCCGGTGAGGGGCGAGAATCCGCCGCTCAGCAGCAACTCTAGATCGCAGATCTGACGGGCCGTCAGATCCCACGAGGGCCATTGGCAAGAATGCGCTTTCAATTCACGGATTCGTTCCGGTGATGCGACAAGATCTACAAGTTTCCCGCCGTGAGCAGGAATCAGATGGCTAATCGAAGCAGTCAAAACTATGAACCCCCCAATTCATTAGAGTATTTCTTGCTCAGTCCTGGTCTGGCTTCCTGGCCAAACGAAGAATTTGAAGCTAACAACCGCGGATTCCGGCAAGGGAAGGGAAAATCCCGTGTATAACCCTAACGCCACTTCCACAAAATTTGATAGAGGCGTTAGACTCAGGTTCGATACACTGCAATTCTCATGCCTTTAGTAGACATTCGGCAACGTTGTAAGTATCTACTGGCAGGCGATTTATTGCAAGACCTCGGGATGGCGGGTCGGGTCCGGAGATGGTGTGCAAACTTTTGCTACAAAACTCCCGAGAATCCACAGGCGGACTTCGCACTGGTCAGACCCTTCCAGGCTCAGCGGACTACGAACGAACGTTGCGGGCCGGCTCTCCTGAGGATTGTGTGATGGTATCCCGGGCCGTGGACTCAATCGTGACCGAACTTTCTTTAAGCGAATATTTCAATAAGCACCACACCGCTCGCAGTCCATCTCTCCAGTTGATCTTTTTTCCTTCTTCGTAGGTGCGACCCCAATAACTGATGCCAACTTCGTAGATTCGCAAGCGGCGTTTCGCGATCTTCACGGTAATCTCTGGCTCAAAGCCGAAGCGGTTTTCCTCAATCGGAATCGACTGGATCACTTCTCGACGAAAGGCTTTGTAGCAAGTCTCCATGTCGGTCAAGTTGATGTTGGTCAGGCAATTGGAGAGCAACGTCAGCAAGCGGTTGCCCACCGAGTGCCAGAAATACAGCACGCGATGCGGAGCGCTTCCCAGAAAGCGTGAGCCATAAACCACATCCGCCTTGCCCTGAATGAGCGGATCGAGAAGTATTTTGTAATCGACGGGATCATATTCGAGGTCGGCGTCTTGGATGATCACGAAGTCGCCCGTGGCTTCGCGAATTCCGCTGCGCAGCGCGGCTCCTTTCCCCAGGTTGTGCGGTTGCAGTAATACTCGTAGCTGACGATGCTGCTTCTGCAACTCTGCCAAAATTTCTCCTGATCCGTCATTCGAACCATCGTCTACACACAGCAAGTCAAGCTCAAGCGGAACCGCCAACACCCGCTCCACTGCCTGGCGCAAAGTTGCGCGCTCATTGTAGACGGGCATAACGACTGACAGTTTCATGTAGAAAAGTGGCTCTAGTTTAGACGATTGCAGCGGTTAAGCGGACTTTTTCCGCGCGGCGCGTTCGCTGCCTGGTTCTCTCTTTTCGCCGATGCCGATGTTTGTTCGAACGCCCTTGGGGTCCGATGGGCCAACAGATTTCCCACGCTGAAAGTGTAATTTGTACCAGCGCCTTACATGATCGCGGACTTTTGACCTAAAGCATTTCCCCTAAGGGCTAGCAGACAAATCGCGAATCCAGCGTAGGAAGCTTACGATAGGTCGACAGAAAGAATCCCGAAAATGATCGGTGTTCCGCCGGGACACTACCACGCCGAAGGAGGCTAATCGTGTTCGCCTGAAGTCGTCATGCAAGTTCTCCCATGTCTTCAGCGACTTACTCGAATTCCCTCATGCTTCGCTGTAAGTAATGAGCGATCCATGCCTTACACTGGCTGCCCACGCTCAACACGGAACCTGGGTGAAAAAAAGAACGAGATAAGGATCGGCGAACTGCCGGCGTTGGCAGCGTGAGTGCGGTCGATTTTGTGGCAGCGCCCAAAACTTTGTGGGCCCCTTCGGGTTCGATGACGAAGGCAGCTTCGGTGAAGCGTGTAACAATTAGCTCCGGGTTGGGTGGTGCCGTACGCGCTCCTCGGCAATTTACGATGAAAGACAAACCAATTCGACTGGGTCCACGAGAGCAGCAAATCGCCGATCTGCTCCTGCAGGGCTGTGACAATTCGGAAATTGCCAAACAGCTCAAAATGGCCCGGCGTACGGTAAAGGCCCATTTCAATCGGCTCTTCTTGCGGTTTGGAATCAGGAGCGGAATTAAGCGCGTAAAGCTCGCGACTCTCTTATATCAGAAACAACTCGCTTCGCAGGGAAACGCGGCGGAGAGCAGAGCCCGAATGCCGGCGGACAGCGACTCAGCGAAGTCGCCGCGAAAAACTCAAAAATAGCGAAGTCGCGCAGATCAGTGGAACCACAGAACA
>DASPSE010000323.1:0-24453 GCA_035624085.1 Terriglobales bacterium
ACGTAGGTTTGCGGATCAAGCAGTCCTAGAGACTCATAAAGCGCACGGAGCGCATCCATCTTGATCTGGTTGTGGCCGCCAACATTGACCCCGCGCAGCATGGAAATAATGGTGGTCATGTCAGGCTGCCACTAAGGATGCGCGCCACGCGTGCGATTGTCTGCCTCGCAAAGCGCGCGAGGCATTCGCACGGCGCGCCCAGATCCCTCGACCGCCAAAAGCGGGCGGCTCGGGATGACAAGGCATGGTTGGAATCACCTCGGCCACAGCCATCCGAACGTGCCTGCGGTGAGCAGGCCATAGATCAGGCCATCGAAAAGATGTTTGAAAGTGATGCCCCAGGTCTGGCCTTTCCAAATCGAATCCTGGATCAGCGCGAGAGCGTACCCCAGGAAAGCCGTCGTGCCGGCCACACGAAAAACTGCCAGGTAGTGAGTGCCTGGGTGCAGCGTGCGTCCGGTCAGGTAAGCAACAAAGACGCCGACCACCAGGCAGTACACGAACCACTGCACCATATTTTTCCCGATCGCCGGCGGCCCGCTGGGGAGTACAGTGAGCAAGCCAACTGGCCCGCGTTTGAACTTCTCTACCACTGCAGGGGATTTCAGCTCCTTGTGCGTGGTGAAAGGGAAAAAGTAGACGCGTCCCGGATTCGCGCCGGTTGCGCGCAGGGCGTCCGTGACTTTTTCTTCGTCAGGCAACTTGCGGTAATCGCTCTTGTGAATCGGCAGCGCGATGTGCATGATCGAGCTGGCAATGAAGACGATCACGGCCGCAAGCAGAATCGGAAGCCATAAAGCGGTGATGGGGACCATGGTTCCTCCTGGTAACGTGCGCCGGCGGTTATTTTGAAACCGGCAAGAGCCTACGCTTCACGGAGGAGCTAGTCAAACAGGGAACTCTGCCAGTGTGTGCTAAGGAAGCGAACCAGACGCGCGGTTATTCTGTCGCAAAGAACGCGACAGGTCGCGCGGCTCGCCTAGATTCCCTCGACTCCGCTCGGGACAGGCTCCTCGCTGCGCAAAAGAGGCTTGCTCGGGATGACAATGAAGCCTGAGCAGGAATTCTCGCCGCAACGCGCTAAAATCGTGCCATGCGGATTACCAGCAGGCGCAAGGCGACGATCACCTTCCTCGTAGTCGGGGTGAGTCTGGCCGGCGTCGCCGTTGCCGTCGGGATGGGCTGGATCATCCTGAACTGGCGCGAAGGTATTAGAGTCTTTCTCGGAATTATCTTCTTCGGCGCGATCACCGCCGGTCTCGTGTTGAACACTATCTTCTTGTTACGCGAAATACGGCGTAACGAACAGCATGACAGTTTCATCAACGCGGTCACGCATGAGCTGAAAACGCCGATCACTTCGATTCGACTCTATCTGCAGACTCTGCAGCATCGCGAGGTACAGGAGGCGCAGCGGCGGGAGTTTTATCGGCTGATGCTGGAGGACAGCGATCGCCTGCTGGGAACCGTGGAGCAAGTACTGAAAGCAGGCATCGCAGGACAGAAGCGGCGCGGCCGTGGACGAGTGGAGATCGACTTTGAGAACCTGGTTCGCGATTGCGTCGAGGTCGCCCGCAGCGGCCATCGCCTTCAAGCGGAGGCCCTGAAATTCGAGCCATCCGTGAACGGCACTCGAGCGGTTGTGACTGGCGACTCGGAGGAACTGCGCACCGCCGTCTCCAACGTGCTCGATAACGCAATCAAGTATTCCGGGGAGCAGGTGGACATTTCTGTGCGGATCGAAGCCCCGGACGAGAAGCACATCGCCCTCAGCGTGCGCGACCATGGCGTGGGCATCCCCCCTGCCGAACTTAAGCGGGTCTTCAAGAGGTTCTATCGTGTGTCCAACCGGTCACTTGCTCATGTCAAGGGTACGGGGTTGGGGCTATTCATCGTCCGCTCGATCGCCAGGAAACACGGCGGGAGGGTGTTCGCGCAGAGCGAGGGCGAAGGGACTGGCACTACTGTGGTGCTCGAACTCCCCCGGAGTTTGGCATGAGCCGTGTCCTCATTGTCGAAGACGAGGCTCATCTCGCCACTGGACTGCGTTTTAATTTGGAAGCGGAAGGGCATTCGGTTGATGTAGTTGGAGATGGTGAAAGCGCGCTGGAACGTCTCTTGGGTTCCTCTAAGGACAATGGAAAGAAGCGTAAGAGCGAGAATGTGCAACGGGAAGATTTTGACGCAGTCGTGCTCGATGTGATGCTTCCGGGGAAAGATGGCTTTGCTGTGGCGGCGAAATTACGCGCGGCAAAGAATTTCATTCCCGTGCTTATGCTGACGGCGCGTGGCCGGCCCGAGGACGTGCTGAAAGGCTTTGCTTCCGGCGCGGATGATTACCTTCCCAAGCCGTTCGAACTGCCGATCCTGCTGGCGCGCCTGCAGGGATTGCTGCGCCGCCGCGAATGGTCGCGCATAAATCCCGCGGGCGGCAATGTTTCATCTAAGCCGGCCGGAGAACGTGGCGCATCGGTTGAATATGAAGTGTTTTCGTTCGATGGGCGGATCATCGATTTTGGCAAGTTGGAACTGCGCGTCAACGGAAACACTATTCAGCTTACTTTGATGGAAGCAGAGTTACTGCGTTATCTGATTCGCAACAGCGGACGCGTGGTCTCCCGGAAATCGATCTTAGAGGAGGTGTGGGGGCTGCACGAAGATACTGATACCCGGGCCATCGACAACTTCATTGTCCGGTTGCGGCGCTACATTGAAGACAATCCATCGAAGCCGGAGCATCTGCTCACGGTTCGCGGAGTTGGGTACCGATTCGTTCCTGAACCGAGGAAGAACTGAGGCTCAGATAAAGGCCGCGGCAGCACGTGTCACCGGTCGCCCGATCGTGGGCGCGCAAAACTGAAAACGTAAAGCCCGAGATTCAGCACGCAAACCACGATCCCCGCGATCGTGAGCAGGGTCGCAGAAATATTCGGATAGACCACTGCGTCCAGATAATGTAAGAGGAAGCCACCCTGATACGGCATCACTCCCGCTTGCGTTTCAAGCCAATTTTCCAGCAGAGTCAGGGGACACGGCCAAGGAAGCAATTCGGTAAGAATCCCCCAAATTAGGCAAGTTATATGTGCCCAGCGGAGCAGCGGACGGCGAAACGCCACAAGAGCTCCGAAAACCACCCATAGAATAAAGAGCAGATGCAGGCCGAGCACACCGGCCGCCATCGTGGAATAGATATTTATTGTCGCGACCTGGACGCTCCCGCGGCCAAATCCCTTACCACGCCCAGAAAGCCGGCGGCGGCTTCCTCGTCCGAAAGCGTTTCCAAATCGATGGTAGCGGCCAAATGGGGGGATTCCGGGGCGAAGCGCACGCTCACAAGGTTGTGCCCGCGAGAGGTCATCAAGGTGCTCACAATGGGCGGGAGTTCTTGCCTCCATTGTGTTGAGGTGGTAAGCACCACCGGTCCGGGACGCGATAGGGTCCAATGGCGCGACGATTGGGCCAGTTTGCCGCTGCTGTGCGTCAGCCAGCGATGGCGGCGCACTTCCAGGCGGATGCCGGGCACATAATCGAGATCGGCTTCAAAGGTAACCGTCTCTCTCTGCTTGTGCCACCGGCTCAGCAGCCACTGAATGGGAAGCGGGCGGGGAAGCAACCGGATGGTGACCTTCGCGTGCTCAAACCAATGAGCGGCAAATCGCAGATTCGCTTGCAGGCGGGAGGCCCCAATCCAGTGGGCTTCCACAATGCGGGCACGGTTGGAGCAGGCCACTTCCACCCAGCGTAAGGCTCTCGCCCCTTTGCGTCGGTTATAGCGGGCGAACCATAGATACCAAAGCCCTACCAGGACAGCGGCAGCGATAACGTCGAGTAGAAACAGGCGCCCCACAACTTCTCTCAGATGCGAATGTTACGTCTTTGGGTGCTGCTCAGGCAATACTTTCCATGGATGTTTTTTCACAACCGCCAAGTCTATTCCTTTGCATACCTTAACCGGTCATTCCGGAGCCCCAGCTACAATGGCAAGGTGGAATTTGTTCTGCGGGACTATCGGCCCGAAGATTTTGAGGTCCTATGGAGCATCGACCAGCGGTGCTTTGTGCCCGGCATCGCCTATTCGCGGCGGGAACTGGCCACCTACATGCGTCGCCGGGGATCGTTCACCCTCGTCGCGGAAGAAGCCTACGCTCAAAGCAAGAGTTCGTCTTCCATCGCAGGTTTCATCGTTGCGGAAGCGAACCGCGGAGTGGGACACATCATCAGCATTGATGTGCTGCCTGCCAGCCGACGCTTGCGGCTGGGTTCCAAACTGCTGTTTGCGGCCGAGAATCGCCTCCGTGCCCTGGAGTGCCGCAGTGTAGTTCTAGAAACCGCGGTCGATAACACCTCCGCATTAGGTTTCTACAAGCGCCACCAATATTCCGTCCTCAAGGTCTCCCCCCGCTACTACTCGAATGGTGTAGATGCGCTTGTGCTGGGAAAAAGTCTCAATTCACAACAGGAGGCGGCAAGGCAGAAAGGATGAGGATCGCGATTCAGGGCGAAGCTGGTTCGTTCAGCCACGAAGCCGCGCGGCGCATGGTTGCGGGATGCGCTATCGTTCCGTGCGCGCGATCAGTGGAGGTTTTTGACCTTCTGCATCGAGGTTCGGTCCACGCCGCGGTCATTCCCATTGAGAATTCGCTGGCGGGTTCTGTGAGTGAGCACTTCGACCTGCTGCTGGCGCGCAAGGTTTTCGTTCAGCGGGAATTTCGCTTGCGGATTGTGCACAATCTGATCGCCGCGCGGGGAGTTGAGAAACGCGATGTGCGTCGAGTTTATTCTCATCCGGTGGCTTTGGACCAATGCCGCGATTTCTTTCGCCGCAACCCGCAAATGGAACCAGTGCCTTTTTACGACACGGCGGGGAGCGTGAAGCACGTAATTGAGAGCGGATTGCGGGACGCAGCGGCCATCGCAGGACGCCAGGCTGCCAGTTTTTATAAAGGCAGGATCCTTACCTCCCATATCGAGGATGACAAACAGAATTTCACCCGGTTTTTTCTCATCCAAAAAGCGCGCCGAATCCTGCCTGGAGCCAACAAGACGTCCATAGCGTTCATCGTAAGGAATGTACCGGGGGCGTTGTACCGTGCGCTGGGCGTTTTTGTGGTAAATGACATTGATCTGGCGAAGATAGAGTCCCGCCCGATACGCGGAAAGCCGTGGCAGTATAGTTTCTTCGCCGATCTCATGCGCGGGGATGACAAACTGGCGCGCCGGGCGCTGCGGGATTTGGGAAACGTGGCGGAGCGAGTAAAGGTGCTGGGGATTTACCCGGCGGCATGAGGTTCGCGAGAAAGGATAAATAATATGGGCAGCCGACTTGGCGATCGGAGGCGGCTGGGAATCTATGAGCTAGCGCAATTCACAACGCATTAACCATTCCCGGAGGATGGAAATCACAGTCTCGCGTGAGGTAGAGCACGGAGAAGTTTCTCCTGCCTTTCTATTCTATAGACGTGTCCTACCCAGGACTCCGAGAATGGAGGATTTATGCGTTCTTTAAAGTTTGTAGCGGTAGTCGCGATGTGTGTTCTTGCGCTGGGTCTGGTTGCGAGCGCCAGCCAAAACAAGTTTGGAGTCGCCGACAGCCGTGATATCAACTTCACGGCTCCGACGTGGGTCGGTGGAGTGCTATTGCCCAAGGGCGACTACACGGTGCTGCACACCATGGAAGGTGAAAATCACATCATGGTTTTTAGGCGAGTGAAAACGAATAAGCCTATTGAAGCGAAGATAAAGTGCCAACTGGTGCCGTTGGCGCAGAAGGCCCCGCGGGACGAACAGGCATTCACACTTAATGCGGCTAAGGAGCGCGTACTGCATACTCTGGTATTCCGTGGAGACTTAGCGCAGCACGTGTTCTGACAACCAGATTCATCGGAGAGAGCTAGGCGCCGGTTCGTGCAATGAGGCGGGTTTGGCCTCTTAAGGGGACTTCTGGTCTAGGAGTGCCAAGCCCGGCCGACGGCTGATGACGCTAAGTCCTGTACCTTAGTTCGTGCAAAGCAACCCTAGAAGGTTTAGAATCCTCACGCCCTTAAGAAGCCCTAGAAGCCCTCGCCGAGGCTGGCTTGCATCTTTCGACTCATTTGCGTCATCCAAAGTTGAGCAGGCTTCACTCAAGGTGAACTATGGCACAGCCGGCGCGAACTGAGCGCAATCATAAAGAAAATAATAGGAATAGTGAGCAAGAAAGGGCGCTTCCCATCCTTCCCGTCAGGGATACTGTTTTATTTCCTCATGCCGTCCTGCCCCTGACAGTGGGCCGCGAGAGCTCGGTCCAGCTTATTAATTCTCTGGGTGAGGACAAGACGATCGTGGTGGTCGCCCAGCGAGAGGCTCGAGTCGATGCGCCCCAACCCGCCGACCTGTATACGGTCGGGACCCTGGCCATCGTTCACAAGGTCGTCAAGATGCCCAACCAAAGCCTGTTCGTTTTCGCCGAAGGCTTGGAGCGGGTACGGCTGGGAGAGTTCGCTCAACTGGCGCCCTTCATGCGGGCACAGGTAGAAACCGTTCCGGAAGCGATTCCACCCAAGAGTTCCGAAGTTGAAGCTTTGCAGCGTAACGTCCTGACTTTGTTTCAGCAGATCGTGGCTGGCTCGCCGACATTATCGGATGAACTTTCCACGGTTGCCATGAACATCGAGGAACCCGGTCGGCTGGTCGATTTCATCGCTTCATCGTTGCCGTCGCTTTCCACCGCTGACAAACAGGACACGCTGGAAACTACGGATGTCCGCGTCCGGTTGGAGAAGATCAACCAGCATCTGGCTAAGGAGCTGGAGGTTCAGCAACTGCGCAACAAGATTCAGTCCGAGGTCCAGGACCGTGTGCAGCAAACGCAGCGCGAATATTATCTGCGCGAGCAGATGAAGGCCATCCAGAAGGAGTTGGGCGAACAGGACGAAGGACAACGCGATACGGAGGAACTCCGGCAGAAGATCGAAGCTGCAGGAATGCCGGACGAGGTTAAGAAAGAAGCGCTCAAGGAATTGGGCCGGCTCTCTCGCATGTCCCCAATGGCTGCCGATTATTCGGTTACTCGCAATTACATCGAGTGGCTGGCCATTCTCCCTTGGGCCAAGACCTCCGGTGTTGACGTCGACATCATAAAAGCCAAGGAAGTTCTCGACACCGACCACTACGACTTGAAAAAGGTCAAGGACCGCATCCTCGACTACCTTTCGGTCCGCCGTTTGAAGCCGACCATGAAGGGGCCGATTCTTTGTTTTGTCGGACCGCCGGGAGTCGGTAAGACTTCGCTGGGTAAGTCAATCGCCCGAGCTTTAGGACGGAAGTTCGTTCGCATTTCCCTCGGCGGCGTACATGACGAAGCGGAAATACGCGGTCACCGCCGCACTTACATTGGCGCCCTGCCGGGCCAGATCATTCAGGGCATTCGCCGCGCTGAAACCAAAGATCCCGTCTTCATGCTGGACGAAATTGATAAGGTCGGGCGCGACTTTCGCGGCGACCCGGGGTCGGCTCTGCTCGAAGCGCTCGATCCCGAGCAGAACTTCAGCTTCCGCGACAACTACCTGGACGTGCCCTTCGATCTTTCCAAGGTTTTGTTCATTACCACCGCGAACATACTCGACACTATTTCTGAGCCTTTGCGGGATCGCATGGAAATCATCGAGCTCCAGGGCTACACCGAGGAAGAAAAGCTGCACATAGCATTTCAATATCTGATTCCTCGGCAAATTGAAGAGAACGGAATCACGAAGGAGCAAATCGAGTTTCCGCAGGAATCGATCAGCAACATTATCCGGCACTACACCCGCGAAGCGGGCGTGCGCAACCTGGAGCGCAATATCGGCACCATCTGCCGCAAGCAGGCGCGCCGTTTGGCAGAAGGAAAACCGGAAAAGCTCGTGGTGACGGCGGAAGTCATTCAGGAATTCCTGGGCGGCATCAAGATCCGCAGCGAAGGTGAGATTGCAGAGCGTACGAAGCGTGCGGGGGTGGTCGTAGGTCTGGCCTGGACGCCTTCCGGCGGCGACATCCTTTTTGTCGAAGCCAACGTGATGAAGGGCAAGGGCGGCTTCACCATGACCGGGCAGATCGGCCAGGTGATGCAGGAATCCATGCAGGCAGCGCTCACCTGGGTGCGTTCAAACGCGCAGCAGCTCGGGATTGCCGAGAATTTCTTCGCGGAACACGACATCCACATCCATGTGCCTGCCGGGGCAATTCCCAAGGATGGTCCTTCCGCGGGCGTGACCATGGCAACCGCACTGGTTTCGCTGCTGACCAACCGTCCCGTTCGTCCCCTGACCGCGATGACCGGCGAAATTACGCTGAGCGGAAATGTGCTTCCCATCGGTGGAATCAAAGAAAAGGTTCTGGCCGCCAAGCGCGCCGGAGTGCGCGATGTGATCCTGCCCGCAGAGAACAAGACGAACGTGGAAGAAGATCTCACGCTGGAGCAAGTGGAGAACATCAACATTCATTACGTCAAGACGATCAGCGAAGTCCTCGATCTGGCCTTGCCTTCCACTCCCAGTGAAGAGAGGCAGGATGCCGAGGAGCGAGAGAAGGTTCTCACTGAACAGCCCGTGAGTTAGTCGAAGCAGGAACCACCTTAATTCCCGAGCAAGAACCAGGCAGTTTACAAATTCAGTGCTCCCCCACGGAAAATCCACTTAGCAATTTTTCTTTGGGTTAGAGTAGGATTACCATCGGTTTGGTGCAATGGAACTTATTCGGCGCGGAAGTGTTTAACGTATTGAAACAGCCAAGTCATCAAGCCGTGCGGTCCGAAATTGCAGCGAGGAAATTCCTTATGAAAGCACACAAGATCCTGGCAGTTGGAATTATTCTGGCGGGAATTCTGTTAAGCCTGCAGGCTCCTACGGTGGTAATGGCGCAAGGCCCGCCCGATGAGCAAGGGCAGGGACCTGCGCAGGATCCTCCCACACGGGTTGCGCGTCTGAGCTACTCGGTCGGATCCGTGTCCTTTCAGCCTGGCGGAGAAGGCGATTGGGTGCAGGCAGTGCACAATCGTCCCCTGACTACAGGCGACAATCTGTGGGCGGACAAGGATTCGCGAGCTGAATTGCAAGTCGGCTCAACTTCTCTGCGCATCGACTCGGAAACCAGCATCACGTTCTTGGAACTGGATGACCATACGACTCAAGTGCGGCTTTCGCAGGGTTCGTTAATCTTTCGTATACGCCACTTGGACGATGAGGATCATTTCGAAATCGACACGCCGAACTCGGCTTTTGTTGTGCAGCGCAATGGGGAATATCGCGTCGACGCCAACAGTGCGGGCGACGAGAGCGACGTTACGGTTTGGCGCGGGCGCGGAGAAGTGACCGGTGGAGGAGCGTCCTACATTGTTATCGCCGGTCAGCGCGCGCGGTTTAGCGGCACGAACGAACTCGATCACGAGATCGATCAAGTCCCACCAAATGACGATTTCGATGAGTTTGCCTTCGATCGTGATGAGCGCGAAGACCGCGCCGAATCCTCGAATTACATCTCGCCCGAGGTAACAGGTTACGAAGATCTGGACGAGTACGGTCACTGGCGCTACGCAGCCGATTACGGTCCGGTCTGGACGCCCGTTGGAGTTGCACCCGGGTGGGCTCCGTATCGGTTCGGACATTGGGTCTGGGTTGGGCCGTGGGGCTGGACCTGGGTTGAGGATGAACCATGGGGTTTTGCGCCCTTTCACTACGGCCGCTGGGCGTTCGTGGAGGGCGGATGGTGCTGGGCGCCCGGCCCCATTGTGGTTCGGCCAGTGTATGCGCCGGCATTCGTCGCGTTTGTCGGCGGCGGCGGCGGCGGCTTTGCGTTTGGCGTCGGGATTGGCCCAGCAGTAGCCTGGTTTCCCCTGGCGCCGCGAGAAGTGTGGGTGCCCTGGTATCGCACCAGCCCGGGGTACGTCAACAACGTGAACATTACCAACACTCGCGTTAATGTGACGCAAGTAACGAATGTTTACAATACGACGGTCATCAATAACAACACGACAACGGTGAACCGAATCACTTACGTCAACCAGCGTGTTCCGAATGCGGTCACGGCGGTTTCACACGATACCTTCGCCAATGCGCGACCGGTGAGCAGCAATCTCGTTAAGGTTGATGAGACGAAAATCGCACAGGCCCCGATCGCCAGGAATGTGCCCGTGCAACCGGTGAAGCAGAGCGTGCTGGGAGCCGGTGGCCCCGCAGCTGCCAAACCGCCCGCCGCGGTAGAGAATCGGCAGGTGGTGGCAACCAGAACTCCCACACCGCCGCGTCCGTCGTTCGAGCAGCGCCAGACGGCGAATGTACGCACAGAAACTCCAGGCAAACCGCAACCAGCAACCCTGCCGGAGAGCCAGCCACGTCCGCAGCAGTCCACGCCAGCAACTCGGCCAGAAGCAACCCCTCAACCCGAAGCACGGAACGTGCCGCGTCCGCCGACGGGGCAAGGTGGACATCCGTATGTCCGGCAGGCGCCTCCGGTGCAGGACAATCCGCAGCGCCAGCAAAGTGAAGAGCAGAAATTCAGGAACTGGCAGCAGCAACGCCCGGCGCCAAAACCAGCGGAGCCGAAGTCACAGCCTCGTGCACAACCTCAGCGCGAGGAGCGGCCGCACAAATAGTTGTGTACCCCGGAACACAAAGCCAGTTCTCATCGAAGTGAGAACTGGCATTCTTGTGTCCGATTCAACAGCAGGGCGTGTGCCATGAGGGGCCTGTCGCGGTACACTGACAGTGAGAAACCATGCGGGTCCGCGTCCTATTTTTCGGGATGTTGAAAGACCTCGCGGAGCGCGGTAGCGACTGCCTCAGCTTGCGTGAAGAGGCTACGTTGGGCGACGTGCTGCGCCACTACCAAGAGCGCATGCCCCGTATGCGAGCCATCCTCCCGTCGATCGCCATGTCCATCAATCAGGAGTACGCAGGGCCGGAATCCAGGCTGCAACCGGGTGACGAGATTGCCTTACTTCCGCCGGTAAGCGGAGGGTCGGGAGATGCTGCTCTCGTGGAACGCGTGAACTGCGTCAAGATCGTCCGCGAGAAAATCGACACACCAGCCCTTCTGGAAAAAATCAAGCGTCCGCCGGATGGTGCGGCAGTTGTCTTTGAAGGCGTGGTGCGGGACAACAGCCGCGGCCGCCGCACGCTGTTTCTAGACTACGAAGCTTACCTAGAGATGGCCCTCAAGCAGATGAATGGCCTGGTCGAACAGGCACTCGCGCACTTTGGCATACGAGAAGTTGCCATAGTGCATCGCATTGGCCGGCTGCAGGTCGGCGAGACCAGCGTCGTCGTGGTAGTGGCTGCGGCGCACCGGGGAGCTGCCTTTGATGCCTGCCGCTGGCTCATCGACACTCTCAAGCGGACCGTTCCCATCTGGAAAAAAGAATACTTTGAGGATGGCGCGGTGTGGGCCGAGGGGGAGCCATTTCCGGCTGAGATCGCTAGTGGTCGAAGCAGCCGCCCGGGCAAGCCCGCATCTAACTGAGCAGAGGCTTCCTTCGGCGAGCGGTGCAGCTTTCCCTGATCTTTGCGGTTAAAGCTTTCTATCAAAAAGGCGGCCGCAAAGCTCGCGAAAGAAATTCCGCGAAGCACATCAAGAACCTGTTTGATGAGAAATCTCATTCTTCTTTTCGCAGCCAGCGCTGCACTGTGCGTGGCCCAAGTCCCCAAGCCGCCTTGGGCCTCAGGCGCATCTGCGCCTGCGAAAAGCAGTTCGGCACAAGAACCGGAAACCACTTTCAAAGTAAACGTCAAGCTCGTAAACGTGTTCGTCACGGTTACCGACGAACACGGAGCGCCGATTGCGGGACTGACCAAAGACAATTTCGAACTTCAAGAGGATGGTAGGCCGCAGACCATCGCGGTGTTCGACAAGGAGTCGGCGCTTCCGCTCTCGATCGCGATGGACATCGATACCAGTTTGAGCACGCGGAAGGATCTGCCTCTGGAACTGAACTCTGCCCGCCGTTTTGCGCACACCATCTTGCGGCCCGTGGATGCCATGTCGCTCTATGAATTCAGCGAGGTAGTGAGCGAAGTGGTGCACTTTAGTTCCGATCTCAAGGTTATCGATCACGGAATTGATCACCCTCGCCTGGGCGCTGCCACGGCTCTTTACGATGCCGTCTACTTGGGCGCACAATCGCTGGACTCGCGGCAAGGAAGAAAAGTTATGGTGGTGATCACCGATGGCGGCGATACGGTCAGCCGGGTGGATTACAAAGAAGCGCTTCGCTCAGCGCAAGAGGCCGAAGCCATCGTCTACAGCATTATCGACGTTCCGATCGAAGCCAGTGCCGGCCGCGATATTGGCGGCGAGCATGCCCTGATTCAGCTCTCCGACGACACCGGGGGAAAGTACTTCTATGCCACATCAGTCCCCGAGCTCGACGAAGCCTTCCGCAAGATCAGCGACGAGCTTCGCACCCAATACTTGCTCGCCTATTATCCTTCGCAGCGGCTGTCTGATTCCGATTTCCGCCGGATCCAGGTAACGGTCAAAAACGTATCGTCTGATTCTGTCTACTCAGTTCGTCACCGCACCGGCTACTACACGACCAAATCCAAATTCTAAATTCTGCTGAACAGCCTCCTATTCCCACGTGCTTTCAACAAAACAAAAACACTCCTCTGTGTTTTCTATTTTCAGAAGGCAAATCCAGAATCCGGAACCAACAAGTCTTAGGCGGAGTGTTTTGTGACCTCGGCACCATCCCTCTAAGCGCTTCACAAACAGCGACAACTGCGTGCCATATCAACCAACTCTGGTTGGCCTGCGAATTGCTCGATTCTTGAGCAGTCACTTTTTTCGCTGAACAGATGTGACTGATCCAGTCACTGCCAGGTAACAGGTAGCTAAAGAAATCTTACCGTACTTGAGGAGGACTTCATGAAAGAGAGTACAGACGCTGCGACGGTTTTTCCCCGTCTGTCGGCACAAGTTCTAACGGCCTTTGTGATCGCACTGATCATTGCTGCCTGCGCCAACATCGCCTTCGCGCAGGGCATTGTCACTGGTTCAATCTCGGGCACGGTGGAAGATCAGCAAGGTGCAGTCGTGCAGGGAGCAAAGGTGACGGCAACGCATCTTGCGACGCAGCGCCAATTCACGACCCAAAGCAACGGCGTGGGCACAGTTTCGCTGCGCAGCTTGCCAATCGGCATCTACGACGTTCGTGTGGAGGCAGCCAGTTTCCAACGCTTCGAGTCAAAGGGTGTGCGAGTGGACGCCGGCGATGACACCGCACTAGGGGTGATTCACTTAAGCGTCGGCTCATCCACTGAAACAATCACGGTGGAAGGCACCACCCCCATAGTTGAGGCTACAACGGATCAGATCTCAGAGACCTTCGACAGCAAGAAGGTGCAAGACTTGCCGATGGGCAACACTTTTGATTCGTTGGCATTATTTATTCCGGGAGTTGCCACTGCTGGCGATGCCAGCTTCAGCAACAATAACGGAGCGGAACTGTCGGTGAACGGTGTACGTGCCCGAGCCAACAATTTCCAGATTGATGGCCAAAGCAACAATGACAACTCGATTGCCGGACCCTCCATTTTCTTTGGCAATCAGGATGCTATTTCTGAAATTCAAGTAGTCACGAACTACGACGCTGAGTTCGGCCGCAACTCGGGCGGCGTGATCAACTATGTAACCAAGTCGGGCACCAACAACTTCCACGGCACCGCCTACGAGTTCTGGGATGGGTCTACCTTTGATTCGTTTACCAACACGGAAAAGAACCCGCTGCTCGGTTTTTGCACGCCAGGCGAGAATCCCACAACCACGGGTTGCATCCCGCCCACGATTCCGGTAACTGTCGATAATCGGTTCGGTGGAACACTGGGCGGTCCAGTCAAGAGAGATAAAGTTTGGTTTTTCGGGTCAGCCAACTTCCAGCGCACGCGTACTGCCGGTGAGCCTAGCTCCTCCGCCCCTGGGGTTGTGCCGACTCCTACAGGCGTGCAGCAGCTTGAAACTGCTTTTCCCAACAGCCCCATTGGCCTGATGGAGTCCACGATTGGGCCCAATGCCATAAAAACGGGCAATCCGGTCTTTACCAACATCCAGAACGTTCTCGTGACCAATCAGATCAACCCGGTGACTGGCTTGGCTTTCGCCTGTACCACAGCGGGTGTGAACGGCTGTGTACCCATTCAATTTGGCTCCATTACACGGTCGGTTTCTAGTCCGTTCAACGACTACGAGGCCAATGGGCGTATGGACTTCAAGTTGTCCTCGAAGGACAACTTCTTTGCTCGTTATGACGTACAGAAACAGTCGGTTGTGGGAGTAAACGACGGAAACGGGATTGATGTGGGCGACTGGCAGAGCATTCCCTCGTTGAGCCAGCAGATCGGGCTGGACTGGGTTCGCAACTTCAGCAACACGACGGTGAACCAGGTACGGGCCAGTTATTCACGGGCGAACGTCTTTTTCCAGGAGGGATCGTTCACCAGTTGCAACTCCGCCACCCCGTTTTCCTGTCCTGCTGATATGGCTCTTGTTGGCTCAGCCCCCCAGGACGTTGTGAGTTTCGGAGTCTTTCCGGCGTTCCCGCAGGGGCGCATCATCAATGTGTATCAGTTGCAGGATAATGCCTCAAAGCTGATAGGACGTCACACGTTGAAATTTGGCGGCGAACTCGATCAGCAGCGTTCGCCCAATGTGTTCCTGCCGGAAGATAACGGTTTGTTTGTGTTCACCTCGTTCAACGACGTTGTAGCAAACAATCCCTTCGAGACTCAAGTCGCCCTGGGTAGCCCGATTCTTCCATTCAAGGAATGGGACCTGGGAACTTACTTCCAGGATGACTGGCGGATCAAGGATAACCTTACTTTGAACCTCGGGGTGCGCTGGGATTGGTATCAGCAGGCAGTCAACCTGCTGCACGATAACTCGGTGAGGCAGCAGACCGGACCGGATCCGCTGTGGTCCACTGCGCTTCCCCTAGGTCAGACCACGGTACCTTCAATCCCGGAGAAGCTGCACAACTTTGCTCCGATCGTAGGTTTTGCCTGGACGCCACGCATGTTCGAGAGCATTACGGGAGTGGATAAGACCGTGATCCGCGGCGGATTCCGCATTGCCTACGATCCTCAGTTCTATAACATGTTCTTGAATGTGGCGACCTCCGCTCCATCAGTGAACTTTTCGACCCTGGGGCCGGTCGTTGGTGGGGTCAGCACGGGTGTGCCTACCACCGGCTATTTTGGAACCCAGGTTATTCCCTATCTGAGCCCGTTGGTTCCGAGAATAAACCCTGGATCCGACAACCAAACCCAGGTACCACAAAACTTCCGCAATCCCTACACAGAAGAGTGGAACTTGGGCATTCAGCGCACGATCATAAACAACAAGGTCGTGGCCGAAGTGCGCTACGTGGGCAACCACCAGATCTCGCAGTTCCAGGATCTGAACGGCAATCCGGCGCTCGGGCCGCTGATCGCCGCGGGCTTCGGAAACGTCATTCCCGCCGGCCTGACGCCTTGCAAAACCCCCGGAACGCCGGGATTTGCTCTAGGCTATGCCAATTGCAACTTCACCAACGTGCAGACGGATGCTAACACGGCGTGGGCGAAGTACGACGGTCTGCAGAGTGAGCTGCGGATTGCCAGCTGGCACGGCCTCAGTGCAACCGCCTCGTACACCTGGAGCCATGACATCGACAACACCAGCGAAGTTTACAGCACAATAACTTCCAGCGGGACCGGCGGAGGGAACACTTTGTCGTACGCACAGAACCCCTTCAACACTGACCGGGCGGAGCGCGGCAATTCCGGTTATGACTTTCCGAACGTCTTCGGTCTGGCACTGGTGTACGATCTGCCCTTCTACAAAAAACAGCAAGGCTTTTTAGGACACTTGCTTGGCGGGTGGCAGTTTAACAACACCTACCGCTATACCTCGGGACAGCCCTACACACCCATCGAAAAGTATGTCACGGGAAGTCTGTGTGATCCCACTGCAGACTTCGGCGGAACAAACGACGCTTGCCGGCCAATCCTGAGTAATGCGGCGTTGCCCTTCAGTTCGGTCGGGCAATACTGTGATGGAACCGCCGCAACCTGCGTGGGGCCTGGGCTCACTCCGCTCGCACTGGGTACGTTGGTGAGCCTAACTGATCCTTGCTTTGGCAGCTCCAGTGGGGCTTCACCCTGCGCGGTGACTCCCATCAGCGGCGCGCACTGGATCCTGAACAATCCGACTGCCGCCAAGGTTGTGGGGACGCCGTTCGCCGGCGTAGGCCGTAACATCTTGCGCGGCGAACCTATCAGTACCACAAACATTGCGCTTTTCAAGAACACGAGGATTACCGAGAAGCTCACGGCACAGTTCCAGTTTCAGGTGTTTAACCTGATGAACACGATGTTCCGCGGGGTGCCGGACGTGGTTCTGAATGATGCCGCCGTTGCTGTTGACGGGGTTCCGAAATTCGGATCTGTTCAATACAACGGTGACGCCGGCGCCACGTTCGCTGGCAATACCACGACCGACGGTATTGCGCAGCGGCACCTGCTGTTCGGATTGAAGCTGATCTTCTGAGCCGTTCTAACGCATCATAGTAAGGGCCGGCCGCAAGGCTGGCCCTTTTTCTTCTCACGCGATGTGATTATTTCTAAACTACTGCCTGCCGGGATTCCGAAGCCGTCATCGTGTTACCTTTGTAAAATCGGCTCGTGCATGAAACCGATCCTAAAGGAAAAAGCTATGTCTCCCTGCCGGTATTTCCTTAAATCACTTGTCGCCTTGGCGCTGATCGTATTTGTTCTGTGCCTGTATATGCCTGCCCAGACCACCATCTCGACAGGCAGCATACAAGGCACGGTGACGGACCAGAGCGGCGCGGTTCTGCCCGGGGCCAAGGTCAGCGTTACGAACAAAGCCACGGGACGCGTGATTACTGTCTCGACAACCTCAGCCGGGGCTTACACGTCCGGTGCTCTAACGCCGGCTGATTACGTGGTGCGGGTAGAGGCTCAGGGGTTCAAAACCTCTGAGTTGCCTGTCACGGTCCAAGTGGGAGTTACGGCGTCCGGCAACGTGAAACTGCAGGTGGGACAAGCCAGCCAGGTAGTGGAAGTACAAGCGTCCGAAATCCAGGTCAACACCGAACAAGCCACGGTTCAGGGTGTATTGACAACTCAACAGATTGAGAACCTGCCGATCAACGGCAGAAACTTCTTGGATTTGGCACAGCTCGAGCCGGGCGTGCAAATTCAGGATGGCGGCGACTTCGATCCTACCAAGAACGGCTTCTCGTCGATTTCCTTTGGAGGCCGATTCGGACGGACGGCACGCATTGAAGTCGATGGCTTGGATATCAGCGATGAAACCGTGGGCACGACGACGCAGAACGTTCCTGAAGGAGCAATTCAGGAGTTCCAGATTCAGCAATCTTCCCTGGATCTTTCGACAGAACTGACTTCATCGGGTTCGGTCAACGTGACCACCAAATCCGGCACGAATGCCTATCACGGTGAGGGTTATTACTATTTTCGCGACTATGACTTTGACGCCAACCTTCCTGGCGCTTCCGATAATTATTTTCAGCGCAATCAGTTTGGTGGGAGTTTTGGAGGGGCGTTCATCAAAGACAAACTGTTTTTCTTTGTGGATACCGAGCGCACCAAACAGGATTTGCTGAATCCGGTTCTGTCGGGAGGGCCTTTTACCGCGCTCACGGGTAGCTACAATTCCCCTTTCCGGGAGTCAGAGGCGGTTGGCCGGCTCGATTGGCAGATCAATAATAACTACAAGTTGTTCTACCGTTTTTCTTATGACGAAAACAAAGACGTGCTGGCGGTTCTGCCTAACGTTTTCCAGCCCTTTGCCAATGTGAACCACACCCCCTCGCATGCTGTCGGGCTCGATTTCAATACCGGAAGTTTCACCCACAGCATCCGCTTCGGATACACGAAATTCCGCAACGGGATTGTGGACGCAACGATTGGAACCGGTATCTTCGATCCCTTGCCCGGGATCGAGCTGGCAATCGGTAGTGATCCCCTTTGCCTGACTTCAGGCGCGGACTTCTTCTGTTCCGGCCCGAGCTACCTGGCGCCGCAGCAGACCTATCAATCCGATCACCAGATCAAATACGACGGCAGCCGAGCGATGGGCAAGCACATCCTTCGCTATGGCGGCGGACTCAATTACCTATGGGGCGGTGGATTCGCGAGTTTTCTGGGGCTGGCCCCCGCGGTAGGGGCGAACATTCCTGACTGCGCGGCCACCTGCCTCGCATTGCCAGGCGGGGCCAGTAATCCGCTGAATTATCCGGCGCAAAGCGTCGTTTTGGGCAACGGCGTGGGCTACGCCACAGAAATACCAAGGTTCAACTTCCCCGCAGGTGGCACAGGCCCTGACTATCGCACATCCGGCTACATTGGAGACGCATGGAAGGTCAGACCAAACCTAACCCTGACTTACGGGCTGCGTTACGTGCGCGACACGTTCCGCTCGGACGCCGATCTAGGCCCGGTTCCGGTATTGAATCAATGGCAACCGGGTTTAGGGCGAAGTGTAAATCAGCCCAATCTGAATTTCGCGCCACAATTAGGTGTTGCCTGGGATCCGAGCGGCAAGGGAAAGACGGTGCTCCGTGGCGGCATCGGGCTGTTCTACGAGAACGCGATCTGGAACAACACGGAGTTCGACCGCGTGGGGCGCCTGCCGACGGGACTCTTCTTGCAGACTCCGACGGTTTGCTCGGGCGGTACGCCGCCAGTTGGGGGCTACACGCTGCCCAACGGTCAGCCCGCCAACCTCTCGTTCTGCGGCGAGCCTATCGGGCAGGCAGCGCCTGCAATTGAAGCGCTGCAGGCCCAATACCAAGCCGCGACCGCCACTCTGGGTCTCAAGTCGCCGAATCCGGATTATATTGCCACAACCCTGGCAGCCGGAACCGATATCGATGGCGTCTCCATGCTGGCGCCGAATTATGTAAGTCCCCGTTCCGTGCAGATGAACTTTGGTCTCCAGCACCAATTCGGCAAGAACGCGGTGTTCGAGGCCGATTACCTGCGCAACATCGAGACTCACACCTTGCTCGCCATCGATGTCAATCATGTCGGCGATGCGCGCTACTTCAATCTGGCGAACGCGATTGCGGCTATCAGCGCCACCACGTCTCCTGTGGGCTGCGGCTCGCCAACTACGACCGGTCAGGCAGCGGTCGCAGTAACGTGCTATCTGGGAAAGGTGCCTACCGCCTCGATTTCCGACTTCGCCGCCAACGGGCTCGACTCAGGTTATTTCTTCTGCGGTGGCAGTCCTTGTCCCACGGCGGCGTTTCCCGGTATTAATCCCAACCTGGGCGCCAACCAGATGCTGTATCCCATCGGGCGATCCGAGTACAACGGCTTGCAACTGTCTTACAAACAGGCGGTTCAGAACCCGTTCAAGAACGTTAAAAGCCTCAATCTACAAATCTCGTATTCCTTGTCGAAATACATTGCCACGGCCGCGGATAGCGACTTTATTAACGTCGCGACGGATTTCAATAATCCTCTGCATTACATCGGGCCAAACGGGCTCGACCGCAGACACCAATTCTCACTGGGCGGCTGGATGGACCTGCCCTATTCATTCAATGTCGGTCTTATCGCTCATTTCTACAGTCCCCTGCCGGTCACGCTCACGCTTCCCCCGACCGGGAACCCGGGCGGCATCTTTGTGACCGATGTCACCGGAGACGGAACCGGCGACGGCAGTTTTGCCTCTAACGGAAGCGTAGGCGATGTTCTGCCTGGAACGAATCTGGGTGCGTTTGGGCGAAGCGTGAAAGCTGGCAATATCAACGATGTAATCCAAAATTACAACCAGAATTTCGCAGGCCAGCCCACGCCAGCCGGGCAGGTGCTGCTCCAGAACGGCCTGTTCACTCTCGGCCAACTGCAACAGCTCGGTGGAGTCCAACAGCCGATCGCGCTGGCTCCGGCCAACGAAGCCAATATGGCCTGGTTGAAGGCTTTCGACTTGAGCTTGAACTGGAAATATAAATTCAAGGATCGAGTTGAGGTTGAGCCCGGCGTTTCGTTTTTCAACCTGATGAACTTTGCCAACTTCGATAGCCCCACGAACCCGCTGAATGGCCAGCTCAGCGGGAGTCTGGGATACGTAAATGGCACACCGGGAGAGCAGCCGAACGCGAATCGTATCGGCACCGGCTCTGGCGTGTTTGGGCTTGGATCTCCTCGCGTTATTGAGTTCGCGCTGAAGGTGAGATTCTAGAAATGGCCACGTAGCCCGGACGCCTCGTCCGGGGACAGAATCTGCCAAGCTTTGCTCCGCCGCGCGGACGGGGCCGTCCGCCCCTACGCAAGATCTGTGCTCCATGTAGAATGAATGAATGGCATTTCATGGGCAAAACTCCTCTGCGGCGCCGCGCAAACCGAGAATTCCGCCTCCGGAAGAAACCTCGGAAGAAGCAGCATATCTGAAATCCCTTGGTGACAAGCAGAAGCCGGTGAGCATCAAGTTGGCGGATGGCGAGGTCGTCCAAGGCTGGATCGAATACTACGATAAAAACATGTTGCGGCTAACCCGCCAAGATAAACCCAATCTCTTTATTTACAAGCAGGAAATCATGTACATCGCCGAAGATGCCGGCAAACGTAAGTGATCTGTTGCGATTACAGGTTGTAGATTTCAAATTGCAGATTCATAAGTGAGCTGAGTCTGAAATCTGAAATCTTCAGTCCGAAATTGAGTCCCAATTTGCCCAGGCCCGATAGTTTTCTTCCCGCCATGGCTGACATTGCCCGCGAGGCGGGAACGCTGCTCATGGAGTATTTCCGGCGCCACGTTGCCGTTGAGTACAAGGGCGAAGCTGATCTGGTCACCGTGGCAGATCGCAAATCAGAAGCCCTGATTCGCGAGCGGATCAGGCAGCGCTGGCCCACACACGACGTGCTGGGCGAGGAGGGCGGCCTTCACGACACTGGCAGCGACTATCGCTGGTATGTCGATCCGCTCGACGGCACTACGAATTTCGCTCACGGATACCCGGTCTTCTGCGTTTCGATGGGGTTGGAATACAGGGGAAACCGAATCGCCGGCGTGGTCTACGATCCCACTCGCGATGAACTCTTTGCGGCAGAGCAGGGTGGCGGCGCATATCTGAATCAGCAGCGAATCCATGTTTCGAAGATCGCGAATCTGGCGGAGTGCCTGGTCGCCACCGGATTTCCCAGCCACAAGCGCCACAAGAATCCGAACATTTTCTTTTATCACCAGCTCACCTTGCGAACCCACGGTGTGCGGCGGGCGGGATCGGCGGCTCTCGACTTGTGCTGCGTAGCTTGCGGCTGCTTCGATGGTTTCTGGGAGTTTAACCTCAATCCTTGGGATACCGCAGCCGGTGCGCTAATAGTGGAGGAAGCAGGAGGCAAGGTCACCGACTTCAGTGGCGGTCCGTTCCATCTCAACAGTCGCGAAACTCTGGCTTCGAACGGATTGGTGCATGAAGCGTTGAAGAATGAGTTCCAAAAGGTTTTTGCGGGACGCGATCTGGAGCCTTTGCCCAGCCCGCTACGATGATCACCATACCCAACCATGAATAGCAGGTCGAACACGCTGGCAGCATTCTGGATTCTTCTGGCAGCATGCGCGACCTTTGCGGCAGCGCCGCTGGGCGGATCCGACAACGTGGACCTCGCCTACCAGCAATCTTTCGACAAATGGAAAGCTGAGCTGGTCGATGATCTCAAGCAGAACTGGCTGCCATTAGCAGGTTTGTTCTGGCTCAAGCCTGGAGAAAACACTTTCGGGAGTGAGTCGGGAAACGCGATTGTCTTTCCCAAGGGTCCGGCCCATGCCGGAGTGTTTGTACTTCAAGGTGATGAAGTCATAGTGAAGCTTGCGCCGGAAGCTCACGCCACAATTGATGGAAAGCCGGTAACAACTGCGCCCCTCCAGCCCGACACCTCCGGCAAACGCACGGTAGTCGAACTGGGAAGCCTGCGCTTCCACGTGATCAAACGCGGCCAGCGCATTGGCATCCGGTTGAAGGATCTCGACAGCGAGGCGGTAAAGAATTATCGCGGACCGGTGTTCTTTCCATTGAATCTGAATTACCGCGTCACTGCTACGTGGGTTCCGTCAGGGGGCAAGACGACTGTGGATCTGCCTAACGTTCTCGGCGATGTAATTCCGACGCCGGCGGCTGGAGTAGCCGTTTTCAAGATCAATGACCAGGAACTCCGTCTCACCGACCTGGGCGGCGATCCAGCCAAGCGCCTGTTCTTCGTCTTTAGCGACGTAACGACGAAAACCGACACTTATCCCGGAGGCCGTTTTCTCGACGCTGGCCCGGTGGTCAACGACACGGTGGTGCTTGATTTCAATCGCGCTTACAATCCTCCCTGCGCCGTAACGCCCTACGCCACTTGTCCTCTCGCACCCAAGGAAAACCGGCTGTCAGTTGCAATTCCCGTCGGCGAGAAGTACGACCGCACGCGCGGGCACCATTAGGGTCGCTAAACCGCGAAGTACACCAAGGACCCCAAGACCTTCCAAAACGCGCTCCTCCATGTCGAGTTACAATGGAAAGGGGTGAGGTGCCAGGTTGATTGGTTCCCTGCTGCAACGAAAAATCCAGAAACGTCCTGATAAAGTGCACCTCACCGGACGCGTTCTTTTCCTTACCGAAGATCCCGAACTGATCAAGCGGCAATTAGCAGGCGAGGACCTGCCATGGGACACGAAGAATCCCGCCAGCAATCCCAAACTGCGCGACGATATTTCTACGGATGAGATTACACCGGCGCACTACTGCTTCTACTTTGACGAGACCCTCGGCGAGATTCCCTACCTTGGGCTGAAATGCGGCGGAGCGCTGCCGATTGGGCGCTCCGACGTGAAGAAAGGAGGGTTTGTCTGCGCCGTTAGCGGCAAGCGGCGGGGCAAGGGATCGAGCCGCGAGCAGTCGCCTTACGCCGAAATGTGTGCGGGAATCCGCGTGGTGATTGCTGAAAACATCGAGCGAATCTATAAGCAAAATTGTCAGAACCTTGGCCTGCTCACTTCGACGGATTTCTCGCTGATTGACAAGATTCGCGCGGGTGAAGAGATTCCGCTCAGCGAGTTCACGGCCGGCGAGGACGAGATCACCCGCCAGGTCATAGAGTACGGCGGACTGTTTCCATTTAATGTAGCGCGCATGCAGAAGAAAGTTTTTCTGCCGCCGATCACCACGGACAAGCGTGCGATGACGCTGGCGGAGAAGATCTTTGCAAGCCACATGCTCAATGAAAAGGGAGCCGTCGGAGCTGGCTGCGTAAAACCCAATGACACTGGCTTTGCCCGCGCCGATCTCCGCTTCAGCCATGAATATGTCACCCCGATGGCTTCTATTTTTTTTGAGCGTTATGTTGGCAAGGACGCCAGAGTCAATGATCCCTCGAGCATTCTTTTCTTCCGTGATCACCTGACGTTTCTCGACGAGGTGATTTCCGAAGAGAAAAGGAAGCTCGGGCTGCTCGACCTCGCCACGCAGCTCAAACTCAAGCAGCAGGATTTTGCGCAAAAGCAAGACATTAAACTGCACGGCGAATTGAAAGACCGTAAGGGGTCCGAGGGCATTTGTCACTCGATTGTGCTGGAGACTTATGCGTTGCCCGGCCAGTTGAACATTGGCTCCGATTCCCACACCCCGCATGTCGGCGCGATTGGATGTGTTGCCTTCGGAATTGGCACAACCGACGTGTTCAATAGTTGGATCACAAAAGACGTTCGCGTGAGAGTGCCGGAATCGGTCAAGATTGTGATCCGCGGTAAGAAGCATTCGAATGTTACGGCCAAGGATTTCATTCTTAAGATTCTGAGCCTCGATTACGTGCGCAGTGGCAAAGCACTCGCCAAAGTGATGGAATACTCCGGCGAGGCGATTGAGGAACTCAGCGTGGACGAGCGCGCGACTATGACCAACATGGCCGCGGAGATCGGCGGCTTCACGGGAATTGTCGCTCCCGATCGAAAGGCAGTCGATTTTTTGGTCGAACGTCGCGGCATGGATCGCAAGAAGGCTGAATCCATGATTGAAGGTCTTTATAGCGATCCTGGGGCGCAATACGCGCATCTCATCGAGCTGGACGCCGCCGAGATCACGCCCATGGTGGCTACGCCCGGCGATCCCGGCAACGGAAAATACATTCGCGAGCTGAATACGCCGGTTCCCGTCGAACTGGCTTACGGCGGCACTTGCACCGCCGGCAAGAATGAAGACATGGACATGTACGCAGCGGTCCTGGCCGACGCTCTGAAACACGGCAAGCGCGTGGCTGATTCGGTGAAGTTCTACATACAGTTTGGATCGCAGGAAACGCGCGATTACTGCGTGCGTAAAGGATATCTGGAAATCTTCCAGAAAGCCGGGGCGCACGTGATCGAGCCCAGTTGCGGCGCCTGCATTAATGCCGGGCCGGGCGTTACGACACGTCCGGAACAGGTGGTGATCAGCGC
>DASPSE010000328.1:0-3357 GCA_035624085.1 Terriglobales bacterium
CCTCGCCAAAGGAAAAGAAGGCTACCACCTTGGCTTCCGGTTTTGGGCGAACCAGATCGATCAGCGTTTTGATCGGGATGCCGCCCCACTTCGCAATGCCGCTCCAGCCTTGAATGCAATGATGCATTGTGATGTGCTCGATCACGCCGATCTTCTTCATGTCTGCAAGCGAAAGCTCGACCGGGTTTTCGACCAGCCCACCTACCTTCAACCTGAAATCCCTAAACCCGCTTTCCACGAGCCGCTTCCAATCCTCTCTCACTGGCATCTTCCCGTTCGGCCAGAAGTAGGGCGAGATTTGCTGCTCAGAGTAATGTTGCTGCGGAACGAGGCGATTCAACGTAAGCAGTTGCATGGGGTAGGTCACGGATTTCAAAGCGTGTTGGAGTCCACGCGGCTGATGCCAAGACAAATAGTGCGCCACGATCCAAGAGATTACGACTACGCCTATGCCCACGAATCCCAGCCACATCCCGATGGAGGTCTGGTCGTCCGTGCCCATAACGATGTGATTCATGTTGCGCTGGAATCCTGTCATGACCACCAACGTGACGTGCACAACCAAGAACGCGAAGAAACTGAGCATCGTCAGGAAGTGGATTGATCGAGCCGATTGCCTGCCGCCGAAAATACGCGGATACCATGGAAAGTGGTTCACGACGGCTGGAGACATCGCTATGCCCGTCAGAATAGCCAACGGCCCGAAGACGAACACGACCGTGAAATATGCAATCTGTTGGAGCGCGTTGTAGCCGTAGAAACCGTTCGGCTCCGGAGGCAGATGGAATGTTGCGTAATGAACAAAGGTGCTCCACGCCTGCGCTAGGACAACTGGTGAAGTAGGCACAATCCGCTTCCACTGCTCAGTGCTGAGCAGCATCACGATGAAGACAATCCCGGTTGCGATGAACCCATGCACGTCAATGAAGTGCCAGACCCGCGCAATCCCGATTGTGTGCCTGTAGCCCGGAGTGCCGACTAGGGGCGAAATGTACCAGGCGTCATCCTTTGCCGTCCAAATACGGTCGCGAGGAACTTTGATAGGGGTAAACCTGATCCATTCGCTTCCCGGCGTGCAGTCGTCATTGAAATAGAGGCGCGGATGATCCATTAGGATGGACAGACCGCTGCGGATCAGCATCATCACAAAAAGGAAATTGAAGAAATGACAGTAACGCACCCAGAGGGGAAATCCATGCGGCCCCGTGAAGTTGTTCGGGTAAATCTGTGGCACAGGTGGAACGTAGGGCAGACCGACAGCCGCGAACTCAATCCATGCGGCAAGAATCAATAGGGCAATCACGACCGCAATGCCGATCAGGATGGAAGGCCGAAGCCAAATCCGGAAGCGGCGATCTGCTGGATAATGTACTGCCTCGTGCGCGGCATCGAAGGAAATCATAACCCCACTCTAAGAAGGCAACCATGGTCGTTGGTGCCAGCCCCAATCGCGGTGCAGAAACCATTTAGACTAATTCAACCACAAACGGGCACTCGGATGCAGCCAACGAAGATGGCAGACGAACTAAAGCGCGTGGTCGTCTGGAAAAACGTGTTGCTGAACGGCACCGATTACTGTGCTCTGTGGCATACAGGGGAGGTCTGGCTGCTGAGGGGCACGGTCGTCGGAGTCCTGAAAGATCAACGCCCGATGCTGGCGAACTACGAAATCTACTGCGACGAGAACTGGCTTACCCACCGGGTGCAAATCGAGCGAGCAATCGGGAGCGACGTGAAGACCCTCAGCCTGAGCGTCGAGAGCCGTGGAGTGTGGCGCAGTTCGAATCAGGAGTTACGTGACGTTCATGGCTGTGACGACGTTGATCTCACGGTCACGCCTGCGACCAACACACTCCCGATTCGGCGTCTCAACCTCCAAGTCGGGAGCAGTCAGTCGGTCTTCGCCGCTTGGGTGAAATTCCCTGAGCTTACGGTTCAACCGCTATCCCAACGCTATACACGGCTGGCAAAAGACATCTATCGCTACGAAAGCAACACCGGATTCTCGGCTGAGATCGTCGTAGATGATCTCGGTCTGGTGACCGCCTACCCCGGTGGTTGGGAGCGCATCGGCTCGCTGTAGAACCTCTCCGTGAGTCCGGGTGCCGATGGTAAGCTGGGGCATCACTCAATGTCAGGCAAAAACGCATCCGCGTTCATCACTTTGCTGACGTTTCTGCTCGCGTCAAGTGCCGCAGCGCAGCAGCATCCAACAAAATCAGCCGCTTCAAGCCCCCAGCGCGAACCCATCACTGAAGACCTCTCGCACGGTGCGACATTCACGTTCAAGATCGCAGCAAACTTGCCGGAGTTCACGTTCAAAGTCCTTCCCGAGCCGTACCCGCGAGACGAATACGGGAACCCGCACACGACGGTGCGGGAAGTCCAAGTCTTTCGGGGCGATTCAAAGCAGCCTACGCAGAGCCTTGAGGACTGTGAACTCTCAGACATGGAAGCCCCGCGCAGAGGCTCCGAGTGGTTTCGTGCGGTGGATATGAATTTCGATGGCTATAAAGACATTTACATGTTGACAAGCTGGGGAGCCACGGGCAACGAGTCTGGGTGCGTCTGGCTGTTCGATCCGGAATCCAGTCGCTTCGAATTCAGCAAGGACTTTAGCGAGCTTGGCAGATTTACTCTCGATCCAGCGACGAAGACAATCACCACGCACAGCAATGGCGGAAGGGTAGGAACAGTCTTTGAGGCGGCAAAGTACATCATTGAGGGCAACCGACCCGTACCCACCATCACCGTCGCTCAGGATTGGGACTTCGACAAGAAGGAATACCACTGTGTTGTGCAGCAACGCCGAGGACGCGAGAATGCCTTGGTGACTGTGCGGGATGAATGGGCGAAGCCCAAAGACGACTTTGACGCGCCGTGTGATGCGAGCGATCCGTTCCGGGGCGTCGGGGATAAGTGACGTGATCCCAGCCGAATGGACGAACCGATTTATTCTGCATGCCAGTCCAACCGCCTAGACGCAGTGCGCAGCCGACCGAGGAATAGGTTTCGAGTCTCGACAATCCTCACGCTGCGATATGATCCCTGCATGATCGCTGCTTCCTACAAACCCAAGAAAAAGTTTATGCAGTTGGCAATCGCGGAAGCCAAGCGTGCCCGTGACCGAGGAGACTATGCCATCGGTGCTGTCATCACTCGCGTAGCGGACGGGCGCGAAGTGGTCATTGCCAGCGCGGGCAACCGGGTAAAGACATCAGGGTCGAGCATCAAGCATGTCGAGTTGGAAACCCTCAAATACGTATCGAGCGGTTATGGTCGCTACCTGACCGAGTTCGTGCTCTATACCACGCACGAACCCTGTGCGATGTGCGCGGGTGCCTGCGTCTGGGCGAG
>DASPSE010000350.1:0-10328 GCA_035624085.1 Terriglobales bacterium
TGACGAATACTGCAATCATCGAAGACTTCCGCTTCCAGAGCGGTTAAGGTTGTTTTCGCAGGTTTGTTCCGCCGTGCAGTATGCGCACCAGCGCTTGATTATTCACCGCGACCTCAAACCGGGCAATATTCTGGTTACACCTGAAGGGGTGACCAAGCTGCTGGATTTTGGCATCGCCAAGATTCTCGACACAGACGCGGTGACCGGCCGATTTGAGCCAACTTTGACCGTATTTCGTGTGATGACGCCGGGCTACGCCAGCCCGGAGCAAATCAATGGCGAGCCGATCACGACAGCGAGCGACGTTTATTCGCTGGGTGTGGTGCTGTATGAACTACTGACCGGCCGACATCCTTACCGCCAGGCGGACAGCACTCCGCACGAGGTTGCACACGCGGCTTGCGAAACCGAACCGGAGAAACCGAGTAATGCGGCGCGGCGAACAGAAACCATTCAGGATTCCGACACTCCTGGGAGCAGCCCGGTCACGGCCGGGTTTGGCGATTCGGCCGAAAAGCTGAGCAAGAAGCTGAACGGCGACCTGGACAACATCATTCTGATGGCGATGCGCAAGGAGCCACAACGGCGCTACGCATCGGTCGAACAATTCGCCGAGGACATCCGTCGGCACCTGGAGAATCTGCCAGTCATCGCCCGCAAAGATACGGCAAGATATCGCGCGGGCAAGTTCATGACCCGGCATAAGGCGTGGGTTGCTGCTGCCGCCATAGTTCTCGCCACGCTGACGGTAGGAATGGCGGTCACATTGCATGAGGCATGCATCGCGCAACGCCGTTTCAACGACGTTCGCGAGCTGGCCAACTCGTTAATGTTTGACGTGCACGACTCGATTCAAGACCTTCCCGGTTCAACCCCCGCTCGCAAGTTACTCGTCGAGCGAGCGCTGCGTTACCTCGACAGGCTGTCTCGCGATGCGGCGTCTGATACCTCGCTGCAGCGCGAACTGGCGACGGCATATGAAAAAGTGGGAACAGTCCAGGGCAATCCCTTCGGAGCAAACTTGGGCGACATCCGGGGGGCCCTGGCCAGCTACCGGAAAGCGATTGCGATTCGCGAGCTCCTGGCAAAGGCCAATCCCAGCAACGTCGATGATCAGGTGGCGCTGGCTCGAAGCCAGCGCTTGTTCGCAGCCACATTTAGCAATCAGGCCGACGCGGAAGATGAGGCGATCAATATGGCGAACGAACTGCGGGCGCTTGCCACAGCCGAACGAGCCTATCAGCTTGCGCCTTCAAATACAGCGGTGCTGCACGAGCTACAAAGCAATTACGATATTCTCATCACCTTCCGATATTCCAGCGGCGACTATCAAGGAGCTTGGGCGTACCTTCAGAAAGAGCAGCCGATCATCGAAGCGCAGTTGCACGCCGCGCCCCAGGATCGGGCTGTGCAGTTCGGACTGGGGAAAAGTGAAGTGAAATCCGGCCAACAGCTGGCAAATCTGGGCTTTGCAAAGGAAGCAGTGGGTCACTCCCGTCACGCCATTCAGATTTTTGAAGCATTGTCTGCCGGCGGCAGTGACGCCAATGCAAGAAGGCTTGTAGCTTGGGCGCAAGATCGATTGGGTGACGTTCTGCTTATGGGCGGCGATGTCAACGGTGCGTCATCAACCTACAGGAAAGAAGTTGATGTTTTGCAATCGTTGCTGGCCGCCGATCCCAATAATGCGGTGATCCAGAACGACCTTACCTTGGCTCTCGCGAAACAAGGCAACGCGCTAGCGCTCGACGGTGACTGGAAGAAGGGACTGAGCCTGCTGCAAAGGGCGGCGGAAATACTGCGATCGCAAATCACGCGCGATCCGGCTTACGGCGAGCCGCGATGGTCGCTTGCGTGGGACCTGATTTGGACTGGTGAGTCTCTTGCACGTAGCGCTAATAACGTCGCAGCTTTAGATAGCTATCGCCAGGCATTGCAAATGTGGGAAGCAAATCCAAATCCGTTCGTTCAAACCCTCGTCGCCGGAATTTATGTGAAGATGGCAAGTGGGTACGCGAATATGGGAAAAGAATCAGAAGCTGTCCAGGAAGCCCAGCGTGCCTTGAAAATCACAGAGGAAGTCATTGCGACGCATGACTACATGCTGGACGCGCGCTACGTCGCGGCCGACGCTTACTCCATCCTTGGCAACTTGGCGGAAATGGCGGCAGGCAAGACCTCGTCGCCGGGACAGCGCTGGAACGAAGCACGAGATTGGTATCAGCGCAGCTCAAACATGTGGCAGACGATCCACAACCCAGGGGCGAGAACACCCGCGGGATTTGCCTGCGGCAATCCGAAGATGGTGGCACGTCAGATTGCTAAATGCGACGCTGCCTTGGCCAGGTTGCACTAGCCGGAACTTCCGCGACATTGAGCTTCAATTTTGCCTAAACCGGGCAGCCCAAACGCCACGAACTCTGCCGTCAGTTGTGACCGCTGCAGGTCAGGGTTTTGTTCTTAGGATCCAATTCGACCTTCCATTCCCCTTTGGTTCCTCCTTGGCTAGTGAATGTCCCCGAAACGCTCACCGTGCCAGCACCTGCGCCCACACTGACACCTCCTCCGACCGACACCGAAGGTGTCGGAACTGACGAGGTCGAATTTCCAGAACCGCCGCTCTTACCTGGCGTCGAGAAGGGTCCGTTGGCGTTGTCGGCAACTTTTTGGGCGGATTCTTCGGTCTGCTGTTGCAGCGACTTTGGAGTCGTTTGCTTGCAGGGGCAATCCGATGCTTGCAGGCCCGCGGGATCAATCATGTTCACAGGATCATTCAACACATAACCATACAAGTTGGTGTCGCCACCGTTGAATAGTATTGGGTCCTTCGCCGTCCAGCGGCCAACGGCCGGGTTATAGTCGCGAGCGCCGAAGCGGACCAGCTTGAGATCCTGATCGTACAACCCTCCGGCAAATCCAAAGGGCTGAAATCCGGGATTGGTATCACTGAGTATGTTTCCGAACTCATCATAGGTGATCTGTTCCGCGATGGCGCCCGTCGAGGTGTTGACGATCAGCACAGGACTACCGAGTTGATCGGAGAAAATCCGGTATGTCACACCTCCGCTGACCATGTAGTCGGGCGAGTTTGCGCCGGTGGCATACACGAATTGGCTTACCACCTGGTTGCTGGTGTTCAACTGCGCCAGAATGTGGCCGCCGTCATAGAGGAACCCAGTTTCGAGAGCGCCGTTGAGTTCCTTTCCTACGCGGTGAGTCTCACCATCGATGATATAGGCGAGCTTGTTGGCGTTTGGGAGCGTCGCAGCAATCAGGTTTCCGAGCACGTCATATTTATATGTGGTTTTTTGGCTCCCAACCTTCTGGCTCTCCAGTTCCCCGTTTGCCGTGTACGTGTAGGAAGTAGTTCCGTACGTGAGGAGACGATCCTGAGCATCATAAGTTCCGCTTGAAGTGCCCGAGGAAGTGGTCCCGCTCAGGCGGTTGGAGTTGGTGTCATACGTATAGGTGTCGGTTGCTGAGTTTTTGGTCGCGCCAGTCAGCCGGCCTGCCGGGTCGTAGGTGTAAGAATAGGTGTTCGTCGTGCCATTGATGGTTTCAGTTTTTGCCGTGACTCTGCCGTCGGCATCGCGGGTGTACTGCACGCTGTAGATCGCGGTTCCACTTACTGAGGCCGTGTAGCCAATCAGTTCGCCGAAGCTATCGTACGTGCGGCTGTCGGTGGCCACGCCCAACGTTGTACCGGTAATCAAGCCATTTTTCGGACTGCGCTTGATCGTCAGTGAGCCTGCTTTTGTTACCAGACCGTCATTGTCGTAGTCAAAGGCAATGCTACTGCCGCCAGCAATGCCTTGCGATGTTGCCCAGAAGTTGTCGTTATATTTTCGGCTCACGCTGCCGGCGACGGTGCCCTTCCAAGTAGATTTCGTGGGCAGAGGGCCATTGTAGCTGTAGCTGATCTTTTCACTGCCTTTGTCGAGGCTGTCCAAGTTGCCAGTCGTCGTGTCGTAGGTGAACGACGTAGTTCCGGTCGGGGTGCCAATGGAAATCAGTCTTCCGGCAGTGTCGTAACCCAAGTTGATCGTCTCGCCGTCAGAGCGAGTTATGGTCGTCAGATCGCGATCCAAGTCGTAGGCATAAGTGGTAGGCCCCGTCCCCACTACTGTCGGGGGCGTGTAAGACGTAGCCAGGTTCACGGCATTGTAGGCAAAATCGTGCGCCGACTTGCCGGGCGGCGTGACCGAGGTGAGATTGCCGTTGGCGTCGTAGGAATAGTTAATGACGCGCCCATCCGGAAGCGTTGTGGTCAACAGATGTCCATCGGCATCGTAACTGAAGCTGGTTGTCAGTTGCAGTGGATCGGTCACGCTGGCCAGAAAACCGTTGGAGCCGTAGCTCAACGTGGTCTGGCGTGTGCCTTGGGTGGCGGATGCCAGACGACCATGGCTGTCGTATGCGAAATCTGTCGCTGTTAGTCCTTCGACTTGTGTGCTGGCGATCCGCTCCAAAGAGTCGAGTCCAACCGTAAGAGTTCGTCCAACCGGGCTTGTGTTCACCCAGGTGAGACTTGAACCGGTGAATGTGGACGAATAGGTGCGGTCGTTGATCGAATGTACGTCGGTCTCCGTCGTCACAGTGAAGGGGTTGCCAGCGGTGCCCAGCGCAGTGCTGCGGCTGCCAGTGATGTTCATGGTGAGATTGCCCTGAGTGACGGTTTCGCTTGTGTCAACGGGAACTTGCAATCCCCAGACCGGATCCGGTCCTAGTGTCTCGCTATCACTGGTGCCATCGGGCAGACTGTAAGTATCGGAGAGTTGCCCATTCTGAAGATTCTCGCTCGAAGATGCCTGCAGGCCATCGGGCCATGTAATGGTGCGTTGCTGGCTGACCGTTGAAGTGCTGCTCTCTGCCCAAGGCAATGCGGCCGTGCTTTGATAGCTGCTGGTCTTTCCCATAGCCGTTGTGAGTGTGACAGTTTGCCCGAAGCCGGAGGCCGCATTTGTAGAACTCGCAGCTACGTAGCCTCCCAGCGGATCAGCATCTTTAGTTAACCTTCCGTTACTGTCGTATGTGTAGTTGAAGATGTTGCCGTTCTGGTCGGTGCGGGAGGTAAGCAGGCCACCGCTGGTGTTCACGAAAGTCTGCGAGTTGCCGAGAGGATCGGTAAGCTGACTTAAGAACCCGTTACTGTCGACACTCAGCGTTGTGGTTTGACCGTAGGGCGAAACAATGGCGGTTGGTTGTTCCGAAGCATTACGCTGGATCGTCGTAACGTTACCGCTGGCATCGGTCACTGTGATCAGTTTTCCTGCAGAGTCGTAGGCGAACTGATACTCCAATGCCCCAGTCAGCGGGCGTAAGGTTTGCAAATGCTGTCCAGTCGAACTGAACACATAAACTTCACTGCCGTCTTCCGAGGTCAACAACAGGTTCCCATTGAAGCTGACTGGAGTACCCAACTGATACCCGTTGCGCTGCCTGCCGTCACCTAGGAAAAGGGTGCCCGTGCTCGGGTCGTAAGCGTGATGGACGCTCAAGGTCCACCCACCGATCATGGCGGCGTCAGCGCCGGCGATGGCATCTCCACTCGCGCCGACAGCGCGGTCGCTTTGGTAATGAAGATCGAAACCAGTTCCCGACACGAGCACATCCTCGCCCAAGCTCTGATTTTCGCAACCAATGGTCGAATTGACGACCCAGGGCGGGGGGCAATCCGAGTCCCACACGTAGATGGGATATAGACCGAAACTCATGTCCCAATCGGTTGAAATGCCCCAAGGGCAGTCGGCGGCACCGTTCAGGGGTACTCCTGACTGAGCGAGCGGTCCTACAAAAGGAGGCAGAACGTAGCTGGGGAAGGTAAGATCGCCGGCGCACCCCAATTCCAGAGGCGATAGCAGGAAATAAGGCAGCGGGTCTGACTGAGTTCCCCCGTCGGGGGGACAGCCGACGGTCGTTATGGTTGCGATGATCGCGAAGGCATCATAAAATTGATAAGTAAAACCGAGAACATTGAGGGCGAGCCCGCCCAGCGAGACTACGGGCGGACCACTTCCATTGTAGGCGATGGTGGTTGAACCACCCCCCGTACAGTCTTCCGTTCCAAGATCGTTTGCAGATCCGGTTGCGAAAGTGTCGGTGCCTGTCCAGGAAATGGTGGGGCAACCAAGTTGCGCGCCGACCAAATCGGGCGAGCCCGACATATTGTGTTCGACAGTCCAGGTGTATTCTCCAAGAAGATCTCCGCCGGAACCGATGCCGCTCATGCTGTAGGCCCCGGTCCACGCGACAACAGGCGTTGGACCGCAAACCTGCGCACACAGAGCGGGAGTCAGTACAAGCGCCGTCAGGATGGTCATGAGCGAGAAGGTGGTTTTCATAGGGCCTCCACGGGAAAACAGCATCGACAACCGTGATTCTATCTATAAAGTGCGGAAAATGAGCCCCCATTTGGCTCGCGCGGGAAAAATTTTTCTATGTCAGTAACTTCCACGCGCCCAGGCGCTCGCCCAGAGCGAATTTCCCTTGTACCTCGTAGTGGAAGCGTGGGCACTCTCTGTACCTGTTCAAAGCCCACGCAGAGAGTTCGCGGTGGTTTCCTCATCGTCCCCAAAGGCTTTCCCCAATACTGCTTCGATCCGTTCGAGCAGGCTCGAAAGTTTCAGCTTGCTGGTTTCTGAAACGGTCTGCTGTGCATCTGGAATCAAGTTTGGAGCGACGATAGAGTTGGCAGCCATACAAGACCCTCCTCTTCTGGCAAAGTTGCCATCCTGCAACTCTGCTTCTACTTAATAGCTGCGGAAAATGGGATACGAAATGGCTCAGGGTTTGAAATTTTTTTTCTGAGGGGACGACTTCTGCTGAATGCGAAGCGGTATTACCGCTGTGTTAGCCGGTTTTCCATGGTAGTTTCCGCGCTAAGTAAACTGATGGATGATTATCCGTAACTCTTTCGTGGGACAGAAGATGTAGGTTCAGGTGGGCGGAAGAAGTTAGCACTCGTTCCGCAGCATGAGGAGAGAGGAGACCATCTTCTGACAGATATCAGCGATAGCCTGCGAGTCCGGGGAGTTGTCGTTCGCGAAGGTTTGCCGTAATAGCGTGATGGAATCATCGGTGATGCGTGCAGGTGCGTCCTCTTTATGTGCGATCCACGCGGAAAGGTGCGTGAGTTTGTCGCTATATTCGTTTAGAAAATGATCCAGAATCTGATTTTGGTGCTCGGTCAATTCAGAGTCGATCTCCGTTCGACCACGATGTGAGAGAAGAGTGAGTTCCAGCAGGTAGATCGAGCGCAACGCTGGTTGAGCCCTCTGAATCCGCTCCCACTCGGCAACGTCTTGCTCGCGCCTATGGCGAAACTCAAATTCAAACTGCACGGAATCCATCTGCGATGTCAGGCTGGCGAAGTTGTCATTGATCTGACTGCGGAGACGGATGAACTGCGAGTCGGCAATGGCTCGGTCGCGTGCCACTGGACAGACCACGAGTTGTGCCAGCATTCGTAGGTTGCGCACCAGCAGTTTCTCCAACTGCTCTTCATCGCTCTTCGTCCCGAAGCGGTCGAAGATAAAACCCATGGCGAGAATACCCAAGAACACGGCAACTACCTTATCGCGCGCGATCGTGAGGTCGGTCTGGATCTGGAAATCCTGCAGGTGGACGAAGTAAAAGGCGAGCGCCATCTGCACGCCAAAAAAGGAAAGCCGTGGACTGGAGGTGGCGAACCATGCGGCGATCGCGGTCGCGGCTGCAAAGAAGAGAGCAAAGCCGAAGATGCTGTCAATACTGGGCAGGATCAGAATCTGCGCCGAGATCCCAAGCACCAGCCCTCCGACAACAAATCCGGCAAGGCGGAGAAACTGCGCCTGTAGCGAAGTGCCAATGGTGGTCAGTGCAGTAACGATGCAGGTAAGGACACTTGTGTTGATGCCCGGCCAGTCGAGCGCGTTGTAGAGTACGTAACAGACGGTAGCAGACAGACATCCGGCAAAGGCGAAGCGTAGATATTCCGGATTCTGGAATGCATCGGGCACAAACACAGCGTGCCACCAGTCCCGTCCGTGCGCCTTCTGGGAACCATCGACGATCTCTTCGCCTTGAAAGACTTCGGGGATAATCGCGACGGTTCGTTCCATCTCTTGAAGCGTGGGGAAGCTGGATGACGGCGGCCCCTCGAGCACAGGAACAGATGCGGAAACACCCCCGGACTCGCGGAGCTCGGCTCGGATTGCTCCGAGGCTCTTGGACAGTGCGCGCAGGCGGATCGCATCGTCCTCGCTGGGCCGGAGGGGAGCGCGCATGAGATTCGCGGCCAGACCAATGAGCCGGCCCGCTATCGCAATCAGGGCGGTGCGCTGCGCCCGCCGGGTGGGGTCCGCGCTTTGGCGCTGTAACATCGTTCTGAGCCGGCCAGTGCCGATCATCTGATATTGAAGAACTCGGTCGAGGATTGCTTTCGGTGGGGGATGCAGACTGGCAATGCCGTCCGTGACCTGCTGCACAACGAGCAACAAATCGTCGACGGATGTGATGAGCGGGTCGGAGCGATCGAAGATGCGGTATAGCGCTTCGGTTGCCACAGTGACGCCCGCGCCTACGGCGATTACCAAGACCGGCCAGAGAGTACCCTCCACTTGGACTTCGCTCGGCAAAGAACGGTCCCATACCGGCAGCGCAATGGCAATCGGAATGGCGAAGGCCCCTGCGGCCGCGTAGTTAGTCGCCGTGCGCATAACGAAAAAAATGAGATAAAGGCTTGCGATTACCCAGAAGAAATGACTGATGGGATAGCCGCGGAACAGCATCGTCCCAAGCAGGGTGTAGAGGCTCGCGGCGACGAATCCAAGGACGACCATTCTCCCCCCGCGCCAAGTAGCGGCGAGATTTTCGCGAGCCAGGAGAATTGAAAAGAAAGCAGCCAAGAATGGGTTAGGAATGCGGAACGTCACCACGACGATCATGACCAGCGTGGCCGTAACCGTCATGCGGATGACCGTGTTGACGCGTCCTGGATACGGAGCAAGTTCCCACCGGATGAATTCCCGAAACCAAGGCCAAGAGGCAGCCTGGCCGGCTGGCTGGCAGCGAATTTCAGCGGCCCGAGTCGCCATATTAAGGCTTCCGTTTGTATCCGCGGATCACGACCACTGCAGATTCTCCCAGACGAATGGCATCCGAGAACGGTGACTCAATGCGGATGCGGACGGGGTAGCGGCTGGCCAGATGTACCCAGCTGAGGGTACGTTGTACGTCCGGCAGGCCGGGGGCAATTCGTCCCCAGAACGAAGGATCGGGTGTCACACCATATCCGGTGCTCTCGACGACGCCCGTAAATCGCAATCCCGGGTCAGACATAACGTAGATGTCCGCAGTCATACCAGGTTGGATATGCTTGAGCTGCGTCTCGCGGAAATTCGCAAGCGCCCACCAGACGCGAGTGTCGATTAGCGTGAAAATCTCCTGCCCCACGTGAGCGTAAGCGCCCTCGGAAATGACGAGGTTGGTCACGCGTGCGTCGAATGGAGCGTAGACGCGGCACTGATTGTAGTTGTATTCGGCGTTGGCGATTGCGGCGGCCCGCCCCTGCCGTTGGGCCACGAGGGGATCGAGGGTCAGTACGCTGGACTGCGATTGGTGAAGCTGCGCCGTACTCTGCTCTGCCGAAGCCTGGGCCTGCGCCAAGGCGGCCAGCATCGAGTTGAGGTGCGCTCGATTGAGAGCCAATTGCGATTCGGCTTCGTGCACGGACTGAGCGCTGGCTCGCTCTGTGGTGCGTGCCTGGTCCACCTGGTCAACAGTAACGAACTGCTTGACGAGCAGGGGTTCGACGCGGTGCAGGTTATTTTCGGCGTATGCCCACTCGGTCCTGGCCCGATCCAGCGCAGCCTCAGAGTGGGCGACATCAGCCTCCGCCTCACGGATCGAGGCTTGCGCCCGGTCGACGTTGGCGCTGGCGCTGCGGGTTGCCGCGCCGGAGGCGCTGACGGCATGCACTTCGGCTTGAATGCGCCGCCGTTCGTCGACGATCTGGCCTTCGAGGACGGCCTGGTCTGACACTGCGCGGTCCAGAGGATATTTATAAGGTCGATCATCGATTTCGAAAAGTAGATCGCCCTGTTTAACGCGCTGATTATCGGCGACGTTCAGGTCGAGTATGGGTCCTTCGACAACGGGGGCGATTCCGATGTAGTTGGCAAAGATTTCCGCGTCGTCGGTTTGGGGATGCCGAATTGTGACCGAGTAGACAGCAATCAAACCGACCATCGCCAGCAGAACCATAGCTGCAGTGAAGACGCGGCCGTACCAGTCTAGTTTTGCTATGTGATTGTCCTGCTCGGGTTGGCCAGTGTCTTGATTCGGCATCG
>DASPSE010000358.1:0-3347 GCA_035624085.1 Terriglobales bacterium
AGCCATGGAGCCCGACGAAATCGATCGCGCCATCACCTCGGCTGTGCGCTACGTCGACACGCAAATGGCCCCCGCTGACCTGGTCGCAATCGTATCTCTGGGAAGTTCGCTGCTGGTGAATCAGGATTTCACTACCGATCACGACCTTCTCAAGAAGGAGCTGCTCGCTTTCAACACTGGCAGCGGACAAGGCTTCGAAGAAGGCAGTACCGGCTCGACCGAAGGCACGCCCGACACTGCCCAGCCGTTCACCGTGGACGATACCGAATACAACATCTTTAATACCGACCGCCGCCTCGAGGCCCTCCGTTCGGTCGCCGAGCGGCTGTCTCATGTCCAGCAAAAGAAGTCGCTGATCTATTTCTCCAGCGGGATGGATCGAACAGGAATCGAAAACCAGTCTGAACTGCGCGCAGCCACCAACGCAGCGGTGCGCGCCAACCTGGCGATCTACACCATGGACATGCGCGGTCTGCAAGCCATTGTGGCCGGCGGCGAAGCCCAGAACGCGAGCTTGCGCGGTGTGTCCGCCTATTCCGGCCAGTCGATGATGAATGCCCTCAACTCCAACTTCACCACCCAGGAGACGCTCGTCACGCTGGCCAGCGACACCGGCGGCCGCGCCTTTCTCGACTCCAATGATTTCGGCAAGGTCTTCAAAAGCGTTCAGGACGACTCCTCGACTTACTACATGCTCGGCTACCACAGCACCAACCCCGCACGAGACGGCCGCTACCGCCACATCACCGTCAAAGTCAACGTTCCGGGTGTGAAGGTTGACTACCGCCGCGGCTACTACGCCCCGGCCGATTACCAGCATTCGACAAAAGAAGATAAAGAGCGTCAGCTCGAGGAGCAACTTGCCTCCGAACTGCCCGCGACCGATCTTCCTCTCTATCTCGGCGCCGCGTATTTTCGCCTCGACGGCAACAGATTTTCTGTGCCCATCTCGCTGGTCGTGCCAGGCTCGCAAATTCCCTTCGTCCGGAGCAGCGACCGCGACAAGGCCACGCTCGATGTGATTGGAGTGGTCACCGATAAGGACAGTCGCCCAATGACCACAATTCGCGACACCGTCAAGCTGGCCGTTGACACCGCCGACAACGTGACAAAAAAGAACGTCCAATACAACACTGCCCTGACGCTGACCAGTGGCCGGTATCACCTGAAATTTGTCGTACGGGAAAATCAGACCGGCCGCATGGGATCCTTCGAAACTGATTTGGACGTGCCGGATCTTCGCGCGCAGCCGCTGAAGATCAGTTCAATCGTGCTGGCCAATCAACTGCAAGTCGCGAAAAAGATCTCAACTCCTAACCCTCTCATCCGCGATGGGCAGGAAATCATTCCAAACATAACTCATGTCTTCTCCACCGCACAGCATCTGCTTCTCTACTACGAGGTTTATGATCCGGGCCGTTCGGTGGCGCCGGAATTTTCGGAGGCAGCACAGGCCAGGAGCAGCATTCACTTACTCACAAACGTCGCTTTCTTTCGCGGGAAAACCAAAGTTTTCGAAAGCTCGCTGGTCGAGTTGACCGACCTCAATGCTCGCGACCGCAAAGCTGGAGTGTTTCAATTGGATTTGCCACTCAGCCCACTGAAGCCGGGGTTCTACACTTGCCAAATAAACGTCATCGACGACGCAGCTGGGCATTTCCTGTTCCCGAGACTCGCGCTGCTGATTCGATGAGACGCGTGCTATGTCTGAAACCGGTAGCGCCCGCCGCGCTCGCGAGCGAACGTCTCGGCGACGGTTAGGAACGCGCGGGCCGCGTGGGAAAGGCTGGCCGATTTGCGATAGATCAGCCTGAGCTTGCGATGTAGCCGTAGCTCGCGGACAGGAATGCGCACAAGTTCCCCGCGCTGAAGCTCCTCTTCCACGCTCATCTCGGGTACGAGCGCCACACCGTTTCCCCTGGCCACAAAAAGCTTGATGGCTTGCAGCGTGGGCAGTTCCACGTCCATGTGCAAAGGCGTTTTGTAGCGTTTGAAAGCCTGAAGCACCTTGTCGCGATAGGGCGAAGGCACGTTATGCGCCACAAACGACTCGGCTCCGAGTTGCCGAATGCTCACCTGTTGCCGATTGGCGAGGGGATGGTTTGGCGGAACTACGAAAATCAGTTCGTCCAGAAACACCACAATGGAACGTAACTGCGAGTCCTCAGGATCGTACGTGAGAACACCCAATTCCGAGTTGTGCCGCAGCACATCATCCGGAATGCGACTGCCGAGGGAACGGTTCACGGTGATTTTGACCATGGGATGCAGGCGGCGAAATTCTCCCAGCACGGGCAAGAGATAGAGAGCCGTAAACTCATTGGCCGAGATCACCAGCTTGCCCTTGTGCAGTTGCTTGAGTTCGGTCAGGGCTTCTTGTGCATCGGCGCGCAAGTTCAAGAGCCTCTCGGCGTACTCTTGCAGGACGCGGCCGGCGTCCGTAAGCAGGCCGTCTCGCGACGAGCGGTCGAACAGCGGCTCCCCGATTTCGTCTTCCAGCTTCCGAATGGATTGACTGATCGCAGATTGGGTGCGATATAGTTTTTCCGCCGCACGGGAGAACCGCCGCTCCCGCGCTACCGCCAAGAAAACCTCCAGTTGCGACAAATCCACCAGCCCGTCCTCCTCAGTAATGCTTATGCGGCCATTAGTTTTGCCCGCGATGTTAAGTATTGCTAATGATGTTGTAAGGATTATAAGCTTTGCTTAATCAATGTGTCCAGGTAGCATGTGAGGCATTCCTGTCCAGGAGAAGCCTGCATGGAGCGAACGCGCATCACAGTTTTCGACACCACCCTGCGCGATGGGGAACAATCGCCGGGGTGCAGCATGAACGTGCAGGAAAAGTTGCGTATGGCGCACCAGTTCGACCGTCTGGGCGTGGACGTAATCGAGGCTGGTTTCCCAATCGCCTCGGATGGCGATTTCGTGGCGGTGCAGGCCATCGCCGCCGTCGTGCGTCGCCCGATTATCGCCGGCCTGGCTCGCGCCTGCGCGCAAGACATCGAACGCGCCTGGCAGGCCGTACAGCATGCAGCACGACCGCGAATTCATGTCTTTCTGGCAACATCGGATATTCACCTCAAGTACAAGCTGCGAATTTCCCGCGAGCAATGCCTGAAGCAGGCCGTGGAAGCAGTTCGGTTGGCAAAAAGTCTGTTGGATGACGTGGAGTTTTCCCCGGAAGACGCGACCCGGACCGACGCCGAATTTCTGTGCCAAGTCGTGCAGGCAGTTGTCGAGGCTGGTGCTACCACGGTTAACATTCCGGATACCGTGGGTTACGCCACCCCGGCGGAATTTGGCGAGTTAATTCGAACCCTGCGCCAGCGGGTCCGCAGAATCGA
>DASPSE010000361.1:0-2867 GCA_035624085.1 Terriglobales bacterium
CTGATCTCCGCTCGAACTTCCAGCGCCAATCCGTTGTCACGTTCTTTCACCCGTGACCAGATGCTGGTGCCCACATCAATGTACTGAAACTCTCCCTGCTTTGCCTCCACCGGGACCCGCGTCCCGATCTTGATACTATTGCCATCGTTTGCATTCAGGTTCATCGAGTATTGACGGGCGTTGATTTTCTTGCCGTCTTCGATCTCGTTGATGGTGAAGTCGAGACGATAGGCATTGACTGATTTTTCCGCTGACTCCGCTTGCGTTTTTGCAGGTGCTTGCTCCTGAGCGCGGCTGACGGGTGCGCTCCAACAGAGCGAGATGACCAACAGTTTTGCCAAAACGACAGCAATCTTTCTATTCATACGTTTCTCCTTATGGATTTTCCTGCGAATTTTCTCTGGCAGGGGAGTTCTGCTGCTCGATCATTTCCTGCTTCAAAAGCTGGGTCTGAGCCTGCGCCACCAGCACGGCTTCCCGCGGAAACTGCTGGATATAGCTGACCAGGATCCTCTCCTGCTCGCTTAACGGCTGCGGTGAAGGGAACTGTTCCAGGCGCGGGGTGGCGCTCACCCTTCGCACAGCTCCTGCGCGAGGTCCTCGCGTGACTGCCGAGGAAGTATGAGTGCTAGCTTCCGATGACAACAAAGGGGTCACATGACTCGCGACAGAGGTCGATCCGACCTTGTCCGTTGTCCTTCTGAGAAATGCGACCGCGCCAATCAACAGCATTGCGGCCAGAGTGATCCAGACCGGTCGCCAATTCCAGGTTTGCGCGGGTATTCGCTCTCGCTCCGCTTTGAGAGCGGCCAGGACTCGGTTCTCCAATCCCGGCCGGGGCTCAACTGCGCCACGCTGCCTGAGGGCCACATCCACCCATTCGTCAATGAAGCGTTCCTTATCCTTCGGTTCCATACTTTCCTTCCAGTAGTGCTGCCAGCTTCTCCCGCAATGCCTGGCGCGCCCGGAACAACCGAGAACGCACAGCCGCTTCGCGGATGCCTAGAACTCGAGCGATGTCTCCAGGCGTCATCTCCTCAAGCGTCGAGAGCGTTAGCGGGTCACGAAGCTTGGAAGGCAAAGCTGTGATGAGCCTTTCCAAAAGCGCACTCATTTCGGCTCCCAACAAAATCTGTTCTGCCGACACCGACGATGACTTGACCTGTGCTACTTCGTCGATCTCATCTATCACCATCTCGGCAACCTTCCTTCGCCGCTCCACTGCCACTCGCCAGGCGATTCGTGCCAGCCAGGTCCGCGGCTCGCGCACGCCCGCCAGCTTTCGCTGGTAGCGCAAGACCCGCAAAAACGTCTCTTGGGTCACGTCTTCTGCGTCGTGATGGTTGCGCAGAACCGAGTAGGCGATTCGGTAGACCAGCCGCGCGTGCTCCCGGACCGCAACCTCCAGTTCGTCTTCCTGCGCCTGCGGCACCGGTATGGCTGCTCTCACGATCACCTGTTCCGCTACCACTCGCATGTCCTCAGACATGAAGACCGCCCCTGGGCATCATTTGTTCAGAAATCTTTTTGAGGAACGATTAGGAGGGATGTAAGTTGCGTAAATTGTGGAGGACGGGCGTCCTCGCCCGTCATTAGATTTTCAGAAGCCCACGAAAACCGGCTCCGGTTCCAGCCGGATACCCCAGATGTCTTCCACGCGCTGCTGGATCTGCTCCTTGAATGCCACGATGTCAGCCGCCGTGGCTTCGCCGCGGTTCACTATGGCCAGTGCATGTTTCCGGGAAATGCCGACGCGCCCATGGCTGAATCCTTTGCTGAAACCGGAATGTTCCACCAGCCATGCGGCGGAAACTTTCTTAAGCGCGTCCAGCGCAGGATAGCTGGGAATTTGCAGGTTCTTGACGGCGGCTTTCCGGCTCAATTCCTGATATTGCTCCGGCGAGAGAATCGGGTTCTTGAAGAATGATCCGGCGCTGCGGCTGTCGTCGTCTCCCGGCGAGATGAGCATGCCTTTGCTGGCCCGAATCTTGCGCACTGCATCGCGAGTTTCCGCGAGAGGCGGTTTCTCCTTCCAACCAGCGAAGTATTTCTTGAGATCGGCATACGCGATGTGCGGCTCCCCGCCGGGTCTCAGGGCGTAGGTCACCCGCAAAATGATGAACCTTCCGCGTTCGCTGGTATTGAAGATGCTGCTGCGATAGCTGAACCCGCAGGCCTCGTTGCACAGTTCCCGGACCTGGTTATCACGCAAATCAAAAGTCAGCACTGCTGTGATCGTCTCTGCAACCTCTTGCCCGTACGCGCCCACATTCTGCACCGGCGTTCCACCCACACTGCCGGGAATGCCGCTCAGGCACTCGATTCCCGCGCACTTGCGCGCGACGGCCCTGGCAACGAACTTGTCCCATTCTTCGCCCGCTCCGACATCGAAGGAAGCCTGGTCACGTCGGATGTTTTCCTCGATCCCGCTTATGCCTATCCTCAGTACCAGCCCCGGCCAGCCATCATCGGAGATCACCAGATTGCTGCCGCCCCCGAGGACAAATAACGGAAGTTCACGCGAACGAGAGAAGTTCACCGCCTCAGATATTTCGGCGACCGTGCGTGCCTCGACGAAATAGCGCGCTGGGCCGCCGACTCCGATCGTTGTCAGCGGCGCCAAGCGAACATTTTCCTGAATCTGCATGGCGGACGATAATCAATATAACCGACGTCCGTGTCTCAGTTTGCCATTGTCATCCTGAGCAAGTCGATTTTGCGCAGCGAAGGATCTGGGCGAGCCGCGCGAAGTCGAGGCGTCTGCGCGGCGTCTGAGCCACGCGCCGAGATCCCGAGTGCAACGAGGGACCTCAGCGACGCAATAATCGCGCGTTCGGCTCGCTTCCTTATTAAGCTGACCCACCACC
>DASPSE010000365.1:0-4737 GCA_035624085.1 Terriglobales bacterium
TCGCGTTTCATCAGGTGACGCGCCCCGATGTTCGAGGTCATAATGAGGATAGTGTTCTTGAAGTCCACAGTGTTGCCCAAGCCGTCGGTGAGCTGGCCATCCTCAAACACCTGCAGCAGGATATTGAAGACGTCCGGATGCGCCTTCTCGATTTCGTCCAATAGAACGACAGAATACGGCGCGCGCTTCACCCGTTCGGTGAGCTGCCCGCCTTCTTCGTAGCCCACGTATCCGGGAGGCGAGCCGATCAGCTTGGAGACCGAGTGCTTCTCCATAAATTCGGACATATCAAAGCGGATGAGCGACTTCTCCGTGCCGAACATGAACTGCGCCAAAGTTCGGGCGACTTCCGTCTTACCGACGCCGGTCGGTCCCAGGAACAGGAATGAACCAATCGGCCGGTTCGGGCTCTTCAAGCCGGCACGGGAGCGGCGGATAGCTCGGGCCAATGCCAGAATCGCTTTATCTTGCGAAATGATGCGCTTGTGCAGCTCTTCTTCGATACGCAGCAGCTTCTGCGATTCTTCCTCTTTGATGGAGGTAATCGGCACGCCGGTCCAGCGCGATACCACATCCTCGATGTCCTCCCGACCGACAACGCCGGTGGAGGATTCATCGAGGTGGTATTTTTCGCGAAGGGCGCGCAGGTTCTCGCGCTCCTTGCGTTCTTCGTCCGAATAGAAGCGCGCCTTCTCGAACTCGTGGTTCGCGATGGCGTTCTCCATACGGTGGACGATGAACTTAATGCGTTTCTGGACTTCGGTGATCTCTTCGGGAAGCGAGGTCTGACGCAGTTTCACGCGGGCGCCCGCTTCGTCAACCAGGTCAATCGCCTTATCGGGCAGGAAACGGTCGGGAATATAGCGGTTGGAATGCGAAACTGCGAAATTGATAGCTTCGTCGGTGTAAGTGACCGCGTGGAATTTTTCGTAGCGGTCTTTGATACCGAAGAGAATCTTGGTCGCATCGCCCTCGGTGGGCGGAGGCACTTTCACGGCTTGGAAGCGCCGTTCCAGCGAACGATCTTTCTCGATCGATTTGCGATATTCGCCCGGCGTGGTCGCACCGATGCACTGGATTTCCCCGCGGGAAAGCGCCGGCTTCAGAATGTTGGCGGCGTCGAGCGAACCTTCGGCTGAGCCTGCACCGACCAGTGTATGCAGTTCGTCAATGAAGATGATGCAGTTCTGCGACTCCATCAGTTCTTTCATGATGGTCTTGAGTCGCTCCTCGAACTGGCCGCGATATTTGGTGCCGGCGACAATCAACGAGAGGTCGAGCGCCAGAATTCTTTTATCAGCGAGGAACGACGGCACTTCGCCGTCGGCAATACGCTGAGCCAATCCCTCGACGATGGCGGTCTTGCCCACTCCTGGCTCGCCGATGAGAACCGGGTTGTTTTTCGTGCGGCGGCAGAGAATCTGAACCACGCGTTCCAGCTCGCCTTCGCGTCCAACCAGGGGATCGAGTTGGGAGTCCATCGCCGCCTGAGTCAGGTCACGCGAAAACTCGCTGAGCAAAGAAGACTCACGCTGGCGTTGCGGCTGGGCTTTCTCCTGGCTGGTGCGCGCCAATTCTTCCCTGATGGTCGAAAGCCGTAAGCCGCGCTCATGCAGAATCTCGGCCGCAAAGCATTTCTCTTCCCTCAACAAACCCAAAAGCAAATGTTCGGTGCCGATGTGCTTGTGGGAAAGGCGCTCGGCTTCTTCCGCGGCATAGGCGAGAACCCGCTTGCACTCGTTGCTCAACGGCAGGTCCACGGAAGTGGAGACCTTCTCGCGAATGGTAGTGTGCCCTTCGATCTGCTTGCGAATGGATTCGACCGAGGCATGGGAGCGCAGGAAGCGATTGGTCAGAGCCTTGTCTTCGCGCAGTAACCCGAGTAGAAGATGCTCTGTCTCGATATAAGGAGACCCGAATTGGCTGGCTTCGTAGCGCGCAAAAAAGATGACGCGCCTGGCTTTCTCCGTATAACGTTCAAACATAAAGCCCTACCCCCTGAGCTCGCGCAGAGACTGCGGCGGTCTCTCTCGCAGCTCGTTGGCCCTTGTTCATAATGCAATCAAAATGCCACAGGTGGCACCGAAAATCTCGCGATTGTGTTACTGATTCAGTTACCAAAGACACCCCGTCATCTTCCCCACCGCAATCTATTACAGCTTTGTGCACCCTGGATTGCGGTTTCATTGTTTCCTGTCATTCCGGCACGTAACCTCGCAAAAGTCAATTGCCACTTCGTGCTACACGGGAAGCGCCTCTGGCGCCACCTCTTCAATGCTCCCATTCTGTAATCGCAGAATGCGATGACAACGCCGCGCAAAAGCGACGTTGTGCGTGGCAATCAAGGAGGTTAACCTACATTCGCGATGTAACCTGGCAATTAATTCAAAAACCGAATCTGCCGTATGACTGTCGAGGTCCCCAGTCGGCTCATCCGCCAGCAAAAGCTTAGGCTGAGTAATGAGCGCCCGAGCCAACGCGACGCGTTGCTGTTCGCCTCCGGAGAGCTCGCCAGAGCGATGCTCTCCCCGCTGTTCCAAACCGATTGCGCGGAGCCACTCCAAAGCTTCTCTTCTTGCTTCCTGCTGGGAACAGCCCCTGAGCAGGAGCGGCATAGCCACGTTTTCCAGTGCCGTGAACTCCGGCAATAGATAGTGGAACTGCCAAACGAAGCCAATTTCGCGGTTGCGGAATTCGGCGGCTGCGTCCTCCGAAAGCGAAGTCAACTGCAGGTTTGCGCAGTATACGTCACCTGCCGAAGGCCTATCAAGAGCACCGAGGATGTGCAACAGGGTGCTCTTTCCCGCACCCGATTCGCCTACGATCGCCAGCATCTCCCCTTGCGCAACCTGGAACGACAAGTTTTCAAAGAGCACCAGGTTCGACTTGCCGGACCGAAAAACCTTTTGCAGGCCTTCGACCCTTAGTAGAGCTTTGTCTGTTAGATGCAACCGCTATGCTCCTCGTCTCAGGAATGAGCCGTGGATGCGCTGCTCGCGACCAGAGCTTGCTCCTTCCATTAAAACACGAGCTGTGAGCGATTGTTTCCTGCTTGTCCTCGACGAAAATATCTCCACCAAGAACTGTACGCCAGAAACGGGAAAGCTGGATGTGACCTCGGTCACCAAGGTGCAACAGGGGCTGGAAAGCGGTCGTTCGGTGTGGGTCACTCGTAGCGCAGGGCTTCGGCGGGCAGGATGCGTGCAGCCGACCAAGAGGGATATACCGTCGCAACCAGTGAGATGCCAATCGCCACTAAAGCCACCAGTACGCCGTCCATCGCGCGAGGCGCGAAGGGCACATAATCGATGGAGTACACCTCAGGCGCTAGAGAAAGTAGATGGTAGTGTCCGCCCAGCCAGGAAAGCGTAAAACCGAGCGCCAGCCCGATCGCCGTACCGATCACGCCGATCAGTACGCCTTGAGAAACAAAAATTCGGCGCACCTGCGATTTGCGGGTTCCCATGGACATAAGCACCGCGATGTCGCGGGTCTTTTCCATCACCATCATGGTCAGAGAAATCAGGATGTTCAGAGCGGCGACGAACACGATCAGGCCGATGGTAATAAATGTAACCACCCGTTCCAGCCTCAGGGCGCGGAAGAGAGCTTTGTTCTGCTCCATCCAGTTTGTGGTCATGAAGCCCTTGCCCGCGGCTTGCTCAATTCCCTTGGCGATCTGGCCGGCCTGGTAGATGTCGTCTACTTTGAATTCGAGTACGGAAATCTCATCGCCCAAGCCGAAGAGCCGCTGCGCGTCGTTCAGGCGAGCGAACGACCAGGAGTAGTCGTAATCGTAGAATCCGGAGTTGAAGATTCCCGCCACACGGAAGCGGCTGTACTTGGGCACCATGCCAAACGGGGTAAGCTCGCCCTGCGGGCTGGTGACGAGAACCACAGAGCCGACTGTCGCGCCGAGATCATCTGCCATGTCTTTGCCCAGGATGATAGGAGGCATGGCGGCGACTCGGGCTTCGACATCTCCGAGAGCGTCTGGGGATGTGCTGTCTGGGTGGAGGCGGGTCTCTGACCCGCCCTGTCCGGGTTGAAAACCCGGCCCCACACGATCTCCATCAAGCGCGTCCGCTGAGCCAGTCGCGACGGTCTTCAGCAGGTCGCTCACCCTGCGCTCATCCGCAGGAACAATCCCCTTGAGTACAGCGCCGCGAGCCCGTGGTCCACGCGAGATGAGCACCTGCTCGTAGATGGCCGGAGCCGCTGCCATTACATGCGGCTGCCTCGACAGACGCTCCATGAGTGGTTGCCAGTTCTTAATCCCGTCGCTTTGGACTCGAAGCAGGTTGATGTGAGAAGTCGAGCCGAGGAGACGCTCCTGTAGGTCCTGACGGAAGCCGTTGTTGATGGCCAGCGCAATGACGAGAGATGCGACGCCTGCGGCTACTCCGGCGGTAGAGATGGCGGTAATGACGCCAATGAAGGCTTGTCGGCGCTTAGCACGAAGATAACGGGAGGCGACAAAAAGTTCGAAGCGCATCCTCAGATCAGACCTCATCCGCAGGGAACTCATGGACCAACTTTTGAAACCGCTCGTCCGCAAGGCGAGCTTTTTCGCTTCCAGGAGTCCTATAGGTGTCTACCAAGAAGCGGTCGATACCTTCGAAGAAAGCATTCTTAAGGGCGGTGATGGAAACCAAGACCAGATCCTTGCTTACTTTTGGATCGAACCGAATGGGTGGATCGGCGTCATCCATATAGCCGACCATGCGGCACTTCCCT
>DASPSE010000368.1:0-23470 GCA_035624085.1 Terriglobales bacterium
CGGAAAAGAAGAAGTGGAGCGCGGCATGGTTTTGGCCAAGCCGGGCTCGATCACGCCGCACACCAAGTTCAAGGCGGAAGTTTACATTTTGACCAAAGAAGAAGGCGGACGGCACACGCCGTTCTTCAAGGGCTACCGGCCGCAGTTTTACCTGCGCACGACGGACGTGACGGGAGTGGCGGAGTTGCCGGCGGGGACGGAGATGGTGATGCCGGGGGACAACGTGGCGCTGGTGATTGAGCTGATCACGCCGGTGGCGATGGAGAAGGGGTTGCGATTTGCGATCCGCGAAGGTGGCCACACGGTGGGCGCCGGAACCATCAGCGAGATCGTGCAGTAGGCTTGTGTAAGTACAGCCGCTCTCGGCTGTCCAAGCGGAGCGTAGCTCCGCAGAAAAATGGAAGGTGGCTAGAGATCCCTCACGTTGTTCGGGATTTCGGCACGCGGCTCAGACGCCGCGTAAACGCCTCAAGTTCTTTCCTTCCGGATGAGCCGGAAGGGGTCAGGAAAAAGACACGTGATTGGAAAAGAGAGAATTCGCATCCGGCTGAAGGCGTATGACTATCGCATCCTGGATCAGTCCACTGGTGAGATCGTCGAGACCGCCAAACGTACTGGAGCACAGATTGCGGGGCCGATTCCGTTGCCGACGATGAAAAACAAATATTGCGTGCTACGTTCGCCGCATGTTGACAAGAAGTCGCGCGAGCAGTTCGAAATCCGCACCCACAAACGCCTGCTCGATATCCTCGAGCCGACGCAGCAGACGGTGGATGCTTTGATGAAACTCGATCTCCCTGCGGGGGTGGACGTCGAGATTAAGGCGTTTGGAAAAGAACATAAATGACCGCGTTTTGCGGGCGTGAGCGCAGCAGGAGCCCGCAAGGGTCATCCTTCGCGAAGCGAAGGATCAAAGAGCGAGGACGTGAGTCCGACCAGCCAATAGCCACAGCCGTGCTGGGAACGGAGTAGGAAATGGCAAAGGTTGCAGGAATTCTAGGGAAAAAGGTCGGCATGACGCAGCTCTTCGACAACAAGGGCGACGTGCATCCCGCGACTGTTCTTCAGGCTGGACCGTGCGTGATTACGCAGCACAAGACCCAGACGAAGGACGGCTACGATGCCGCGCAGATCGGACTGGTGGAATTTGTGAAGGAATCCCGGCTGACCAAGCCGATGAAGGGCCACCTAGCGAAACACAATCTTCCACCCGTGAAATTTGTGCGCGAGGTACCCGTTGAGGTTGAAGAAAAGGCACCGACCGACGGCGATGGGATTAAAGCCGGCGGCCGGGTTCTGGTGGACATTTTCGATGGCGAAAAGTTTGTCGATGTCGCGGGCGTCAGTAAGGGACGCGGTTTCCAGGGCGTCGTCAAGCGGCATCATTTTGGTGGCGGGCCCAAGTCGCATGGTTCGATGTTCCAAATCCCGGGCTCGATTGGTTCGTCCGCATTCCCTTCGCGCGTCTTCAAGGGCATGAGAATGTCTGGCCACATGGGACATGAGCGTGTAACGGTTCGTAACTTGCGGGTGTTGGGCCTGGATAAGGAAGACAATCTGCTGGTGGTCGAGGGCAGCGTGCCCGGTCCGAATGGCGGGTACATCGTGATTACAAAAGCGAAGAAGCCGCCGAGAGAACGGCGCGGGTTCGCCGGTGCAGCCACGATTGACCCATTGAAGGCAGCGAAGCGGGCGGCCAAGAAGGCGTAAGGAGTAGCTAGTAGCTAGGAAAAAATGGCAACGATTGATATTCACAATCTGAGCGGAGCCAAGGTCGGAACACTCGAGCTCGCCGATGACATCTTCGGCGCGGTGAATGAAGACCTTCTCTGGGAGGCGGTGAAGCATTACCGGGCCGCCCAACGCGCCGGCACTCATGCGACGAAGGCGCGCTGGCAGGTGTCCGGCTCGGGTAAGAAGCTTTGGCGGCAGAAGGGAACGGGTCGCGCGCGCATCGGGTCGATTCGTTCTCCGTTGTGGCGTCATGGTGGCACGGTGCATGGACCGCAGCCACGGTCGTATGAGTATGCGTTTCCACGCAAGAAACTGCTCGGAGCCTTGCGCTCGGCGCTGGCTGCGAAGTTTGCAGACGGCAAACTGATCGTAGTGAACGCTTTCGATGTGAAAGAAGTAAAGACCAAGGCATTCCGTGAGGCGCTGGATAAGTTGAAGGTCGATGGAACCGCGTTGTTGGTGGAAGTCCCCAAGCATGGTAATCGCAATCTGGAGCTGAGTGCGCGCAATCTCCACGGAATCGAGCTGGTGGCAGGCAACGAAGTGCATCCGTATCACCTGCTGCGGTATGACCGAGCCATCTTCACCCAGCCCGCGATCGAGAAGCTACAGGTTTCGTTGAAGAATTCGCTTCCCAAGCGGCAGCGCCAGGCGGCGGAAGCAGAGGGCGAGGCGAAGAAGGCGACTCGTGCGCCGCGCCGTCGCGCGCGGCATGAAAAAGCGGCGGAGGTGGCCTGATGAAATCGGCATATCAGATTCTTCGTCGCCCGGTGATCACGGAGAAGGGACTCGCGATTAAGGAAAACCAGAACACGCTGGTGTTCCAGGTGGCGCCGAAGGCGACCAAGACCGAAATTAAGGAAGCGGTGCAGAGCATCTTCAAAGTAAAAGTAGATTCGGTGCGCACGGCGAACTATCCGGGCAAGGAGCGGCGGCGGGGAAAATTTGCCGGCTACCGCCCGGACTGGAAAAAGGCGTATGTGCGGCTGAAATCCGGCGAGAAGATGCCGGAGTACGCGCAGAATCTGTAAACAGGCTTTCAGCCCTCAGCTATCAGCTCTCAGCAAAAGCGATGGCTGTGAAGGACTGAGAGCTGACAGCTGAAAGCTGAGAGCTTTTATGGCAATTAAAACTTACAGACCCACAACGCAGACGTTACGCTTCCGGACGACGCTGGTTAACGATGACATTACCAGCGCGAAGCCGTACAAGCCGCTGACCGAACCCAAGCAGCGCACGGGGGGACGCCGCAACTCGGGCGATATTACGAGTTGGTTTCGCGGTGGCGGCCACAAGCGCAAGCTGCGCATCGTGGATTTCAAGCGCGACAAAACCGCCATCCCGGCGGTGGTTGCTTCGATCGAGTACGATCCCAACCGCTCGGCCCGCATTGCATTGCTGGCTTATGCCGATGGCGAGAAGCGTTACATCCTGCAGCCGGATGGTCTGAAGGTAGGGCAGAAAGTGGTGAGCGGGCCGGAGGCCGACATCCTGGTGGGCAATGCGTTGCCCTTGCGAAACATTCCGCCTGGCACGACGATTCACAACATTGAATTGAAGCCGGGAAAAGGCGCGCAGATGGTGCGTTCGGCGGGAGGCGCGGCCCAACTTGTCGCCAAGGAAGGCGACTATGCGTTGGTCAAGCTGCCTTCAGGCGAGACGCGCAAAGTGGCGCAGGATTGTTTGGCAACGATTGGCCAGGTTGGCAATCTGGATCACGAGAACATCACGATTGGCAAAGCGGGCCGCACGCGCTGGTTCGGCAAGCGTCCGCATAACCGAGGTGTTTCGATGAACCCGGTGGACCATCCGCATGGCGGCGGTGAAGGCAAGACCTCAGGCGGCCGGCATCCGGTTACCCCATGGGGCCAGCCGACACGCGGTTACAAGACGCGCAATAACAAACGGACCGACGCGTTCATCGTGAGCAGGAGAACCAAATAGTAGCTAAAAGCTGAGAGCTGATTTTATGGCACGTTCAACGAAAAAGGGACCGTTCGTCGATGGCTTCCTGCAAACCAGGATCGAAGCCATGAATTCGCGCAATGAAAAAAAGGTGCTGCGCACGTGGTCGCGCCGTTCGACCATCATTCCGGAATTTGTGGGGCACACGATTGCCGTGCATAACGGCAAGAAATTTATTCCGGTTTACATCACGGAGAACATGGTGGGACACAAACTGGGCGAGTTCAGCTTCACTCGCCAGTTCAAGGCGCACTCGATGAAAGCGGCAGCTGAAGTGGCGGCTCGGCCGGCAGGTGTGCCGGGCGGTCCAGGAGCTCCGGTTCCGGCAGCTCCAGCGGGAGGAGCGGCTCCGGCAGCGCCAGCGGCTCCGGCGGCGCCGAAGAGCTAAGGCAGGATAACTATGGAATTTCGAGCTGAAGCCCGGTTCATGCGCGTCTCGCCGCAGAAGGCGCGCTTGGTCTTGGATTTGATCAAGGGTCGGCGCGTCGAAGAGGCTCTCAACACACTGGCTTTCACCAAGAAGCGTGTCGCCCCAACCATTGAGAAGTTGCTGCGGTCGGCAGTTGAGAATGCCAATTATCTGAGCACCGAAAAGGGCATCGACGTCGACGTGGACAATCTGTACGTGAAGCGGGCGATTGCGAATGACGGTCCTCGTATGAAGCGCATTCGCCCTGCGCCGATGGGCCGCGCTTATCGTTATGTGCGGCGGATCGCACACATCGAGATTGAGTTGGCAGAACGCGGTAAGAACGGCGCTGCGTTGGCCAACGTTGTGGCTGAAGAATCTGCAGGTGCAAAGGTTCCGGCCAAGAAAGCGGTGGCGAAGAAAAAGTCAGCAGGCGGGAAGAAAGCGGTCGCTAGGAAGTAGCGCGGGCAAGGCGGGAGACAAGATGGGACAAAAGGTGCCCGCGTTTTGCGGGCGTCTGAGCCCGCAGTGGGCATCCTGAGCGAAGCGAAGGATCTCGAAGAGGAGTTAGGAGACAAGATGGGACAAAAGGTTCATCCATACGGTTTTCGCCTCGGCTATACCAAGCCGTGGAAGTCGCGTTGGTTTGTTGAGCGGGATTACGACAAGCTGTTGCTGGAAGACGTCAAGCTGAAGAAAGAGCTGAAGGACCAGCTCAAGTCGGCAGGGGTCAGCTCGATTGAAGTCGAGCGTCCGGGCAACAAGCTGCGCATCATTATCAAGACCGCGCGGCCTGGAATCATCATTGGCCGCAAGGGTGCCGAGATCGACAAGCTCAAGCAGGAACTGCAGAAGCGCACCAATCGCGAGGTTTATATCGATATTCAGGAAGTACACAAGCCGGAGCTCGATGCGCAGCTGGTGTCGGAATCGATCGCGCTGCAACTGGAGAAGCGCGTGGGCTTTCGCCGTGCGATGCGCAAAGCGGTGGATTCGGCCCTGCGCTTCGGATGCAAAGGCATCAAAGTTCGCGTGAGCGGGCGGCTGAACGGCAATGAAATCGCCCGTTCGGAGTGGTATCTGCAGGGACGCTTGCCGCTGCATACGCTGCGGGCTGACATTGAGTACGGTTTCTCCGAGGCCAAGACGACCTACGGTGTGATTGGCGTGAAGTGCTGGATCTATCGCGGCGAAATCCTTTCGCAGAAGAAGCGCGAAGGCCAGCAGGCGCAGCAGCCGGCAGGAGCGTTCTAGGGCCTGCTGAGAGCTGAAAGCTGATTTTTATGTTGATGCCAAAGAAAGTGAAATACCGAAAGCAGCAGCGCGGGCGCATGACCGGGAAGGCGTGGCGCGGAAGCGAGTTGGCGTTCGGAGATTATGGGTTGAAGGTGCTTGAGCCGGGCTGGATCACGGACCGTCAGATCGAAGCCGCTCGCGTGGCCATGACGCGTTTCATCAAGCGTGGCGGCAAGATTCAGATTCGCTTGTTTCCCGACAAGCCGGTGACCAAGAAGCCCGCTGAAACCCGTATGGGCAAAGGCAAAGGTGCGCCGGATCACTGGGTGGCCGTGGTTCGTCCCGGCAAGATCCTGTTTGAGATGGAAGGTGTAACTTTTCAGGACGCGTCTGAGGCGATGCGGTTGGCGTCGCACAAACTGCCGTTGCGTACAGCTTTTGTGCAACGCGAATCGGCAGCTCACTAGAGAACTGATTTTATGAAGCCAGAAAAAGTTCGCAATCTAACAGACGAGGAACTCAGCCATCAGGAGCGCGATCTCAATGATCAGCTCTTCAAGCTGAAGTTTCAGCTCAACATGGGCCAGACGGAGAGCCTGAAGAAGATCCGCGGTTTGCGCAAAGATATTGCGCGCGTGAAGACCATTGCCCGGGAACGCGAACTGGCCGGCAAAACGGAGAAGAAGTGATGCCCGAAACGAGCAGTCCACAGCCCGCGGCTGCAGGTAGGCGTAAAGAAGTGATTGGGTTTGTGGTGTCGAGCCGCATGCAGAAAACGATTGTTGTGCAAGTGGTGCGTCAGAAGAGCCACGGGTTTTACGGACGCGTGGTCTCGAAGGCCAAGAAGTTTTATGCGCACGATGAAAAGAACGAAGCGCATGTCGGCGATTTTGTGCGGCTGGAAGAGACTCGTCCGCTGTCTAAGCTGAAGCGCTGGCGGCTGAAAGAAGTGATTCGCAAAGCCACGCTGGCGCCGGAGACCACGACCGAAGGCGCAGCGTAAGATGCGCTGGTTCCAGGGAGATCGATTATGGCCGTGATGATGAGAAGCATGCTCGAGGTCGCCGACAACTCCGGCGCGCGCAAGCTGCAGATGATTCTGCCGCTGGGTGGCGCTACGGGATTGAACGCCGGTCTGGGAGACGTGATCACGGCCAGCGTGAAGGAGGCTTCTCCCGATGGCCAGGTGCAAAAAGGAAAAGTGGTCAAGGCGGTGATTGTCCGCACGCGCAAAGAACATCGGCGGCGTGACGGGACATACATTCGGTTTGATCAGAATGCGGCCGTGCTGATCAACGAAGCGGGGGAGCCAGTCGGTACCCGCGTGTTCGGCCCGGTTGCTCGCGAACTGCGCGAGAAGAAATTTTTGAAGATTGTTTCCTTAGCGCCAGAGGTCTTATAGGAACTGTGGAGCGATGCTCCGCAGTTGAACAATAAGGATTTTGAAATGGCAACTGCAGCCACTGCACATAAGCGAGTCGATATCCGGCGGAATGACACGGTGAAGGTCATCACCGGCCGGGACAAGGGCAAGGAAGGCCGCGTTCTGCGCGTATTTCCAGGCGATGGCAAGGTCTTGGTCGAGCACGTCATGGTCGTGAAGAAACACGTGCGGCCCAATCCCCAACGCAACGTGAAAGGCGGAATTGCAGAGCAGGAGAGCCGCATTTCGCTGTCGAATGTTCAGCTGGTGTGTCCGACTTGTGGTCCGGTTCGCATTGGCCACGAAGTTCGCGGAGAGCGTAAAGTTCGGGTCTGCAAAAAGTGCGGGACCACACTGGACAAGTAGCTAGGAGCTAGCAGCTAGTAGCTAGAAACTGCAATGGCGAAGGACAAAAAAGAAAAGAAAGGCGCGCCTCAGGAGGAGCAACGGGCTCCGGAAGCCGCGCGGCACAGCGCGAAGGAGACGCCGCGGCTGAAGGAGCGGTTCCGGAAGGAAGTTGCTCCTACGCTGATGAAGGAGTTCGACCTGAAGAACCCCATGGCCGTGCCGCATTTGAACAAAATCGTGGTCAACGTGGGGGTGGGCGAAGCGACCCAGAACGCTAAGGTGTTGGATCCTGCGGTGAGCGAACTGGCGCAGATCACAGGCCAGAAGCCGGTCGTGACGCGCGCCAAGAAATCCATCGCGGCGTTCAAAGTTCGCGCCGGGCAACCGATTGGCACCATGGTCACGCTGCGGGGAGATCGCATGTACGAGTTCTTTGACCGGCTGGTCAACGTGGTGCTGCCTCGGGTGCGCGACTTTCGCGGAGTTTCGACCAAGTCGTTCGACGGCCGTGGCAATTACACCCTTGGCCTGCACGACCAGTTAATCTTCCCCGAGATCGACTACGCCAAGGTCGACAAGTTGAAAGGCATGAATGTCACCATCGTGACGACGGCGGTGAGCGATGATCAGGCGCGCTCGCTGCTGCGGCATCTGGGAATGCCGTTCCGGGCGTGAAGCGAATGCAGTAGCAGGAAGTAGACGGAAGAAGTTAGGCAGAAAAGACTGACAGCTGAGGACTGAGAGCTGACAGCTAAAAGCTAGGAGCTAAAAGCGAAGTGGCAACGACAGCAAAACGAGTCAAGGACGGCGCGGAGAGCCGGGTGAAGCCGGGCCACGTCAAGAAGCCCAAGTTTTCCACGCGCAAGCATAACCGCTGCAAAATCTGCGGACGGCCACGCGCCTACATTCGCAAGTTCGGCATCTGCCGCTTGTGTTTTCGCGGACTGGCTTTGCGCGGTGAAATTCCTGGGGTGTCGAAGTCGTCCTGGTAAGTGCACGATGGTCGTTTTTCGCGGTCCCGCAATGACCAACGATGCACGAGCAACGACTGAAGATCAAGTCACGGCAGGTTCTTTGGCAAAGGAATAACAACGCCGAAGCCAACGGGTGACGAGGAGAAGCAAAACGATGAGGTTGACCGATCCGGTCGCAGACATGCTGGCGCGCATTCGCAATGCGATTTCCGCCCGGCACCAGAAAGTGGATGTTCCGGCTTCCAAGCTGAAGGCGGAAATTGCCCGCATTCTGAAGGAAGAGGGCTACATCGCGAACTTCAAGGCCGCAGATGACGAAGGGGGTCACAAGGTCCTGCGGATCTATTTGAAGTACAGCAACAACGAAGCGGCCATCTCGAATGTGGCGCGCGTCTCCCGGCCTGGTTGCCGCGTTTATGTGCGTCGCAGCGAGATTCCGCGCGTTCTTGGCGGCCTCGGTATCAACATTCTTACCACGCCGCGCGGCGTGATGACCGGACGCCAGGCGCGCAAGGAAGGCTTGGGAGGCGAAGTCCTCTGCGAAGTTTGGTAGCGGTTGCTAGGAGTTAGTAGTTGGTGAAAAGCTGAGAGCTGAAAGCTGAAAGCTAGAGCCGATTTTATGTCACGCATTGGAAGAAAACCGATCACGCTGCCCAAGGGAGTTACGGTAAAAATCGACGGTAACACCGTCGCCGTGCAGGGCCCTAAAGGCAAGTTGGAAACCTCGCTGCCCCCGGGGATTCGCATGGAGCAGCAGGATGGCCACCTGGTCGCGATCCGCGAGAACGACTCGCAAGCTGCGCTGCACGGCTTGGCCCGCGCCCTGGTGAACAACGCGGTCGAAGGCGTGACCAAAGGCTGGACCAGGGAACTGGAGATTGTGGGTATCGGCTATCGCGCCGAGTTGAAGGGCAAGGGCACGGTGGTGTTCAGCCTGGGTTATTCGCACCCGATTGAATACCCTTTGCCGTCGGGAATCGAAGTCGCGGTGGATCCCAAGCAGACCCGCCTCACCATCACCGGCATTGATCGGCAGAAAGTGGGCCAGGTGGCTGCAGAAATGCGCGGCTTGCGTCCGCCCGACCCGTACAAGAATAAAGGCATACGCTATGCCGGAGAGCGCCTAAAGAAAAAGGTTGGCAAGACGGGAGCGAAGTGATCGCGTTTAGCGGGCGTGAGCGAAGCGGGAGCCCGCTGCGATCATGCTGAGCGTAGCGAAGGATCTTAGAAGGAACGGAAGCAATGCTAACCAGGATTTCGAAGAACACAAACCGGCGCTACGTGCATGAGCGCATCCGCAAGAAGATCTTAGGCACCGCCGAGCGGCCGCGCCTGAACGTGTATCGCTCCTTGAATCACATCTACGTGCAGGTGATCGACGACCTTCACGGCACTACGCTGGTCTCGGCCCATTCCGCCGAAGGCAAGAAAGGCGAAAAGCGGACTGGTGGCAACGTGGCTGCGGCGAAAGCCGTTGGCAAAGCCATTGCGGAGCGCGCTAAAGCCAAGGGTATTACGAAAGTCGTTTTCGATCGCGGCGGTTACATTTATCACGGACGGCTGAAGGCCTTGGCCGACGCCGCCCGGGAAGCGGGATTGCAGTTTTAGAGAATTGGTAGTTGGGTAATTTGTAATTTAGTAATTTGAAAGCGGCCCAGGGCGGACGCTTTTGAAATTACAAATTCCCCGATTACACATTGCGAGTCGGGAAGAGATCAGGATGCCAACAGTTACGAAAAAACTTGATGCGGGAGCCTACCAGCTCAAAGACCAGGTGGTGGCCATCAACCGGGTCACCAAGGTTGTGAAGGGAGGCAAGAATTTGTCCTTCGCCGCTCTGGTCGTCGTGGGTGATCCCAGTGCCGCCATTGTGGGCTACGGATCTGGCAAAGCCAAGGAAGTTCCCCAAGCGATCCGCAAGGGAATCGAATCGGCGAAGAAAAACCTGGTGAAGGTCAATTTGACCCAAACGAGCATTCCGCATTCGGTGCTTGGACGGTTTGGCTCCGGCATGGTCCTGTTGAAGCCTGCTCCGGAGGGCACTGGGGTGATAGCGGGAGGAGCGGTACGCGCGGTGATGACTTCGGTAGGCGTTCAAAATGTGTTGACCAAGTCGATCGGAACCACCAACCCGCATAATGTGATTAAGGCGACGTTCGACGCACTGAAGAAGTTAAAGAACAAGCAAGACGTAGCGGCGATGCGCGGCAAGGCGGCGGAAGAATTGTAAAGTAGCGCCGGCGTCCCGTCGGCAACATGAACGAGGATTTTGCGATGACTGCGAAGAAGTCAAATTCGGGCAGCGGAACGATCCAGCTCAAGTGGGTGCGTTCCGCGATTTGTGCGCCCATGAAGCATAAGAAGGTCGTCAAGGGACTGGGTTTTACCCGGCTCTATCAGGTGATCGAGCGGCCGGATACACGGGCGATTCGTGGAATGGTGGCCAAGGTGCCGCATTTGGTGGAGATTGTGCAATGAAAGCTGACAGCTGAAAGGCGAGAGCTTGCGTATGAACTTATCTAATATTCGAGCACCGAGGAAAGCGTCAGAGAACCGCAAGCGTGTGGGCCGGGGCATGGGCTCCGGCATGGGCAAGACTTCGACCCGCGGCCATAAGGGCCAGCGCTCGCGGAGCGGTTCGCGCATGATCCGCGGGTTTGAAGGCGGACAGATGCCGCTGCATCGGCGCATGCCCAAGCGCGGATTTACCAATATCTTTCGCCAGGAGTACAGCATCGTAAATCTGGAGAGACTCGCCAGCGTGGGTGAAACCACTATTACACCAGACGTCCTGCGCAAGGCTGGGGTAATTAGCACCAAGCGTCCGGTGAAGATTCTCGGTGATGGCGAACTTTCGAAAGCTGTCACGGTGCAGGCGCACAAGTTTTCCAAGTCGGCGCAGGAGAAGATCATCAAGGCTGGCGGCAAGTTTGAGGTTTTGCAGTAATGGTAGAGAAATTCGCGAACATATTTCGCATTCCCGACCTGCGCCGGCGCATTCTGTTTACGCTCGGACTATTGGCGGTGTATCGCCTGGGAGGTCACATTCCCACCCCGGGAGTAAACGCCGACCGTTTGCAGCAATTCTTTGAGCAAAACCGGGGAACATTCCTGGGATTTGTGGATCTATTTTCAGGCGGCCAACTTCGCCGTCTAACGATCTTCGCCCTAGGAATCATGCCCTACATCACAGCGTCGATCATCCTGCAGCTCTTGACCGTAGTCTATGAGCCGCTGGCGAAGTTGCAGAAAGAAGGTGAACTGGGCCGCAAGAAGATCACTCAGTGGACGCGGTATTTGACCGTGGTTCTGAGTGCAGTTCAGTCGCTGGGCATCGCCATTAGCTTGGAGAAGTCTGGCGATTTCGTCGTGAATCCAGGAGTTGGCTTCACACTGATGACCATGCTGACCCTCACCACGGGGAGCGCCTTCATTATGTGGCTTGGTGAGCAGATCACGGAGCGCGGCGTCGGCAACGGCATGTCGCTGCTGATCTTCGCCGGCATTGTGGTCGGTTTGCCGCGAGGTGTCGCTGACCTGATTGACAAAGTCCACACCGATGCCTGGGGCGCCTTCACTGCTCCCGCCATGATTTTGCTGGTCGGGATGATGATCCTCGTCGTCGCGTTCATTGTTTACGTCGAGCGCAGCGAACGGCGAATTCCAGTGCAATACGCCAAACGTGTAGTCGGACGCAAGGTAATGGGCGGTCAGTCTACCCACCTGCCGTTGCGCGTCAATGCCGGCGGAGTAATGCCGGTAATCTTCGCCTCTTCTATTCTGACCATGCCGCAGATGGTATTTCAGGGTTTGCGGAACAACCGCTATTTTGGCGACCTGATTCATGCTTTGGGCTGGGGCGAGCCGCTCTACACCCTTCTATATGCCATCGGAATCATTTTCTTTGCCTACTTCTACGTGTCCATCGTTTTCAACCCCAACGAGGTCGCGGACAACATGCGGAAGTACGGCGGGTTCATCCCGGGCATCCGGCCCGGCAAGCGGACGGCGGATCACATCAACGAAATTCTGACTCGCATCACGCTCGTGGGCGGACTTTATCTGATCATTATTTCGTTTATTCCCGAGTGGATGATCGCAGGCATTCACTTGAATCACTTGTGGGGGCCGGTTGGAGCCTTCTTTGAGCGATTGCCTACCTGGGTGACCAACGGCTTGGGCGTAACGTTTTACTTTGGCGGCACGTCGCTGCTGATCGTTGTAGGAGTGGCCATGGATACGGTGACGCAGATTGAAGCCCAGTTGATCATGCGTCATTATGACGGATTCACTCCGCGCAGTGGACGCATTCGCGGCCGCCGCACCTGGGCGTAGTTTGTGTAGGGACGGGCGTCTCGCCCGTCCGGGCCGAGCATAGCTCGGCAGTTGTCGAGCAAAACGAGAGTGGGGAGGAACGGGCCGTCTGCATGGCGGTGGACACTTCGCGCAGCATAGGACCGATCATTTTGCTGGGACCGCCGGGCGCTGGTAAAGGCACCCAGGCGAAACGTATCGCAGAATATTATGGTATCCCGCAGATTTCAACCGGCGACCTGCTGCGACAGCACGTGAAGGATGGCACCGGCCTGGGTTTGCAGGCGAAAGACGTCATGGCGCGAGGTGAGCTCGTGCCCGATGAATTGCTGTACGACATGGTCTCGCAGCGGCTGCGCGAAGCAGACTGTGAGCGCGGTTTTATTCTCGATGGGTTTCCGCGAACTGCGGCCCAGGCGGCATGGCTGGACGGCTTCCTGGAGCGTGAGCTCTTTGAAAAATCACGGCGTGGCAAGTGCTTGCCAATTGTGATCCGGATTGACGTTGACTATAATGACTTATTGCGTCGGCTTACCGGGCGCAGGACCTGTCCTGTCTGTGGCCGCATTTACAACGTCCATCTTCAGCCACCGCGCGTCGATGAACTTTGTGACGTCGACGGTTCCAAGCTGGTCACCCGCAACGATGATCGCGAGGAAGTGATTCGGGAGCGGCTGCATGCTTACGAGCAGCAGACCCGACCGGTAGCGGACTATTATGAGCGCGAGGGACGGCTGGTTTCCGTGGACGGTAGCTCGGCCGCGGAGCAGGTGTTTGAGCGGATTTTTCGGGAGATCGAAACTCGCCGCCCTGCGACCGTCAGTGGCAGTTGAGTGATGGCGATCGTTTGCAAATCGGCGGCGGAAATAGAGAAGATGCGGCGCAGCGGGCACATCGTTCGGGAAGTGCTCGAACATGTGGGCATTTTGGTTGTGCCCGGTGTTACGACCATGGACCTGGAGCGTGCCGCCGAGAAGAAGATCAGGGATTTAGGTGCCAAGCCTGCGTTCAAGGGCTATTACGATTATCCTTGCGTGCTCTGCACCTCGGTGAACGAGGAAATCGTTCACGGAATTCCATCCGAGAAGCGAGTGCTGAAGGCAGGAGACATTGTTTCCATCGACTGCGGCGTGGTAATGGACGGTTACTATGGCGACGCGGCGATTACGGTTCCGGTCAATGGCTTAAGCCCGGAACTGCGCAAGTTACTCGAGGTGACAGAAGCCTCGCTGTACAAGGGCATTGAGCAGGTCCGGATCGGCAACGCGGTTGGCGATGTGGGTGCGGCGGTGCAGGAACATGTCGAAGCCAACGGCTTCAGTGTGGTACGCGAGTTCGTTGGCCATGGGATCGGGACCAAGCTTCACGAGGAGCCTCAAGTCCCGAACTTCGGCATTCGCGGACATGGTGTCCGGTTGCGCGAAGGAATGGTGCTGGCCATTGAGCCCATGGTGAATTCCGGCAAGTCCGGTACGCGGGTGCTCGATGATAAATGGACTGCGGTGACTGCCGACGGAAGTTGCAGCGCTCATTTCGAGCACTGCGTAGCAGTAACGAAAGATGGTCCGATGATTTTGACGGAGTAGCTATTAGCTTTTGGCCTGGGGCTTTTAGCCAAAAGCCAAGAGCTAGAGGCTAAGAGCGATCTAAGGAGTCGATTGAGTAAAGAAGACGCGATTGAGGTTGAGGCGTTTAGCGGGCGTGAGCGAAGCGGGAGCCCGCTGCCGAAATCCCGAGCGCAGCGAGGGATCTCTTTTTAGAGAAAGTTAAGGAGTTAATGAGTAAAGAAGACGCGATTGAGGTTAAGGCGTTTAGCGGGCGTGAGCGAAGCGGGAGTCCGCTGCCGAAATCCTGAGCGAAGCGAAGGATCTCTGTAAAGAGAAATTTAAGGAGTCGATTGAGTAAAGAAGACGCGATTGAAGTGATGGCAACGGTCCTGGAACCGCTGCCCAATGCGATGTTCCGGGTCGAACTGGAAAACAAACATCAGGTGCTGGCGCATGTTTCCGGCAAAATGCGCAAGAATTTCATCCGTATTCTGCCGGGAGACAAAGTTGCCGTGGAACTTTCGCCCTACGACTTGAATCGCGGACGCATTGTGTATCGCTATAAATAATGAAGAAGCCTGGTTTTGAAGTAGTCGGCCAAGGACGAACGACCCAGGACGAGTTTTATGAAGGTAAGAGCCTCAGTCAAGAAAATTTGCGACAAGTGCAAGATCATCCACCGCAAAGGTGTGGTGCGGGTGATCTGCGTAAACTCGAAGCATAAGCAACGGCAGGGATAATGCAGCCTCTAGCTGCTGGCTTCTAGCTAAACACGCGCTTAGCTAGTAGCTAGACGCTAGAAGCTCCGGAGGAATTACATGGCACGCATTGCAGGCGTCGATCTACCACGGAATAAACACGTGTATATCGCCCTGACTTACATTTACGGCATTGGCAATCCGCGGTCCGCGCGCATTCTCGATGAAGCGAAAGTTGACCCCATGAAGAAAGTTCAGGATCTGGGCGAAGACGAAGTGAACCGCATCCGCCAGGTCATCGAGGGCGAGGGCATGGTCGAAGGCGACCTGCGCAAAGATGTTCAGATGAATATCAAGCGGCTGATCGAAATAGGCTCGTATCGCGGATACCGTCATCGCCGCAACCTGCCCGTCCGCGGACAGCGGACGCACACCAACGCACGCACCCGCAAAGGGCCGCGCAAGGGAACCGTCGCGATTAAGAAGAAGTCGACGGCAAAAACATAAACCAGCTACTGGCTTCTAGCTCTTAGCTAGGAGCTAAAAGCTAAGAGCTAAAGGCTAATTATGGCAAAACCCGCAGCAGCAACAGGCGCGCCTGCAGCGCCAGAGAAAAAGGGCAAAAAGAAGACCTTCAAGAAGAAGGAGCGCAAGCACGTCGCGCACGGCGTGGCTCACATTCAGGCGTCTTTCAACAACACCATCGTGACCATCACCGATCCGGCCGGAAACGTGCTTTCGTGGAAGAGTTCCGGGTCGCTGGGATTCCGCGGGTCGCGCAAGGGAACGCCGTTTGCCGCGCAGCAAGCGGCCATGAATGCAGCTAATCTGGCGCGCGACCACGGCGTGCGTAGTGTGGAAGTGCGCGTCAGCGGCCCCGGTTCGGGACGCGAGTCGGCAATTCGTGCTTTGGCCGCCGCCGGAATCGAGGTGCGGAGTATCAAAGATTCGACACCGATCCCGCACAATGGCTGCCGGCCGCCGAAACGGCGAAGAGTATAGTTTTCAGTGGCCAGTGATCAGTGTTCAGTGAGAATGACTGGCCACCGATAACTGACCAATGGTTTTAACCGTCCGGGAATGAAGGGTGAAGCCAAACCTGTAAACCGGTCATCTAAAGGAGAAGCAAATTGGCACGTTACACCGATCCTGTCTGTCGTCTCTGCCGCCGCGAGGGCATGAAGCTGTTCCTCAAGGGTAGCAAGTGCTTCAGTGACAAGTGTCCTATTGAGAAGCGCAACTTCGCTCCTGGCCAGCATGGCAAGGATCGCAAGACCAAAGTTGTGGGTTACGGCCTGCAGCTCCGCGAAAAACAGAAGACCAAACGCATTTACTTCACCCAGGAAGCGCAATTCCGCAATTACTTCGAAAAGGCGGCGCGCACGAGGGGTGTCACCGGTGCGATGCTTTTGCAGCAGCTTGAGCGCCGTCTCGACAACGTAGTCTATCGTCTTGGTTTCGGCGTTTCTCGGCGCCAGGCGCGGCAACTAGTCCGTCACGGCCACGTACAGGTGGATGGCCGCAAGGTCAACATTCCATCCTATGAAGTGAGCACGGGCGAGGAGATCGCCATTCGCGACGGCAGCCGCAAGCTGGCGATTCTGGAGCAGGCGAAAGAATTCGCCAGCCACCAGAACCCTCCCGCTTGGTTGGAAATTGACCGCGACAACTATAAGGGACGCGTGCTGTCGTTGCCGAAGCGTGAAGAGATTCAACTGCCGGTCAATGAGCAGTTGATTGTGGAACTTTACAGCAAGTGACGCCGTTTGGTTGGGCGTCTGAGCCCAACCGGCGTCATCCTGAGCAGAGCGAAGGATCTTGCGAACAGATTTTCGGATTTTTGGGTCCACTTTTCGAGCCAGATCAGCCTGGCTTGGCGCTTGATCCAGACCCGGACCAGTCTGGAGAGCCAAGACTGAGTCACATGGCCGAAGGAGAAAACAAAATGCTTTGGAAAGGCTTTCAAAAACCAAAACGGCTTGCGGTCGACACCGCAACCCTAACCGATAAGTACGGAATCTTCTGGGCGCAGCCATTCGAACGCGGCTTCGGCACTACCGTCGGCAACGCGCTTCGCCGCGTGCTCTTGAGCTCCATCGAGGGCGCGGCTGTTACCGCTGTCAAGATTGAAGGCGTATTGCATGAATTCCAATCGATTCCCGGGGTGGTCGAGGACGCGACCGACATTATCCTCAACCTGAAGCAGATTCCTTTTAAGCTCAGCGGAGACGCCCCGAAAGCGATCTACCTGCGCGCCGACCAGCCAGGCGTGGTCACATCGGGCATGATCGAGGCCGACGCTGACGTGGAAGTCCTGGACAAAGACGTGTACATCGCCACCATCAGCGAAGGCGGCAAGCTCGATATGGAAATGCGGCTCAAGCGCGGCCGCGGCTATGTTTCGGCCGACAAGAACTTTGATGAAGATCTGGGCATCGGCTTCATTCCTATCGATTCCGTGCATTCTCCGGTGCGCAAGTGCAATTACACTGTAGAAGCCGCGCGTCTCGGCCAGATCACGGATTATGACAAGCTGACCCTCGAGGTGTGGACCAACGGGTCGATCCCTCCGGCTGATTCTATTGGGCTGGCGGCGAAGCTGCTAAAGGACCACATGAATATCTTCATCAACTTCGAAGAAGATATCGAGACTGCGACCGCGGCTGAAGAACGCAAGCCGGAAATCCGCAACGAGAATCTGAACCGTTCGGTGGAAGAGCTGGAACTTTCGGTCCGCAGTTACAACTGTCTGAAGAACGCGAACATCCAGACCATCGGCGAGCTCGTGCAGAAGACCGAAGCCGAAATGCTGAAGACCAAGAATTTCGGCCGCAAGTCGTTGAACGAGATTAAAGAGATTCTCGGCACCATGGGCCTAAGCCTGGGGATGAAGATTGACGAGCACGGAAACGCCGTGCCTGGTCCGACTTCCAACCAGATTCTCCCGGCGTCGGCCTACGGACTGGACAACGACCTGTAAAAAAACAGTCGTCAGCGATCAGTGTCCAGTTTACCGGGCTCTTGTCACTGACAACTGACCACTAGCCACAGGGGTTTTCTATGCGTCACAAAGTAGCAGGCTGGAAACTGGGACGTAACACCGCGCACCGGCGCTCCTTGTTGCGGAACCTGGTCACGTCGCTGATTCTCGAAGAGCGGATCGAAACCACGATCCCGAAGGCGAAGGCGATGCGCCCGCAGGTCGAGAAGATGATTACGCTCGGCAAGCGCGGCGACCTGGCTGCGCGCCGTCAGGCGCACGCTTACCTGATGACCAGCGCTGCCGTGGACAAACTGTTTGAAACCATTGCGCCTCGCTTTGGCGACCGCAACGGCGGCTACTTGCGAATCGTCCGCACCGCTTGGCAAAAGGGTGACGGTGCCGATAAGGCTTTTATCGAGCTGCTGGGCAGCGAGAAAATTCTCGACGAGAAGCGCCAGAAGCGGGCTGAAACCCGTGCCAAGCGCGCCGCAGAAGCCAAGAAAGCGATGGAAGAGGCCGAAGCCCAGAAAGGCACTCCCGAAGCAGCCGAAGGCGGCGAAGAAGAGAAGAAATAGACCCTAAATTTGAACTTTCTCAGCTAATGCACTCCTGCCAGGAGTGCATTTTTCTTTGTCCGCTTCTGTTGCCCTGAGCGCGTCTTGATTTCCTGGAGCGACGTGGATCAATCGAGTCGGCGGATCGCTATCAGTCAAAGGCGGCCAGAACGTAACCCAAAACCCAGCCCTTCCGTACATGTCCTCCTGCAGGTCACCACAGTAATCTAGCTGCTAATTCCCGGCGCGCTACACTTTCTGCAAGATGGCTGTACCTCGCACACAACTCGCCATCGCCGCCGGTGCGGGAGCGTTGCTGCTCCTGATCTTTTTCGGCTATCTGATTTGGCTCGACCACCAGGGCCCGGTGCTCGCCCGGTCGGAAGAGCAGGACCCGCTCTCCGGCGTTCCCATCTCCATTTCGCTCAATCCGCTGCGTGACCGCACATCCGAGCACGTGGCCAACAAGTATCTCGACGCCATGCGGGACGGACAGTGCCGGGAAATCCTCGGCCAGTGGGAAAAAGACTATCGCAAGAAATACGCTAAGTTCATCTGCGACTCGGAAGCGAAGCACCCGCTGGTTTCCTGGAAGCTTGTCGATTGGGAGGATGCGCCGCCGCTGCGCATCCTGCACTACCGGGGAAGACGCCGGAGCAATGCCGCCGGCTCAGGGATCTACAAGGAGCTGTTCTCCGTAACGCTGGAGAACAAAAACGGCGAGTGGGAAGTCACCAAGTACGACGCGCTGTATTGAGACACTACGCTCGCCCCGCCGCTTAGCCGTTCGCTCTTGCAACCAGAAGAATCGCCAAGGCGTAGAAAACGAACATGAAGGCCAGGTACCATTTTGCTTTTGATCCTGAGCCTTCGAATTCCTTCCACACCACAATCCCCCAGAGCGCCGCGACCATCGGAGCAGACTGGCCGATGGCATAGGAAATCGCTACTCCCGTGAAGCTCGCAGCGACCAGATTAAACACTGTGCCAATGCCCCAAATGAATCCACCGAAAAGACCCAGCAGATGCCCCGAAGCCGGAGCATGAAAGAATCCGCTAAAGCTTATCGGCTCTCCGACCAGTGGGTGCTTCATGAAATAAATATTCCAGATAAAACACGACAGCAGAGCTCCCATGGTTAAGAATATGGCGGCACTGTACGGCCCCAGTGGATTGCCTCGCGTCATAGCGTGCGCCATGAAGGGCGCCCACAGACCCATCAGAATTCCGGAAACAACGCAGGTAATCAGACTCTTCTTCGAGACCGAACGCCCTGCGGCCGCGAGACTCCCATAAGCTTTTCCATCGAGGATGACGGCAACCACTGCGCAGGCTACGCCGAGGGCGAGGAACGCCACATTTCCCTTGGGCTGCAGCGCGTAACTCAAGACCACCCCAACCACCAGGGCAATGCCGACCGCAACCGGAAACGCCACTGCGAGTCCCGCCATATCAATCGCGGCCACCAGCAGCAGATTAGCCAGGTTGAATAGAGCGCCGCCGGCCAGCGCGTAAACGATGTTCGAACTACCGGTTGAGTGAATATTGTTGACAAGGTTGTCCGGGCCATGCCCGGTCATGCCCATGGTGTGGCCCAGCATCAGGGAGATGAGAAAAATGCCGATGGCATAATCCCAATAAAAAAGCTCGAAGCGATAATTCTTGACACCCTTATAGGTATTTGCCCACGAGCCCCAACAGATGGCGCTCGTAATCATCATCAGCAATGCAATACTCAGGCTTTGTGGCGTGAACATAAGTTCCCCTTGGGCGGCCAGCTTAATGGCATCTTCCTGTTGTCATCCCGAGCGGTTCTTGCCGAGACCGAACGGTTGAGCCCCGAGCGAAGCCGAGGGAGAGGGATCTGCAGTTTCAGTCGCACAACTGCAGATTCCTCGTCGCTGCCCTTCTCCGAATGACAACTGAATCAGGCTAGCGCTACTTCCCCTGAATTCTCGAGACAAAAAGCCGCAAGAATCGGTCGGCATCGACTTCTACGCAAACTTTTGCATTCGGCGAGACCGGGTCGAGCCCCTCGATCTCATAGCGATCGCCGTGCAGGATATTCCGTTCAACATAGCCATGCCGATTTGCCACGGTCTCGCCGCGCGTGAATTCGCCGCGGGTTTCTACGTCAACGTGCATCGCCGGAGCTTTCACCAGCGTGGAATCGATCGCCACTCCTACGGCAAGCGGATCGTACATCGGTGTACCGGGAGAGCCGAATTTTGCAGAAAGATCCACGAGAAATTTCGCAACCTGGTAGATGAAATCGTTCACCGGACCATGCGTGCTGCCGAGTTGCTCGAGTTCCTTCTGGGTAAGCAGTGTCTTGTTAGCTACATCCAATCCGACCATGGTCAGCGGCCAGCCTGCCTGGAAGACGATCTGCGCGGCCTCCGGATCATTGTGGATATTAGCTTCTGCAGCGGCGTTCACGTTGCCGCCGGAAATCGAGCCGCCCATGAGAATCACTTCCTTGACCAGTGGAACAATCGATGGATCTTTTTCCACGGCGAGGGCGATGTTGGTAAGCGGGCCGACGGGAACCAGGGTGATCTCATTCGGGGCGGCATGCACCATCTGGATAATGAGATCAGGTCCAAAACGCGGATCGACCTTGCACTTGCTGGGCGGAAGCTCAATGTTCGCAAGTCCGTTCTTGCCATGCCAGAATTCGGCTGTGGTGAGCTTCTGAAAGAGCGGGTGTTGAGCTCCTGCCGCTACTGGAATGTCGCAGCGGTTCGCGAGCGAAACCATGCGCAGCGCGTTGTCCAGACCCTGGGCCGCAGTCACGTTGCCGGGAACGACGGTGATAGCACGGACACCCAGTTCAGGCGAATTCAACGCGAGCATCAGGGCCATGGCATCGTCCGTGCCCGGATCGGTGTCGAGGATGATTTTCTTCGGCGCAGCAGAGGCGGGCAGGGCAGCGATCACAGTCAGGGCCAAGGCATACAGAATTCGGGCAAAGGATCTAAAGTGGTTCAGGGTCTTTGTCTCCGGAATAAATTGGCACCTGAGCCTAGCGTCGGGGCGCAAAAGGTGTCAAGGGCGAAAGTACGATTTCCTTCCGAACTGCCGTACAATGCAAAGCAATGCCTCGCGAAAGCACAAGACGTTTTGGAATTACCGACCGTTTGGCCGACGCTGGCCCAGAAAAATTCCCGCCAGTTTCAGAGATGCCGATTGCCACGCTTTCCGGCCGACCGCTGCTGGCAAATCGCGGCATTCCCCTGAATCTTGACTGGGTGAGGCAGGTTCGCGTCAACACCAGCGCGGTCGAACGTCGGGCGCAAACCCACGTTGCCCGGCGAACGGTAAAGAAGGAGTGGCAAGCTGCATGGCTGCTACGCGCGATCACCTGCATGGACCTGACCACTCTTTCTGGCGATGACACCGACGAGCGGGTGCGCCGGCTTTGCGCGAAGGCCCGGCAGCCGATCGAGCATGAACTGCTCAAGCGGCTGGAGATTGGAGAGCTAGACATCAAAGTAGCGGCGGTTTGCGTTTACCACCGGTTCGTGGAAACTGCGCGCCGAGCGCTTGAAGGCAGCGGCGTTCGAGTGGCCGCGGTCTCCACTGGATTTCCCGCAGGCCTGAACCCGTTTGAGGAGCGGGTGGCGGAAATTCGCCGTTCCGTCGAAGCCGGAGCCGAAGAGATCGACACTGTCATTACGCGGGCGCATGTCTTCGGCGGACGATGGCAGGCGCTGTATGACGAGATTGCCGAATTTCGCCAAGCCTGCGGCAGCCTCCACATGAAAGTGATCCTGGGCGCAGGTGATTTGCTCACGCTGCGCAATGTCGCTCGCGCCAGTCTTGTAGCGATGATGGCCGGGGCAGATTTCATCAAGACCTCAACCGGCAAAGAACCGACGAATGCGACTCTGCCCGTCGGGTTGGTGATGACGCGGGCCATTCGGGAATACGCTCAAGAAACTGGCATGGCCGTGGGATTCAAGCCTGCCGGCGGAATTCGCACCGCAAAACAGTCGATCGAATGGCTGTCGCTGATGAAAGAAGAACTGGGTACGCCTTGGATGAAGGCCGAGCTTTTCCGTTTCGGAGCGAGCGGTTTATTGAACGATATTGAGCGGCAGTTGGAACACTACGCCACGGGCCGATATTCGGCGGATTACCGGCATCCGATTGCGTAAGGGCGTCGCTGTTAAGCTGTCATCCTGAGCGGAGCAACTGCTTCGCAAAGCGAAGCAGTCGCGCAGTCGAAGGACCCCTATTAGTATGCGGTAACGCAAGCGCTGCACGGCATTATCTGCGCGGAAGCTTTCGGAAAGACCTCAGGTTAAGATGCGATGAGAGAACTCCCAAAAGCGCCGGTGACTAGGTCGACAAACACGAGATCCTTCGACTGCATCGTCGTTCGCTGCACGAACGACGATTTCGCTCAGGATGACAAGGGGCTTACGTTTCATGTCCATCGCTGAAAAATTCGTGACCATGGAGTACGGCCCAGCGCCGGAAGATCCGAAAGAGGCTCTGGCCTGGCTGGACCGTTACGGTCGGCGATTCGGCCATTTCATCGATGGCGCGTGGCGCGATCCGATAGAAGGCGTGTTTTTTGACTCTATCGATCCTGCGACTGGCGAAAAGATCGCGACGGTGTCCCAGGGATCGGCTGCGGACATCGATGCAGCTGTTTCTGCTGCGAGAAGCGCCTTACCGAAATGGCAGTCGCTCACTCCACACGCGCGTGCTCGGTACTTATACGCGATGGCGCGGTCGGTTCAGCGCCATTCGCGGAGACTTGCGGTTCTGGAGACCATCGACAACGGCAAGCCGATCCGCGAAAGCCGGGACATTGATATTCCTCTCGTGGCTCGCCATTTCTACCACCACGCGGGATGGGCACAACTTCTTGACTCAGAATTCCCTGGTCACACCGCATGTGGGGTTGTCGGCCAAATTATTCCGTGGAATTTTCCGTTGCTGATGCTGGCTTGGAAAATTGCGCCAGCACTGGCAACTGGCAATACTGTCATTCTGAAGCCAGCGGAATTCACGCCACTCACGGCGCTGGCCTTCGCGGAAATCTGTACTGAGATTGAGCTTCCTCCCGGAGTCGTGAACATCGTGACCGGCGCCGGCTCAACGGGCGAGGCTTTAGTCAAACATCCCGACGTCGATAAGATCGCGTTCACCGGTTCGACGGAGGTTGGACGCGCCATCCGCGCGGCAACGGCTCCCAGTCATAAACGGCTTTCCCTCGAACTCGGCGGGAAATCGCCGTTCATCGTTTTCGAGGATGCGGACCTGGACGGCGC
>DASPSE010000371.1:0-8192 GCA_035624085.1 Terriglobales bacterium
CTTTTGAAGAGTCCCGGGTTTACCCTCGTCGCAGTGCTTTCTCTGGCTTTGGGCGTGGGTGCGAATACGGCGATTTTCAGCATCGTGAATGCGGTCTTGTTGCGTTCGCTTCCTTTTTCCCACCCGGACCGGTTAGTGAAGATTGTGGCCAACAATAGGGGGGTGGGAGCGCAGGATATTGGACTCTCCGTTCTCGAACTGGACGATCTCAGATCAAGGGCCGGTGTCTTTGACCAGGTGACCGCAGTCTGGCCAAGCGACGTGAATCTGACCGGCGCACAGCACCCTCAGCGCCTCGAGGCGCTCGCCGTGAGTCCCAACTACTTCTCCATGCTCGGCACATCGGCGCAGATCGGTCGGGTATTTGGCCCGGACGACGAGGCCCAGGGTTTCGCGGAAGCCGTCGTCATTAGCGATAGCCTCTGGTCCAGTGACTTCGGCCGGGATCCCGCAGTTCTCGGCCGAAAGCTGCAACTGGATAACGATCCCTACACGATTGTCGGCGTTCTCCCGCCCGGATTCCGCCATCCAGGCAGCACGATCGCTACTGATGTTGAAATGTGGGTAACGGCGGGATTCAAGGCCGATCCCTTCCCGAAACCTAATCGCAGCCTGCGCTTCGTGCCCGGAGCGATCGGGCTTTTGAAGCCTGGAATCAGCTTGAAGCAAGCGCAAGCGCGGTTGAATGCTTTCACGGCCCAGCTGCGGGCGGAATACGCCACCGACTACCCTGCCGGGTCCGATTGGTCCATTGAGGCTGAATCACTGCAAGAGTCGCTTGTGGGCAATGTCCGGCCGATGTTGCTGGTGCTGATGGGCGCGGTAGCACTGATTATTCTTCTGGCTTCCGTCAACGTCGCGAACCTTCTTCTCGCCCGGGCCTCCGGGAGACAACGGGAGATGGCGGTGCGGCTGGCGCTGGGCGCAAGCCGACCTCGCATGATTCGGCAGTTGCTGACCGAGTCTGTGATTCTGTCTCTGCTCTCCGGAATTGTCGGGGTGCTGACAGCGATGGCGGCGTTGCATTTTGTACGGTTTCTGCCCGCCCGAATTCCCCGGCTGGCCGAGGTGCAGATGGACTGGACAGTGCTGTCTTTCGCCTTGCTGGTTTCCCTGCTTGCCGGGCTGGGGTTTGGTTTGGTTCCGGCCCTTCAATCCTCGAAAGCCGAAATTGCAGTAGCCATTCGAGAAGGAGCCCGGGGCTCGGGCACCAGTTCTAAAACCAACCGCTTGCGGGGTGTGCTGATCGCATCAGAATCCGCCCTGGCAGTGGTGCTGATGGTGGGAGCGGGTCTGCTGTTGCGCACGTTTTGGGGTCTGCTGCAGGAAAATCCTGGTTTCAATCCCTCAAGAATTGTCGCCGCCAATCTCTGGCTTCCAGTGCCCAACAATCCCGATATGGATCGCTACGCCAAGCCCGAAATTTTGAACTCTTTCGTGCGGGAGGCTTTGCGCCGCGTGAGTGCTATCCCCGGAGTTGACCTCGCTTCGATGACCACTGATTTACCGGTCACCCACTTGTCGCGGCGACGCCCCGTTAAGATTGAGGACCGTCCGGAGGAATCTGGTAAAGGTCTGTTTTCTGAAATTACCTGTGTGACTCCTGAGTATTTCAAGGTGTTACAGGCTCAGCTGATACGCGGGCGTTATTTCGCGGAAGACGATGAGCCCGGCAAACAACTAGTGGTCATCGTGGATGAAACTGCGGCTCGTACTTTCTGGCCGGACCGCGATCCCATTGGCCGCCGTTTGAGCTTCGTTTGGAGCGTTAGGGGCGCAGCCAACCCGCCGTGGCCGACCGTAGTTGGAGTGATCGCGGACATCAAGAACGATGGTCTCGATCAATCCGGAAGCCCCCACATCTACTCACCGATCTACCAAGTGCCCCGAATCCGGAATTTGAGCGTAACCGTCCAAACATCTTTATCTGCTACCAGCCTGGAGCCGCTCATACGCCGTGAGATACAGGCAGTCGATCCCAATCTACCCGTCTATAACGTTCGCACCATGAATGAGATCATCGACGGTTCTCTGGCTTCGCGCCGCTTCTCCGCTGAATTAGTGGGGGTATTTGCCGTGGTGGCGCTTCTGCTGGCGTCAGTGGGAATTTACGGCCTGTTGGCTTACACGGTGGGTCAGCGTTCGCACGAGATTGGAGTGCGCATGGCGTTCGGCGCCATGCCCTCGACCATCGGAAAAATGATTGTGAGCAGGGGCGTGGGACTGGCCGGGATCGGACTGGTGATTGGGTTGGTGCTGTCGGGAATAACTGCCCCGATGATTGCGGCCTTGCTGTATGGAGTCCGCCCGCTCGATTCGGAGGTGTTTGTCGCAGTGCCGCTGATCCTAATCGTGGTTGCACTTCTGGCCAGCTATGTACCGGCGCGGCGTGCGGCCAGAGTGAATCCGATTGTCGCCTTGCGCGAAAGTTGAAAACAAGCAGGATTGGAGACCTAAACCCGCGGTCACCCAGAACACAATCCGGACGGTGTCGCGGCCGTCCGCGCTCTCCCTGCAAAAGAGGAATGGCGTCCACCAGAGAGAGCGCTTGCGTCAAGTCGTTACGGTTCGCCCCAGTGAGGTGAATAGCTAGCGGGATGCCGCGTCCGTCGCAAATCAAGTGGCGTTTGCTGCCCAGTTTGGCCCGATCGGTAGGGACGTGACGATAAGTTAATTTTCCGCAAGCCATGGCAGCTGCTGCCACCAATGCTTGTAAGGAGGACAGATGAATTTACAAAAGAACATCTGGATTCACCTTTTTGTAGTGACGTTAGCGTCTCTATTGGCATCGTCTATCAACGCGAGTGGTGCTGACAGCACGGCAAGGCCTGTGGTGCTGAAGGCTGCCCATCTTTTCGATTCGGTGTCGGGCAAGTTGGTGGAGCATGGCGTAATCGTCGTCGTGGGAAAGAATATTCAGGCCGTGGGCAGCGACGCGGCGATACCCGCCGATGCGCAAATCATTGACCTGGGTGATGCTACGTTGCTTCCGGGTTTCATTGATGCCCATGTGCACCTTAGCGGGGAGTCCAGCGAGAACTGGTATTTGGATTTTTACGAAGGAATGTTCCGATTTCCGGCGGAGCAGGCGCTCTACGGCGCGCACTACGCCAAGATAACGCTGGAAGCCGGTGTGACCACGGTTCGCGATGTGGGTTCGACCGACTATGTCGCTCTTGGACTGCGGAACGCCATTCGGGCAGGCGTGATTCCCGGGCCAAACATGCTCGTATCGAACTACGCGATCGGTTCGACTGGAGGCCACGCCGACCAGCCTCCGTTTCCGCCGCAGGAAGTCGCGCCCTGGGGTGTCATACAGGGAATTTGCAATGGTGCTGAAGAATGTCGTGCCGCGGCGCGCTACCAGATCAAGTATGGCGCTGATCTGATCAAGTTCGTGCCTTCCGGGGGCGTGTTTTCCCTTTCCGATCCCGTGGATAACGTGCAGCTGACACAGGAAGAGATGAACGCGATCGTCTCCGAGGCCCATGCCTGGAGCCGCAAGGTGGCGGCCCATTGCCACGGCGACCGGGCGGCGAAAATGGCAATCGCAGCCCGCGTGGACTCCATCGAGCATGGAACCTTCCTGCAGGACGACACCTTAATGGAGATGAAAAAGCGGCACGTGTATCTGGTTCCGACGCTCTCTGCCAGCTATTGGGGAAGCAAGAACCTCGACAAGTTTCCACCGGCGGTCGCGGTTAAGGCACGCGCGGCGAGCTCACAGATAGATCAGATGGTCCAACACGCAGTTAAGATCGGGGTACCCATCGCCATGGGCACAGATGCCGGGGTTGGGCCGCACGGTAAGAACGGCCTGGAGTTTTGGCTTTTGACCAATGACGGGATGTCGCCCGCGCAGGCATTGATTGCGGGCACAGCTAATGGCGCCGACTTGCTGGGCATCGCTGAACAAACTGGAACTCTTCAGCCCGGAAAGGCGGCGGATATTGTTGCGGTGCCGGGCAATCCACTGGCCGACATCAAGGCAACGCAACGCCCTACGTTTGTCATGAAGCAAGGTGTGGTCTACGTTGGCGGCAAATAAAGGGGAACGGTCCAGTCAGCGGCTGGAGCCTATGGGCGGCTGTATTCGAGACGTCTCATTTGATCAATGCTCGCGTGGCACTGACCGTTTCTGTTGAGACGCTGCTTGTTTTTTTTCACGTATCTATACGCGTGGAACCGAAGGAGGAGTTTGTATGCGGCTCTACACTCGGCTCGTGTTGGTTGCCTTTGCCTTCTCAATCGTCCAGCCAGCTCTTGGCCAGGAAGCGAAAAAGAGGGTTGAAGCTGCTGACCAGCTACCCGTCCACAGCTATCCGGTTTCCGGCAAGGCTTCGGATTTGCTGAATGACGATGCCTTCGTGAAGCTCATCTCGGGGCTGCAGCGAGACCTTATAAGCGATTTGCGGGACTATGACATCGAGGACAAGACGACTCTGAAGAACTATTACAACGCCCTGATGCAAATCGCCTATCTGACTAGCCACTACGACGAGGCGCTGTCTTATCTTCAAGAAAAGAGTGCGTTAGAAGATAAGCCTGCGGCCAAGGCGATGGCCGGCCTGGTTGAACAGCCGTTGATCGACAGTGCGAAAGCGGGAACTGAACAGGCCGGGAAAGTCTTCGAGTCGGACTTTGCTGAGCGCATGCGGAAGCTGCCCTACGAAACTGTGCAGAACGAGGTGAAAGCGCAGAAGGGGCGTTTGGAGATCTACTCGCCGAATTTCTTGGCCGGCATGGTCGAACAGCACTACGACACGCTTGCGCAGAAGACGGCCACGATTCCCAAAGAAGCAGCCATGGACATCGTCAACACACGTTTCATGATCAGGGAGATTCTGCCTCACAAGGATTTCATGGTTCAGGAACTGCAGGTACTTATTGCCGCCCACCACGTCAAGAAAAAGGACATTTGGGCGGAGCGCACCGTCACGCTCTCCGAGAGCAACCATCTAACACCCACCGTGATCGCTATCTGGGATGCCGGTGTTGATCCCGGCGTTTTTCCGGGAAAGATGTGGATCAACACCAAGGAAATCCCGAATAACGGCAAGGATGACGATGGGAACGGCTATGTTGACGACGTGTACGGGATCGGATGGGATTGGTTCGGCAAAAAGAACGTCGGGCCCCTCCGCGAACTGCACATGAGTCAGGCCGAAATCGAACCCTACAAGCACTATTCCAAGGGCGTGGAAGACATGAGGGCAAGCCTTGATACGCCTGAAGCGGCGGAACTGAGAAGGAAACTTTCGACTCTGCAAAAGGATGAGGTCAGGCCCTTCATGGAAGGAAACATCCTGTATGAAATGTATGCCCATGGCACGCACGTTGGTAGTACGGAACATGGTCGCTCGGCCCTCGTATCGGAGTTGGGTCGCCAAACGCGGTCTTCCACCCTTTGGTTTCGCTTTGGGTACAGGGATAAATGGTTCGATTACATTCCACAGTCTGTCAGGCAATAGTTGGATAGCCATTGGATAACTCCTGCCCGGAGGGATGTCCCGACTCTTCTCCGAGTTGCTGGGGAAAAGAGGTTTTGTTAGATGTTCTAAGGGCAAGCCCGCACGGAACCAAAAAAAGAGAATCCGCATTTATGAGATCCATTTCAGTGTTGTCATGTCTGCTGCTGGCTATTGCTGCCGCGCAGTTTGCGCAATCGCCGGGTTATGGTTTGAAGTGGCTCCAATTGTCCGGATTCCAATGTGACGTTTTACGGACAACTCGAGAGTTCTGATGACCACGTTGTCGGGGCCGACTGAACTCATCCAGAATGCTGCACAAATAACTTTGACAGGGCTCGAATGGTTCGGGTCTAGGTGCGCACGACGTTTGCCGCCTGGAAGCCTTTGGGGCCTTTCAGCAGATCAAACTCCACGGTCTCACCCTCATTGAGCGTGCGGTAACCGTTCTCCTGAATCGCGGAGAAGTGCACGAACACTTCTTCCCCCGTGGAGCGTTGGATAAAGCCGTATCCCTTCGCCCCGTTGAACCACTTCACTGTACCTTTCTCTCTCACGGATGAAACTCCTTTCAATTTTTTACTCGGGTTTGTTCTCCGGATCCTCGGATCGTCGCCCCGGTCGACCGAAGCGCCCCTCAAAGAAGCCGGTAGAACCTCTTGACTGCGCGCATGGCAGAAGAATAGTATATATTTGAAGTTAGCAAACTAACGATATATCCAACGAAGTCAAGGAGAAAAAATTAAGAAGGCAAGACGCAGGGCGCCGACTGCCAATGCCGCCGCGGGAACATGAAGGTCAGCGATCTTGCGTGGGTCGCAGGGTCGTTCTACAGTGTCGTAAAACGAGTGATGGACAATCGGCCTTTCATCATCCTGCCGGAGGACTACGCCGCCTGGCGAGGGCCGCGAGGATACGTCGACAATGTCGCACACGCGATAGCTCTCGCATGCACTTCTCCGAATGGTAATGGGCGAATCTATCACGTATGTGACGAACCCGCTTTGAGTGAACTGGAATGGCAGAAGAAGATCGTGGCACAGACCCAGTGGTCTGGCAGGTTCGTTCTGTTGCCGAGCGAGTGTACGCCGAAGCATTTGCTGGCGTTCGGCAACGCAGCGCAACATTCATTTGGCAATACCGATCGGATCCGCAGAGAGCTCGGGTATGCCGACCTTATATCAATGGATGAAGCCATTCGCAGAACTATCGCATGGGAGCAGGCCAATCCGCCGACGGGCGCTACGTTTCATCAATTTGACTATCCGGCGGAGGACGTCGCCGCCGGCCTGGCTATGAGTGGGGCGTGCATATTGCGTTCTTCGCCGATCGCGCCGCCCTGAAGACCGACCAGGTACGCGCGACCGTATGCGGCGGCGCCGATGAGCCGGCTTGGAGCGAAGAGGAGAAACTTCTAATCCGGCTGGTCGACGAATTGCACGACGCGGCCGACATCTCCGACAAACTATGGAAAGACCTTGCAACCGCCTTTAGTGTCGATCAGATCTTCGAGTTGATCGCTTTGGTCGGGTTCTACCACACAGTTTCGTTCTTTGCGAACAGTCTGAGGCTTCGAGCCGAGCCATATGCGGCGCCGCTGCCTTTGGAATGAGAGGAATCCTTACTTATAATTGACACATGGGGCAAATCCGGGAATGCCGTGACACCGATTTCGATCAGGTTTTTCTACTTCTGAAGCAGCTGTGGCCGTCCAAGGAACTGGACCGAATAGCGCTCAGCACGGTTTATGCCCGTGCGATTCGGGGCGATGCTCAACACTATATTTGCGCAATCGAAGATGACAGGGTTGTCGGATTCTGTTCTCTGACTCTCACGAACAACCTGTGGCAGGCAGGCTACCTTGCTCATATCGATGAACTCGTTGTCGATGAGCAGCAGCGGGGGCGAGGCATCGGTCGTGCATTGCTAAACGCCATCGTTGAAGTGGCCGTGAAAGCTGGTTGTCCAAGGATTGAGCTGGATTCTGCCTTTCACCGCAAGGACGCACATAAGTTCTACGAGGCCCAAGGATTCGAGAATCGGGCACACCTTTTTTCCAAGGTACTCTTACAAGAGCCAGGCATCGCCGCTGCCGGTTAGACAGTCGGCAAAAGATAAAAACTCGTATGTGTAACCCTATAGCGCTGCATACGTGTTCCTGAGCAATAATTCTCAGTTGGACGGATTGTGCGGGGGATCGGCGACATCAATCATATCTTTCCCGAACAAAACCTGCGCATCATGGTCTTGAAAAATCTGCAGTCCAAAGACGACCCGCTTCCGATAGCCGAACGCATGGCAAAGGAATATCTGCCCGAGCTGAAACCGATGTTTTAGCGACGGCAGGTTTCCGCACCAGGTGTTTCGGCACTTCAAGTTCGCCTTCGATGAACGTCCGGTAGATCGTCGGCCTGGCCACTTCCGGCGACAACTGCAGCGCTTGCCAACATTCGACCTGTTGGCGCATTGGGTCGAAGTTCGCCCCTTCCACTGGTGGAATTGTCAGCTACCCTGAGTCCGGCTGCGTCGGTCTGCGACTGATAGTTATGCCCCGAACACAAGCACTCTGGAGGCGATTACTGAATCAGATGTTCTGTATAATTAGCTATCTCCGAATGGTGGCTAGGGTTCCGCTGGTAGAACACAATGCCGGGACAGGTCCAAGCGCCACATACCACAGCTAGTCTGTAAGCACCCAGAGCCGAAAAAGCTTGAGGGGGTTCG
>DASPSE010000373.1:0-22699 GCA_035624085.1 Terriglobales bacterium
GACTGCTTCGTCTGGAGATTCAAGGCCCACAATTCAATGGCATCTTTGTAGTAGGACGAGTACACGACCCAGCGGCCGTCCTGCGAACAATCGGGCTGGTAGTCATATCCGGGGCCAGCCGTGAGCTGCTCGGCGGTTGTCGAATCCAGATTTTGTTTCCATAGCCATCCTGCCATGGAATACACAAGCGAGCGCGAATCCGGCAACCACGCTGCAGAGCTCGGTCCGGTTGTGAGCTGCGACAGGTACATCTCGCGGTAGTAGTAAGCATGGGGAAGATCGATCTGCTTAAGAACAGGCTCGCGCTGTGCCGCGAGGGGAAATGAGGCAGCCAGCAGCAAAGTCAGCGCTATTCGGTATTGACCGAACAAAATGCCGCCTTTCACCGTGAATGGCGGATTATACCGGAGGCGGGACACAGTTCTGATAATGTATCAGCGCATGCGGCGCACGATCGCAGCAACGGTGCTGATTATGATCGCCATTGCTGCGCTCACTGCTGCCAGCAATTTTCTTGGCATTGCCCATCTCCCCGCGACGATCCTTGCTGGTACACGCTGGCTGGCGCTTGCTGGATGTGTTCTGTATGGTTGCTTCGCGCCGTCGCTGACGGCTTGGATCATCGTGGCCATGCTGCTCGGAGCAGAAATTGGCCATGATTTCCCCACATTCGCTCTCGACCTGCGCCTGCTGGCGCAGATTTTCCTGCGGCTGATCAAAGTCATCATTGCGCCGTTGCTGTTCGCTACGCTGGTCAGCGGGATTGCCGGGCATTCCGATCTGAAAAAGGTCGGACGCATGGGCATCAAGGCAATCATTTACTTCGAAGTGGTGACCACGATCGCGCTGTTTATCGGACTAGCTGCGATCAACATCAGCAAAGCCGGCGTTGGCGCGCAGATTACCGGCCCTGCGGAGTCAGTAAAGATGGAGAAGTTATCCGCCAGCGAGACCGTGCTGCACGCCTTCCCGGAGAACATCGCCAAATCTATTGCGGAAAATCAGATATTGCAGGTGGTGGTCTTCAGTTTGCTGTTCGGCGTCGCGCTGGCGATGGTGAAGAACGAGGACAAGCGGCGTCCCATGCTGGCCTTTGCAGAAAGCCTCACCGAGGTGATGTTCAAATTCACCAACATCGTCATGCTCTTCGCGCCTTTGGGAGTGTTGGGAGCAGTCGCTTCGACTGTGGCCTCAACTGGCATGGGAGTTCTCGGCAATTTGGCGAAACTGCTCGTGAGTTTGTACGTTGCATTGGCTGTTTTTTTATTTGGGGTGTTGCTGCCGGTGGCGCTGTTAGCCAAAGTTCCGGTCACTCGCTTCATTCGCGCCATCGCAGAATCCACCTCGATTGCCTTTGGGACTGCAAGTTCCGAGGCTGCCCTGCCAAGCGCCATGGAAGGCATGGAAGCCTTTGGCGTACCTCGTCCGATTGTGGCCTTCGTCATGCCAACCGGGTACAGCTTCAACCTCGCCGGTTCTGCCCTCTATCTTTCACTGGCCGCCATCTTTGTGGCGCAGGCCTCCGGCTTGCACCTGGGTTTCGGACGTGAACTCTACATAACGCTCGTACTCATGCTGACCAGCAAAGGTGTAGCCGGGGTTTCCCGGGCAGCCATCGTGATCCTCCTGGCAACGGCCACGACTGTCGGCTTGCCAACGGAGTCGATTTTTATCCTGCTGGGTATCGACCAGTTCATGGACATGGGACGCACGGCGGTGAACGTGATCGGCAACTGTCTGGCGACTGTGGTCATCGCCAGATGGGAGGGCGATTTTGGGGATGATCAGCGGGCAGCTGCCGCTCTGGAAGCAGCTTCAGAGTAATTGTTATTCACGACAAAAGGCTGTGTGTCCTGTTACCGATGTACTGTCTGATGGAGCCTCATGCTTCCGCGCGTAACGCTGTGCGACGCGGAAATTGGTTACGCTTGAGCGAATGGGGCACAGGTGGCGTGCATCAGAAAATCTCTGCCGGGATGCATACATCAAAAAAACCCGAAAACACGCGGCTCCGGCGCATTGTGCAACAGCCGCGTCCGCTCTCTGCTGCAAATTCCCGCCGTGCAAAACTTCTTCATACGAAAGTAATGGAGTGAATTACGAAAGCCGCATGTACGTGGGACATCTGTTCGTTACCAGGCGCGGATGAGATGTTGAGAACGCAGAGAGCGCGGCACGATGCAAACCGACGATATTCTCGATGACCTGCACATACGGATTCTGCGTGTGACGGAGGACCTGCGCGCGATTCAGCAGCAGCTGAATTGTGCCGCGATGCAGGCTCCTGGTGATCCCGAGTTGATGGAAGCGCTTTGCCAGCTGCCCGAGATGGAATCGCTTCAGTTCTTGAAGGCAGCTCTCGATCAAATGCGCCACTTTCTGTGGTTCTACACCCAGGTGATCACGAACGAATCCGCCGACGCTGAGCAGTTGCGGGAAAGCATCCGGCAAAAGCCGAGCGCGGATGCCGTGTTCAGCCCAAGGGTGGCAGCCGCAGAGAAATTTCGCCACGCCGCCGATACCGCTCTTCTGCAACTTCTGGCCGACAGCAAAGCTCGCAAGCCAAACTAATTCCCTTACCGAGAAGTTCCCGGCCCAAGCGCACTGCCATTAACTTCTTAACCGCAAGGTCCGCTAAGCAAATCCGCAAAGTGCGTGAAGGATTTCTCGCTTAGCGATCTTTGCGGCGTCACTTTGCGTTCTTTGCGGTTAACTGCTGGGCTCCTAGTTCTCCAGATATCCCTCGACCCACTCTTTGACCCGCAACCGGCGATCGTCTGTATTTTCGAAGCGAATTCCGAAGGCTTTGCCCACGGGATTTCGCCAACTAACGTTGGCTTTAACCCAGACGCGCGGCAGAGTCAGCAGCGCAAAGGAAATTTCGACCGCCTGGCCCACGGCAACGTCTTCAGCGCTACGCATGGACATGCCTCCGGAACTGACCTCCATGCTGGTGGCGTTGAAGCGGCGATTCTCGTTCATGACCTGCACACTAATCTCAGTGATCACTGGAATGCGCACGTAGCGACGCAATTCATGCAGCACGAGCATCTGCGTGGCGCGCACTAGCTTCATGGCTGCAGACCGTTCCAGTGGCTCGCGGAAAACAGCATTGACGCCGTACCTTGAGAACCGCAGGGCATCGTGGGCGCTGCCACCCAGCCCGTAGATGACCATGCGGCTGTTCGACGGCGAAGTGCGGACCGATTCCATAACGTCTCCGGCCGGGGCCGACAGCTTTACCACGCAGGCTTCAAATTTCTCGTGCTTCAGACGATCCGCGGCATCGGTACCCAAAATAGTCGTCTCGATACCGAACTGCCGAAAACAATCTGAAATGACGGTTCTGACGGGATCTTTCAGCTCAATCAATGCCGCCCGGGCGGAAGCCTTTCGGCTGGAGGGAAGGGGCACAACAGCGGTTCCGAGACCTCTGTCCATAAGCATGGTTGCCTTAGGAGCTATTCTGGCGCGCGCGTGGAGCCTTGGCAAAAGCGAAGAAGGACAATCCCCGAGTACAAAGGTGTCATTACCGGGAAGGAAAAGCGGGCATGACCGGATGACTAGCGATTAGGCGGGAAGAAACTCCTGAGAAACCTATTCATATTGTCATCGTGAGTGGCCATCAGGCCGCGAAGGATCTATGCGTTTCTATCCAAATCCATAGATTCTTAGCCTCGCTCAGAATGACAATGCGAGGTTGTGTTGCGAACCTCCTGGATAGCACACAAAATTGACGCCGGAAGCTTATTCCACCCAGCGGCGAAACAGCAGCGCCCCGTTCGTGCCACCGAATCCGAACGAATTGGACATGGCATACTCGACGGCTGCCTTGCGGGCGTGATTCGGGACGTAGTCGAGATCACACTCGGGATCGGGATTCTCCAAGTTTATGGTGGGCGGCAAGATCTGGTCGCGCAAGGCAAGAATCGTGATCCCCGCCTCGAGACCGCCCGCGCCGCCGAGCAGATGACCAGTCATGGACTTGGTCGAACTGACCGCTACTTTGTACGCGTGGTCGCCAAAGGCCCGCTTGACAGCGACGGTTTCCAGCTTGTCCCCGATATCTGTGGAAGTGCCGTGCGCGTTGATGTAGCCGACCTGCTGCGGCTGAATGCCCGCATCCTTCAAGGTGTTCAGCATCACACGATAGGCGCCGTCGCCATTCTCGGCCGGGGCGGTGATGTGATAAGCGTCCCCGCTCATCCCATACCCCACAATTTCGGCCAGGATTTTTGCTCCGCGGCGGCGCGCAATTGCCAGTTCTTCGAGAATCAGAATCCCTGCGCCTTCGCCAATCACGAATCCATCGCGAGCCGAATCCCACGGCCGGCTGGACTTCTCCGGCGCATTATTGCGAGTGGAAAGCGCCCGCATGGCGCCGAATCCGCCCACCGACATGGGAGTCACCGCTGCTTCGGTGCCACCGGCAATCATGACGTCGGCATCGCCACGCACGATGATTTTGTAGGCATCCCCTATGGAATGCGCGCTGGACGTACAGGCAGTGCAGGCCGCCTCGTTCGGGCCTTTCGCCCCAAAGCGTATGCTGACGTGGCCGGCCGCCAAATTGACGATAGCGGCGGGAATGAAAAAGGGTGAGATCCTGCGCGGTCCTCCATTCAGCAGATTCTTATGCTCGCGCTCAATGACGTCAAATCCACCGATTCCTGAGCCAATATGCACACCGCTGCGGGTTGCATTCTCAGGCGTTACCTGCAAGCCGGACGATTTCACAGCTTCATCCGCGGCCGCAATGGCCAGATGGATGAAGCGGCCCATCTTCTTGATTTCTTTTTTGTCGATGAATTGCAGCGGGTCAAAATTCTTGACTTCCGCTGCAATCTGGCAGGCAAACTGGGAGGCATCGAATTGTGTGATGCGGCAAATGCCCGATCTGCCCGCCAACAGATTCTGCCAGACTTCTTCGGTGGTATTACCCACCCCGCAGATCAAGCCGATCCCGGTGACAACAACGCGACGGGCCAACTACTTCCCGCCTTTCGCGTGCTTGGAGATGTAATCCACCGCATCCTGGACGGTGCGGATTTTCTCAGCGTCCTCATCGGGAATTTCGATTTCGAAGGCCTCCTCAAAGGCCATCACCAGTTCCACCGTGTCCAAGGAATCCGCGCCCAAATCGTCCACAAACGAGGCATTCTGAGTGACTTCGCCCTCGTCCACTCCCAGTTGTTCCACGATGATCTGTTTTACTTTCTCATCCACGGCTGCCATGAGTTCTCCTTGTGCTATTTTGCGTGTTTCTCAACATAGTCGATGGCGTCCTGTACCCTGAGCATCTTCTCCGTGTCTTCGTCAGAGATGTCCAAATCGAAGGCTTCCTCCAGCGCCATCACCAGCTCCACCTGATCCAGGGAATCTGCTCCCAGGTCATCGATAAAGGAAGCGTTAGGGGTAATCTCCGCCTCATCGATTCCCAGTTGCTCGCTGATAATCTGCCTGACCTTTTCCACCAACTCCTTCTTCGTGGCAACAGCCATACGCGTCTGCCTCCCGATGAGCTGAAAAGGAAAGGAGTAGTCTAACGGCCCGCACGAATCGGTGTAAAGGAGAGTCCCGTCGCGACAGAAGGCGAAACGCGCAGGCTCACCAAGCATCCTAACTGCTGGCACTTGCCAGGGTCAAACATAGGGTGATGTGAGCGCTTGCCTGTTCAAACCGACAGTGGTGTATATCATGAAAGACTTCGTGGCCGGAAACGCTGGGAGTAGACATGCGGGCTGTGGTCCAACGTGTGAGGCAGGCGCAAGTGACGGTTGGGACTAAAGTGACCGGCAAGATTGATTGCGGACTGCTCGTGCTGCTGGGCGTATCCCGAGAGGACACTGAAAAAGACGCTGATTACCTAGCCGACAAAATCGCTGGACTGCGTATTTTCGAAGACGAAAACGGAAGGATGAACTTGGACGTGTCCGCAACCGGCGGCGCTGTGCTGGTAGTTTCCCAGTTTACGCTCTACGGGGATGTTCGCCGGGGCAAGCGCCCATCGTTCGATGCAGCGGCGCCTCCGGAACGCGCTCGTGAGCTGTACGAATACTTCGTTGAACGCATCCGAGCCGCGGGCCTCACCTGCCAAACTGGCCATTTCCAGGAAATCATGCAGGTGGAACTGGTCAACGATGGTCCAGTGACGATTCTGCTGGACTCGGCGAAGGAATTCTAATCGGTCTCAGGCCGTCACCGCCTCGGGTTTCGGTCTCCCCGCCAGCAACTGGCGCAATACAAATTGCAGAATCCCGCCGTTGGCGTAGTATTGCGCTTCCTGTGGCGTGTCGATTCGCACCAGCGCGTTGAACTCGTCTGTTTTTCCTTTGCTCTTGGCCTTTACTTTCACCTGCCGCCCCGGCGCGAAGTGTTCGACTACGTCGCGGATGCCGCTGATCTCAAAAACTTCTTCGCCGGTCAATCCAAGGGACTGAGCATTCTCGCCCTCGAGAAACTGTAGAGGCAGAATTCCCATCCCGACGAGGTTCGAACGATGGATGCGCTCGTAGCTTTCTGCGATGACCGCTCGCACGCCGAGCAGGCGCGGCCCTTTGGCCGCCCAGTCACGCGACGAGCCGGAACCGTATTCCTTGCCAGCGATGATCAGCAGCGGAACACCTTCGGCAAGGTATTTTTCCGAGGCTTCAAAGATGCTCATCTCCGCGCCATCCGGCAGATGCCGTGTGAATCCGCCTTCTAGATTGGGGACCATCTTGTTGCGCAGCCGCACGTTGGCGAATGTGCCACGAACCATCACCTCGTGATTGCCGCGGCGCGATCCATACGAGTTGAAATCCGCCGGCTTGACGCCGTTCTCGATCAGATACTTTCCCGCTGGGCTGTCTTTCTTGATCGAACCCGCCGGCGAGATATGGTCGGTGGTCACACTATCTCCGAGCACGGCCAGCACGCGCGCGTCCCGAATTTCCTCAACCGCTCCCGGTCTAACTGTCATACGCTCGAAGTACGGAGCCTGGCGAATGTAAGTGGAATCCGGCTCCCATGCGTAGGTTTCGCCTTTCGGTACGGCCATCGCCCGCCAGCGCTCGTCGCCCTCATAGACTTCCCCGTACGTTTTGCGGAACATGTCAGAAGAAATTGACTTGTTCATCGCTTCCTCCACTTCGGTGCGCGATGGCCAGAGGTCGGCGAGATAAACTGGACTGCCATGTTTGTCGGTGCCAATCGCATCTTTCCTTAAATCCAGATCAATGCGGCCCGCCAGAGCAAAGGCAACCACCAGTGGCGGAGACATCAAGTAATTGGCCCGAACATCAGGATTGATTCGCCCTTCGAAGTTGCGATTGCCTGAGAGTACCGACGCGACCACCAAATTGTTGACGTCGATTGCGCGCGCTACTTCTTCCGGTAGCGGGCCGGAATTCCCAATGCAGGTCGTACACCCATAGCCCACGATGTGAAATTTCAGTTTCTCGAGGTATCCGGTCAGACCGGCGCGCTCCAGATAATCGCGAACGACCTTGGAGCCTGGTGCCAACGAAGTCTTCACCCACGCAGGTACTTGCAGCCCCCGCTCCACAGCCTTTTTCGCGAGCAGACCCGCGGCCAGCATTACCGAAGGATTCGACGTGTTGGTGCAGCTCGTGATCGCAGCAATCACTACACTTCCATGGTGCAGATGACCGTTCCCGGAAACTGTTTCTGCCACTTTCTGCGCCCCTTTGCCGGGTTTCATCAACGAGGGTAACGCCTGCTCGAACGACTGCTTAGCCTGGGAAAGCGGCACCCGATCCTGCGGCCGCTTCGGGCCGGCAAGACTCGGCTCGACCGTTGTCAGGTCAAGTGAAAGCAACTCGGAGTATTGTGCTTCCGGAGTTTTGTCATCGTGGAACAACCCCTGCTCGCGGCAATATGCCTCAACCAGCGCGACCTGTTCTTCCGAGCGCCCAGTCAAACGCAGGTAGTTGAGCGTTTCTTTGTCGATGGGGAAGATGCCACACGTGGCGCCGTACTCTGGCGACATGTTGCCGATGGTGGCACGGTCGGCGAGCGGTAACTCCTGCAGGCCGGGGCCGAAATACTCGACGAATTTACCGACGACGCCGTGCTTTCGCAGCATCTCGGTGATAGTCAGCACGAGATCGGTCGCGGTTCCGCCTTCGCGCAGTTTCCCCGTCAGCTTCACGCCGACCACTTGTGGGATTAGCATGGACACCGGCTGGCCCAACATCGCAGCCTCTGCTTCAATTCCGCCAACGCCCCAGCCCAGAACGCCAAGGCCGTTGATCATCGTGGTATGGGAATCAGTGCCGACGACGGTATCGGGGTAGGCCACGCGCTTGCCCGGTGTTTCCTGCACAAAAACGACACGCGCGAGATATTCGAGATTCACCTGGTGCACGATCCCGGTATCAGGCGGCACAATCGCCAGATTGCGGAAGGCCGCTTGTCCCCAGCGCAGAAATGCGTAGCGTTCCTTGTTCCTTAGGAATTCAAGCTCGGCATTCAGTTGCAACGCGTTCGGTGTCCCGAATTGATCGACCTGCACTGAATGATCGATAACGAGTTCGGCAGGCTGCAACGGGTTAATTAGCGCCGGATCGCCGGAGAGGCGCTTCATCGCATCGCGCATCGCTGCCAGGTCAACCACCGCGGGAACGCCGGTAAAATCCTGCATCAGCACGCGGCTGGGAGTGAAGGCGATTTCCTTGTCGGGTCTCGACCTGCTGTTCCAGCTTGCGAGCGCGCGAATGTCATCTTGCGTAACATTGTGCCCGTCCTCTGTGCGTAGCAGGTTCTCCAGCAGGATGCGTAGGGAATAAGGGAGACGCTGGGTTGAGATTCCCTGCTTGTCGAGCGCGTCGACACGGTAAATTTCATACTCCTTACCGCCAACGCGCAACATGGAACGGCTGTTGAAACTATTCATAACTGCCTTCCTGAACAATAGATGCCGGAGCGTCGAGCGCGAAGCAGCGCAGGAATTCCAGCTTGCATATATTCTAAGCCGTTTCTTCGGGAACTGGCGGCGGCGACGGCGGCTCTCCTTCAAGTTTCAACCTTTTGCGCGCCGAGAACATGGCACCGCGAGCAGCAATCGGGGGTGCAAATCGAGCCAAGCCGACGGGAACAGGCACGTCGTCATAGATTGCTTCAATGCCGCCGCGCATGAAATAAGTCTCGTGCCAGAATCCGGTGCCGCCCGAGTCGCGCAGGAAGTTCTGCCACCAGATCTTGTGAGGTTCCGAGCGCGACCAGCTTTCAAGCGACTGAAAATCCCGCCAGTACTGCCGCATGCCCGCATGCACTGGGAACAGCGAGTAGATGATGGGCTCGTGAAGTAGCAGGCCATCAGGCTTGGCTGCAACCGCGTTCGAAATCTTCGGACCAAACCCGAACAAGGTTTTGATACCCGTAAGCGCGTTTACGCGCATTCCGAGATAAATCACGACCAGATCCGGATACTGGGTCAAATCGACGGTTTTTCTGCTGATAGCGCCCATGGGAACCTCCCGTTGTGAAGTGTCCAGTTTAGTCGAAGAGGATCGCGTAGGGCCTGGCCTAGCCGTGGACGGCTTGCATCAGCAGCCACCCGTTGAGGACTGCGATGAAGACCGCGGTCACCCAGGAAAGAGATTTCAACCAGATCGCATTTGCGAATTCGCCCATCTTCCGTCGATCGCTGGTGAACATCACCAGCGGAAACACTGCGAAGCTGAGTTGCATGCTGAGAATGACCTGGCTCAGCACCAGAAGGTTGGCCGTCCCTCTCGCTCCCCATAGCGCTGTCACGGCGACCGCAGGTATGATGGCTAACGCCCGAGTGATCAGGCGTCGCAGCCATGGGCGCAGGCGAATGCTCAAGAATCCTTCCATCACGACCTGCCCCGCCAGCGTCCCGGTCAACGTGGAATTTTGTCCCGAAGCCAGGAGAGCCAGAGCGAACACCGTGCTTGCACCTGTAACGCCGAGCAACGGAGAGAGTAGTTTGTAGGCATCCTGGATTTCGGCCACCTGATGGTTGCCGGTGCGATAGAACGTTGCTGCGGACACGATCAAAATGGCGGCATTGACGAACAGGGCAAGCATGAGAGCGACAGTGGAATCGATGGTGCAATAGCGGATCGCCTCACGCTTGCCCTCGGAAGTACGCTCGAAATTCCGGGTTTGGACGATCGCAGAATGCAAGTAAAGATTGTGGGGCATCACCGTTGCGCCCAAAATGCCGATAGCGATGTACAGCATTCCCGGATCGCGGATAATTTGCGCGGAAGGCACGAAGAAACCGGAGGCCAGTCCGGCAAGACCCGGCTGAGAGAACAGTATCTCCAATCCGAAGCAGATGCCGATAGTAGCAATCAATGAGATCACCAGTGCTTCGAGAAAGCGAAATCCCTTCTGCTGAAGGAACAGAATCACCAACACATCCAGCGCAGTGAGGCATACGCCCCACAGCAGCGGAATGTGGAACAGCAGATTGAGGGCAATCGCCGAGCCGATTACTTCCGCAAGGTCGCAGGCAGCAATGGCAATCTCGGCGAAAACCCAAAGGCCGAGCGACACTGGCCGGCTGAAATGATCGCGACAGGCTTGCGCCAGGTCCCTGCCCGTCACCACTCCCAGCTTGATGGCCAAAGCCTGCAGCAGAATGGCCATGAAATTGGAGAGCATGATGACCGAGAGCAGCGTGTAGTTATAACGCGCCCCCCCTGCCAAATCGGTGGCCCAATTGCCGGGATCCATGTAGCCGACAGCGATCAGAAAACCAGGGCCTGCAAAGGCCACGAGCTTGCGCAGGAACGCGGACGACTTGGGAACGGGCAGGCTGCTGTGAATCTCGGGGAGACTGGGCTGGATAACTTCAGAGCGCCAAGCCTGTTCTCCGGTGCTGATCACGTTGGTTGCCATCTGCGAGTTACCGCGCCGAGCTTCGCGCGTTAAGATGTTAGCATGAGTATACCACGGCATGTGAACTATAGTTAATTACGGAAGTGCAGTTTCCTGCAGTTGTAAGGTAAGCGACTACGAAGAGGGGTTGCGGCGCGAGATGCGGGATTCTCTTGATACCCACACCTTTTCGGCAGCCGAGCGGCCAAGAGCCACAGCCCCGGCGCCGGTGGCCAGGGTCAGGGTTTGATCATAATTTCTGCCGGAGACATGCAGGCGGGCGCCGGGGCGGATTCCGCGATGCTCCAGAAATTCCAGTAGCGGCCGGTCACGTTCATAGATGCCGCTCACCACATAATTCTTACCAGCCTCGGCTTCTGCCAGCAGGAGCAGGCCTCTACGACGACGGCTGGCAGGGCTTTCCTGTTCGCTGAGATTGCCATGCGGACAAGCCCCGCCACGCCCCAGCTTGGCCAGCAGCTTGGCTTCGAAGTCGGGAGAGACGGCATGTTCTAACCGCTCAGCCTCGTCGTGCACTTTGTACCATTCCATGCCGAACATCTCCGAGAGCATGCGCTCGATCAGATGATGACGGAGTGTGAGCTTGCGCGCGATCTTGCGCCCCGCAGATGTCAGGCCCACGTGGCCGTCTCCCTGCACGCGCACGAGGCCATCTTTTCTTAGCCGGCGCAGCGCCATGGTCACCGCCGGCGGAGAAACCGAAAGCCGGTGCGCAAGGGTGGCAGAAATTACGGTCTCGCCTTCGCTCTCCGCTTCGAGTACGGCCTTAAGATAATCTTCCTTGGAGACGGTGATCATCTGGCACGATTATACGACGCGCATTAAACATGGTTAATAGACTGAAGGACTGAACCAGTGAGTCCTTGGCTCGATTTCGCAAAGGCTGCATCGGGTTTGACATCATGCTCCACAGGACCCTAACCTTGTTTGTCCGAGTATGAAGGTTCTCGTTATCGGAAGCGGCGGGCGCGAGCACGCGCTGGTGTGGAAACTAACCCAGTCTCCGCGTGTTTCAAAGGTTTACTGCGCGCCGGGAAACGGCGGGATCGCCGCCGAAGCCGAATGTCTTCCTGTCGACGTAAAGAAGATCGAGTCGCTGCTTGTGCTGGGAGACCAACTCCGGCCCGACCTGACAGTGGTGGGACCAGAGTTACCCCTGAGTTTGGGCGTGGTCGATGAATTCACGCAGCGCGGGTGGAGGATTTTCGGCCCAACGCGTGCGGCAGCGCGGCTCGAGTCGAGCAAGAGCTTTGCCAAAGAATTCATGCAGCGCTACCACATTCCCACAGCCCACTATGCCATCTGCAAGTCGCTCGATGAGGTGCGTCATGCCCTGCCCCATTTTCATATGCCTGTGGTGCTCAAGGCGGACGGACTAGCTGCGGGAAAAGGCGTGGTGATCTGCAAGACCAAGGAGGAGGCAACTGCGGTTGCCACTGAGATGCTGAGCGGAAGAATGCTGGGCGAGGCAGGCTCACGCGTTGTGCTGGAGGAATGCCTTCGCGGCGAGGAACTTTCTTTCCTCGTGCTCAGTGATGGAGAACGGGTAGCGCCGTTAGTACCGGCACAGGACTACAAGCGGGTCGGCGACGGTGACACTGGCCCCAACACGGGCGGCATGGGCGCCTATTCCACTCAATTCATCCTGGACGCCCAGATGCAAAATTGGCTTCTCCAGCACGTTGCCCGGCCCGTCGTCGCTGGGATGAAATCGGAAGGAGTGGAATATCGAGGCGTGCTGTACTGTGGTCTGATGATGACGGCGCGAGGACCAATGGTCCTGGAGTTTAATTGCCGCTTCGGCGATCCCGAGACCCAGGCAATTCTGATGCGCTTGGAAAGCGATCTGCTGGAGGCGCTGGAAGCGGCCATCGAAGGCCGCGTCAGCGATGGTGATTTCCGCTGGTCGTCCGACGCGACGGTTTGTGTGGTAATGGCCTCTGGAGGATATCCCGGCGCCTTTGAAGTCGGGAAGAAAGTAATGGGCCTTGAAGAGGCCAGCAAGATGGAGGGGGTTAAGATCTTTCACGCAGGAACGACGGCGCGCGATAACGCATATTTCACAGCAGGCGGGAGGGTGCTGGGCATAACTGCGCGCGCGTCGGAGTTAAACACTGCGGTGGAGCGCGCTTATGCCGCGGCGTCGAAGGTCGGTTTCGAAGGCGCGCATTACCGGAAAGACATTGCGGCGAAGGCTTTGAAAAAATAGAGTTGGGCGGACCATCACCTTTCTTGTCATTCCGAATGGCTTCCAGCCATGAGGAATCTGCTGTTCCATCGGCGTGGAGGAAGCAGATTTCTCGGGGATGCATCCCCTCGAAATGACAACCGCGAAGATGAGGTCAAAAGGCGGACAGTTTGCGGTTTCGAGCGGACGAAAGGACGTAATGAGCAAGCCAGTGGTTTCCATCGTCATGGGCAGTGACTCTGACCTTGAGATCATGCGCGAGGCGGCCAAGGCGCTTGAGGATTTTGGGGTTGCCTACGAAATTGACGTCACTTCTGCGCACCGTTCTCCTGACCGGACGGCGGAATTCGCCCGCAAGGCGGCGGATCGTGGCATCCGGGTGATTATTGCCGGCGCGGGCGGGGCCGCCCACCTCGCCGGAGTGATCGCTGCACACACCAGCCTGCCGGTCATCGGCGTTCCGATTCCCTCCACCGCGCTCAATGGGCTGGATTCTCTGTTAGCAACTGTCCAGATGCCCGCGGGAATACCTGTGGCGACCGTTGCGATAGGAAAGGCTGGTGCTACCAACGCAGGAATTCTGGCCGCTCAGATACTCGCCCTCAGCAGTGCTGCACTGGCAAGGAAGCTGGATGCTCACAAAGAGCACCTGGCGAACAGCGTGGAAGAGAAGTCGAAGAAGCTGAAGATGACGCTGGGAGAATCGTGAACCGGTTGCGCTACAGTTTAAGAGTTTTCAAGTATTCCCGAAACGCTTGTCCCAGGTCTGGACGCTTCAAGGCAAATTCCACAGTCGCCTTCAGGAAGCCGAGCTTGTCGCCGGTGTCATGCCGTTTGCCCTGGTACACGTAGGCGTACATCTTCTCCCGCTTGAGCAGCAAGCGCATGCCATCCGTCAGTTGAAGCTCACCACCCGTGCCAGCTTGGGTCTGCGACAAAGTATCGAAAACAGTCGGAGTCAAGATGTAACGTCCAATAATGGCCAGGTTCGAAGGCGCATCTTCCAGCCGCGGTTTCTCCACCATGTTGCGGATCTCGTACAGACGCCCGTTGAACTGCCCCGGAACCGGCTTGACGTCGAGCACGCCGTAGGCTGAGATGGCCTTCCCTTCGACAATCTGCGTAGCCAGAACCGAGCATTGGGTTTGTTCGAAGACATCGATCATCTGCTTGAGGCACGGCGGGTCGGCGTCGATGACGTCGTCCGCCAACAGCACCGCGAAAGGCTCGTTCCCTACCAATTCGCGGGCGGTGAGCACAGCATGGCCTAGCCCCATGGCTTCCTTCTGACGGACGTAGGCGACGTGAATCAAGTCTGAGATGTGACGCACGATCTCAAGCAGATCGGTTTTCTTGCGGTCTTGCAACATCCGCTCCAGTTCGTAACTCACGTCGAAATGATCTTCAATCGCTTGTTTGCCGCGACCGGTCACGATGATGATCTGGTCGCAACCGGAGGCCAGAGCCTCCTCCACGCCATATTGAATGATGGGCTTGTCCACTAAGGGCAGCATTTCTTTGGGCTGAGCCTTGGTGGCAGGCAGGAAACGCGTGCCCAGCCCGGCGGCGGGAAACACGGCTTTGCGAACTCGCATGGTCATGAGTGGTTGATCTTCCGATACCTTACTTTCAGCCTTTTAGGGGCCGACTGTGGATTCTACCTGCTGAGGTTGAAATATGACTAGGCGGGCCGAGGAAAGACCGATATCAACTAGCCTGCGTGTTAGAATTTTCCTAGCCATTTCCACGTCCCGGGAGCACCAAGTTGGTCGAGTTAGCACCATCGATTCTGTCGGCAGATTTCGGCCATTTATCCGAGCAGGTCCAGGCCGCAGCCAAAGGTGGCGCCACGATCGTTCATGTCGACGTCATGGATGGGCATTTCGTGCCCAACATCACAATTGGGCCGCCGGTGGTGCGTTCCCTGCGAAAGGCAACCGACCTGCCGCTGGATTGTCATCTGATGATCGAGAATCCCGATCAGTACATTCCGGACTTCGCGGCGTCTGGTGCGGACTGGATTTCGGTACATCAGGAAGCATGCCGGCATCTGAACCGGACGCTGCACTTGATCCGCAGTCATGGCCCGCAGGTCGGCGTGGTGATTAATCCCGCGACCCCGGTTGAAACTTTGAGCGAAGTCCTCGATATTGTGGACTATGTGTTGGTCATGTCGGTGAATCCGGGCTTCGGGGGACAGAAATTCATTCCCGGCGCGGTCCATAAGATTCGCCGGCTAGCCGAGTGGCGAGCCCAGCAACGGCTCGGGTATCGTATTGAGGTGGATGGCGGGATCGACCTGGAGACAGTTGGAGACGTAGTCCGCGCGGGGGCTGAAATTCTGGTGGCGGGCAACGCCGTGTTCGGCAAAGGCGATCCAACTACTAACGCTCAGAAATTACTGAAGGCAGCCACCGAAGCCGCGTTATTGAAAGTGTAGTTTATAGTTTCCGGTTTCCAGTTTCCAGAAACCGCATCGCAATCCAGAAGCTAGAAACTGGAAACTGGAAACTGTTTTTCGAGGCCTTAATGCCACATCGTATTCCGGTTATCGCGATCGTTTTGGGCGTGCTCTTGCTCGCGGTTGGCTGCACCAACAAGAAGGTCAGCAACCCCATTGCGAACATTGATTCCAAGCAGCCCGACAAGGTGCTGTTCGATCGCGCCATGGACGCCATGAAGCACAACCGCTTCGACGTGGCCCGGCTGACTTTGCAGACGCTGATCAACACCTACCCGGACTCCGAATATATCGCGCGCGCCAAGCTGGCCATTGCCGATTCCTGGTATGCGGAGGGAGGTTCAGCCTCGCAGGCCCAGGCGGAGATTGAATACAAAGATTTCATTACTTTCTTCCCCAACATGCCGGAGGCTGCTGAGGCGCAGCTCAAGATCGCGAACATCCATTATCAGCAGATGGAAAAGCCCGACCGCGATTATACCCACGCCATGCGCGCTGAGGAGGAATACCGGCAATTGATCATGCAGTTCCCGGACAGCAAGCTGGTTCCAGAGGCCAAGCAGCGGCTGCGGGAAGTTCAGGAAGTAATTGCTGACCGAGAGTACCGCGTCGGGCGCTTCTACTATCTGCGCCAGTCTTATCCCGCTGCCATCGCCCGCTTGCGTTCATTGGTTGACAAGTATCCGCTTTACAGCAGGGCGGACGAAGTTCTGTATCTGCTGGGGCAGTCCTACGAAAGCGAAGTCAACATGATCCGGGCGCGGCCCAATTGCGTGGCCTTCAATAAGCCCCCGAATTGCGTGCCCGAGGTGCTCAGGGCCCGCATGATCGAACCGTTCGTTAAGGAGGCGGCTGAAGCTTATTCGCGCATCCTGACCCGGTACCCCTTGATGGACAGGGCAGATGATGCCAAGGCGCGGCTCATCGCGCTTCACCAACCAGTGCCGAAACCGACCAAGGCCGCAGTGGCGCAAAACAAAGCCGAAGAAGACAGCCGCAAGTCGCCCAGTACGCTATCGAAGCTGATGAGAAATTTCGAGAAGCATCCGAGCGTCGCCGATGCAGCAAGAACCGGCGAACCTACGCTGGTCGATCCCACGCCGATGAGTGCCAGTGACGTGGTGCAGCAAGCGGCGAAAGCGATGGTGTCAGGTAAAGGAAGCTCCGATAACCACTCTGTTACCGTCGAGGTCGGGAAAGGAGAGCCGCCTGCCAATCAGCCGGTCCCGCGCTCGGACGCGCCAGCGGCCACCGACACCGGGACGGCGCCTGAGACTTCGGCTTCAGCGGGCACTTCCGCCACCCCTGCGGCGTCGGACCAAAATGAACTAAAACCCAACGTCGGTTCGTCGGATGCCAACGAACTCACGCCGAACGTTCCGGCCGAAGGCGCTCAAGCCCTGCCGCCGCCGCAGCAGGTCAATGAAATTCAGACGGCTGGCCAGCAGACCGGTAACTCCTCAGTTGCGGGAGACAGCGGCCAGAGCAGCGACTCGGCAGCCTCTTCGAGCAGCCAACAAACGGCTGACGACGATGCGGTGGCCTCAAGTAAGCGCAAGAAAAAGAAAGGAATCCACAAGATCATCCCCTTCTGAAGAGCGTTCACCAAAGAGCTTGCGGAATGCCCCTAACCATTCGGTACTGTCCACTCGTAACCTGTTTAGTGGTTGTATTCTCATTGACTTAGAGTCCCGGACAGGTTACCTTCGCGCTATCTCCCCTAAAAAAGAAGGATCTCGCTTTGGCGCGTAAAGTCCTGCTGGCTGACGACAGTGTCACCGCCCAGAACATGGGCCGGAGAATCCTTGTGGATGCCGGGTACGAGGTCATCACTGTCAATAACGGCTCTTCCGCTCTCAAGAAAGTTACCGAATCCAAACCTGACCTGATTGTCCTGGATGTTTACATGCCGGGTTACGGTGGCTTGGAAGTCTGCCAGCGCATTCGCGAGTCACAGGAAACGGCGCGTATTCCCGTTCTGCTCACAGTTGGCAAGTTGGAGCCGTTTAAAGCCGAGGAAGTACGCCGCGTCCGGGCAGACGCTTTTATCGTCAAGCCCTTCGAGGCCAGCGAACTTCTGACCGCGCTCACCAAGCTGGAAGACAAGATTGTTCCCCAACCCGCAGACCGCAGATCGGGACGGTCCAACTACACATCCGATGATGCTGCCTACGCCAAGGAATTTGGCGATATTGAAAACGGTTGGAAGAACCGCCTGAAAATTCCGCCGCCGCACCACCCTCGAGTTCGTGAGGCAGCTCCGGCCGCTGATTCGGGCGCACCTCCCGAAAGTCCGGCCGACGAACGAGCAACATCAGAGGCGCACCCGCAGGCTCGGTCCCATGTACAGCCAGACACGAAAGTGGATGAGCCCGCGCGAATGGTTCAAACCAAAGAAGATCAACCCCAGGCAGGGCAGGAAGCGGCTGAGTTCCCCGTCCGTGCGGAATCACGCGAAAGTGAGGACCCATCCAGGCTTGCCTCGGAAACGAGGAATGACGGGGTGTTTCCGCGGTTCGAGCCTCGGATGGAATCAGAGCCCACACCGGTGGCAACTGTAGCCCCGGAAGTCGCGCAAGAGGATGCGCCTCGAGAACAACCAAAGGCACACGTAGACGAGGTGGCAGCTGTGCTGGCAGCACTCGTTCCGTCGAGCGCAAACGGTGGCGAAGCTGCTGCCTCCGAAGCAGAGCCGCTTCCCGTAACCATGGCGGCTGCGGATGCCAGTCAGGAGTTCAGCGGCCCACGCTGGATCGCCCACGAGGTTGCGCTTACTAACGGCGAATCCTCTCTCAACCTTGAGCAGGAGATGCATAAGACGTTCGCTGCGTTTGCCGCAGCTGACGCAGCGCAAATGACGCCGTCCCCCTCGCCCGAGGAATCTCGCGCGTGCAGTTCGCTGGCGCAGCAAGCGGAAGGCGTGCCCGCCGCCGGCGGAAGTTCCGAATCGCATTCCCAGGAGCCGGCGCCGTTCGGCGGCGTGAGCGGCACACAGGAATTGGTAACAGCTGCATCAGTTCTCCCGGATGCAGGCGCGTCGCCCGAGCCACATCAACCCGAAGGTGCCGTCGAAGAAACGAGGGAAGCGGCTGCTTACGCTGCTGCGGCTTCCGCGGGAATCGGTGCAGGATCGCCCGAAACCAGCGTGGAAGCAGTCGCCGCTTCGCAAATTTCGGCAGTTGCGCCCGAGATTCCCACGCCGGGCGAGTCCAGGCATGACGCTGACTTGGCCGCAGCTTGGGCGAGCTGGAAACAGGTTCGAGACTCCGTCTCCAGTCCAGAATTTACGTCGCAAATTGCCGATGCAGCCACAAATGACTTCAAAGAGATTCGTCACGAAGAGCCCCCCACCGAGGCGGGATCCGAGGCTGCTGCCACTTCGCCGGAAGAAAATGGCGCCATCGCCAGCATCGTTGACAGTGTTCTCGCCGAACTTAAGCCCAAGCTGATGGAAGAGATTTCCAAGAAGATCAAGAAGCAGAAGTAAAGGGCGCTCCCGCAGCTAAACAACGCAGGTGTCCGAACACTCTGAGATTTGCTTCCCCCGGTTCTGATGTCCGCAACCATTTCCCGTGCGGTTTCGATATCTTTCATCTTGACCAGCGCTTAGAGCCAGACTAGAACTCTCGGCTGGCCGTCCCTCCCCGAACACTTGTCCCCACGATTTCTGAGTCGTTGAGCATGGCTCCTTCTACAACGGCTCGACACTGCCATCGACGTGCCAGGGGACGGGTGCTCTGGTCTGGGGGATCAACGCCAGCGGTCTGATAGGATTCGCTGGGTGAAGGGCTTCTACAAAGCGCTCGCAGGCGCAGTGTTCCTGGGGTTGCTTACAATGATCGCCCTTAGAACGACTCCCATACACGTGTACGACGGCTTTGAGTCTCCTGGCCTGAGTTGGAGCCGATGGTCACGCTGGCGCTTTGCTTCGGGAGCCGTGGTTTCAGAAGATACGGTCGTTCGCTCGGGGCATCGAGCCTTGGCGATTACGGTGCACTCCGGGGACTGTTATGAGGCTGCCAGCGACGACGGAGAGGCTACGGAGCGCGCCGAGCTTATGGAATCATGGTGGCTGGTCTCCCGCACCGGTCGAGCCTATTCCTATTCATTCAGCCTCTTTATTCCGAGAGAGTTTCCTCAGACCTCGGAGCGTCTGGTCATCGCACAATGGAAGCAGGTGTGCGAGGCGTGGCGCTGCCGGCCGGACAATCCCATCCTTGCGATTCGCTATGAGGACGGGCGGCTCAAAATCACACGTCGTGATCAGCGCGGGACTGAGACGCTTTATCAGGGCAGCGAAGATGTGCGCGGCCGCTGGCTGGATTTTCGCTTTGTTGCCCGATTCGAGGCGACGCAGGACGGGAGCATTGATGCCACTCTCGATGGCAAAACTATTGTGCACTATCGCGGTCCGACTGCCTACCAACCAGCGCACGGTTATCCCTTGCACGGCCTGGTCTACTTCAAGACCGGACTTTACCGCGACGCCCGTGGAGAGGAGCCGTGGACGATCTATGTTGACGAATACCGCAAAGATCAATGCCCGGTGAGCGGTTGCCAGTGAACCGAAGCGGATCTTGGGGCACAGCCCGTACTCGACCGGCAAGTCAACTGTTGAAATCTCAACTGTTGTAATCAGGCGTCTCTGAACAATGTCGGCAGTGTCAAACAGTTTTTCAAACGGGCCGGTCCCTGCGCTCACAAGAGCGCCATTTCGCTCTTGTGCAAAGCGTGTTTTTCCGGGTAAAGCCCCGTCGCGTCGCCGGCTCCTTTATGCGAAACGGGAGGGAGCATTTTGCCGTCCGTATATACCGCCCCCGCCATCGTTTGACCACGTTTTCAGCCCGCCTGTAAGATCGAAGACTCCAGGCATTTAGCAGTCAGCAGTTAGCTTTTGGCCATCGGGAGCGAGTTCGAGTTTCCAAAGATTGGGACCGCAACCGGCTAGATGCTAAGTGCTGATTGCCAATTGCCGATTTGCCATGCCCCACGACCTTCCTAAGGCCTACGAGCCGGGCGCGATTGAAGCGCGCTGGGCCGAATACTGGGTCAAGGAGCAGCTGTTCTCCGTGCCGACGCCGCCACCGGGCGAGGCGCGTCCAGTCTTCACGCTGTTGCTGCCACCGCCGAACGTGACCGGTCGTCTGCACATGGGCCACATGCTCAACCAGACGCAGATGGACATCATTGTGCGCTGGCATCGCATGCGCGGGTTCATCACGCTGTGGCTTCCGGGAACCGACCATGCGGGAATTGCTACGCAGATGATGGTCGAACGCCAGCTAACCAAAGAAGGCAAGAAGCGTAGCGACATGGGCCGCGAAGCTTTCATCGAGCGCGTGTGGGAGTGGAAGCGGCACTACGGTGGCGCGATTCTCGATCAGATGAAGCGCTTGGGCGCTTCCGTCGATTGGAGCCGCGAATATTTCACCATGGATGAAAATTTGTCGCGCGCCGTGCGCGAGGTTTTTGTCCGGCTTTACAAAGAGGGGTTGATCTACCGCGGAAAATACATTGTCAACTGGTGCCCACGTTGCGAGACGGCGATTTCGGATCTCGAGGTCAAGCACGAAGAAGTTCCGGGCAAGCTATACGAGATTCGCTATCCCGTGATCGGCACGCGCGAATACATCAGGGTTGCGAGTACGCGGCCGGAGACGATGCTGGGCGACACCGCGGTCGCGGTTAATGAGAAGGATGAGCGCTACACGCATCTGCACGGCAAGCGGGTTCTCCTGCCGCTGATGAATCGAGAGATTCCGATTATCACCGACGATCTGGCTCAGCCAGAATTCGGAACCGGCGCGGTAAAAGTCACACCGGCGCACGATCCTAATGATTTTGAAGCAGGCCTCCGCCATAATCTGCCGCAAATCGAGGTGATGGATGAGCACGCCCGCATGAATAAGAATGCTGGGCCGTACGCTGGGCTGGATCGTTTTGAGGCTCGCAAGCGCGTTCTCGAAGATTTGCGGGAACGGGGATTTCTCGTAGGCGAGAAGGACTACACCATCGCGCTCGGCAAATGCGACCGCTGCGGCGCCGTGGTCGAGCCGCGTTTGTCGACGCAGTGGTTCATCAAGATTGCGCCGCTGGCGGAGCGCGCGACGGAGGTGGTTGAGAACGGCGAAATCACCATCGTTCCCGAGAATTACAAGCAGATTTATTTGAACTGGATGCGCAACATCCACGACTGGTGCATCTCGCGCCAGTTGTGGTGGGGGCACCGGATTCCCGCATGGTATTGCGCCTGCGGGGAAATCATCGTTGCCCGTGAGGCTCCGGCAAAGTGCCCGAAGTGCGGCGGTTCTGAGCTGAAGCAAGACACCGATGTGCTCGACACCTGGTTCTCGTCCGGTCTACTGCCATTCACCACCCTGGGCTGGCCAGAAAAAACGCGCGATCAGGAAGTTTTCTATCCCACCACGCTCCTCATAACTGCCTACGAGATTCTGTTTTTCTGGGTGGCGCGCATGATCATGTTCGGCTGCCACTTCATGCAAGGGCATCGGCAGGATTCGAAGCTGAAACAAGCGAGCGGATGGGGAGATAAGAAAGACGACAGTGTGCCGTTCCGCCAAGTCTACATTCATGCCCTGGTACGCGATGCCGAACGGCAAAAAATGTCGAAGACCAAAGGAAACGTGCTTGATCCTCTGGACATCATCCATCGTTTTGGAACCGACGCGACGCGTTTCACGCTGGCCGCCATGGCCGCTCCCGGTACTGACATTGCTTTCAACGAAAGCCGCACCGAGGGTTATCGGGCATTTGCCAACAAGATTTGGAACGCCGCGCGCTTCATGTTCATGAATGTGGATCGTGCAGGCGGTGGCGTCTCGCACGCGCAAACGGGCTCTCGTGTCGGAGTTTCTGATTTTCGGGCAACGACTCTCGAGGACCGCTGGGTCCTTTCGCGCTTCAACCGGGTTGCAGAGGATGTGAATTCGGCTCTTGAGACATATCGCTTCCATGAGGCCGCAAACAGCATTTATGACTTCTTTTGGGGAGAGTTCTGCGATTGGTATCTCGAACTGATCAAGCCACGTTTGGGCGAGAACGCTGATCCCGGTGCAGCTAGTACGGCTTGCAAGAATCTGGTCAGCCTTTTTGAAGCTGCCCTGCGCTTACTGCATCCGGTGATGCCGTTCATCACCGAGGAGATTTGGCACGCG
>DASPSE010000395.1:0-29373 GCA_035624085.1 Terriglobales bacterium
CCTGATCACGCAGGCTTGTGACATGTGCCACTGAGTTTTTCTCGAATTCAGGCCAACCTTTAATGTCACCGTACATGCGCGCATCTGGCCCTGAGGGCCCCTCCACCTGCGCGAGTTTCAAATCCGGACCCCGCTCGCAAATGCGCGAGCCTTCGTACCACATCTCCGCGGAGGATCTCTTATGCTGCATCTCGACACCGGCAACACCGGCTTCATGATCTTATGCACCAGCCTGGTTATGCTGATGACGCCTGGACTCGCATTTTTCTACGGCGGCCTAGTAGGCCGCAAGAACGTCCTGGCCATTATGATTCAGAGCTTCGTCTCCATGGGCTGGACCACCGTGATCTGGTACATCTATGGCTATTCTCTGTGCTTCAGTGGCGACTGGCACGGAGTCATCGGCAACCTCCACAACGCTTTCCTGCGCGGGGTTGATCTCAGTACGCCTTCGCCCAACCCCACGATTCCCGCCTTCGTCTTTATTGCTTACCAAATGATGTTTGCGATTATCACTCCGGCTTTGATTTCTGGCGCGTTTACCAATCGCGTCACTTTCAAAGCGTACATGCTCTTCCTGACCGCGTGGCTCACGTTCGTTTACTTCCCCTTCGTTCACATGGTTTGGGGCGGCGGATTCCTGCAGCAATGGGGCGTGCGGGATTTTGCCGGCGGCATCGTGGTGCATAACATTGCCGGTCTGGCGGCATTGGCCTCGGTCATCTACGTGGGTAAGCGCCGCGTGCTCGATCGCGGTCCGCACAGCATCCCGCTGGTCGCGCTCGGCACCGGACTTCTGTGGTTTGGATGGTACGGGTTCAATGCCGGCAGCGAAATGCGGGTTGATTCGGTGACTGCGACTGCATTCCTGAATACCGACGTCGCGGCATCGTTTGCTGCCGTTGCCTGGATGATGGTCGCGTGGTTTAACGAGAAAAAGCCCAAGTTCCTCGGCCTGCTCACTGGCGCCGTCGCTGGACTCGCCACCGTGACTCCGGCGGCCGGGTTTGTCTCTCCCACGACCGCCGTAATCATCGGCATTGTCTCGGGCGTCGTTTGTTACTACGCCGTCGAAATGAAAAACAAGCTGCAATGGGATGATGCACTCGACGTGTGGGGCGTCCACGGAGTTGGCGGCTTCTTGGGCATCGTGATGCTCGGCATTTTCGCCAACAAGCAATTCAATCCTGAAGGCGCAAATGGCCTGCTCTATGGCGATCCGGTCTTCCTGCTCAAGCAGGTGACAGCGGTTGTCTTCTCGTCAGTCTGGGCGTTCGTTTTCACCTACGCTATGTTGCGCATTATCGACGCCTTCACCACTGTGAAAGTCGACGAGATGTCGGAGGAGATTGGCCTCGACGAGTCGCTCCACGGCGAGCACGCCTACGAGGAGCTTGCCGAGAAGGACGTGATTCACCATCTGGCCCAGGCCGGCCGCCGCTGACGTTTGAAAGCAATGACCTCGCGGAGCCATCGACGGAGGTCTTCGTATTGGCAGTTACTTCTAATGGGGATGATGCTTGCATCGTCCCCATTCTTATTTGCTCAGGACGGCAACCTGGCTGGCGCGCCCGCTGCTTCCTCCACCGATCCGGTCGAGACCAAGTCCTGGCTGAGAGGAATTACGACTGACGGATATGTGTCGCTCTCCTACACCTACAACACCAACGACCCCATCCCCCGCATCAACCAATTTCGCGTATTTGATTTTAACGACGATGATCCGCAACTCGACGCGGCCCAGCTCGTCATTCAGCATCCGGTCAGCGAACCCGGACAGTTTGGGTTCCGCTACAACATGATTGCCGGCTCTGGCGTTCCGGAGGTGACGGCGGCTTACGGCATGTTTCGCAACACCACGACCGGCATCGCCCATCATTTCGACATTCCCGAGGTCTACCTCAGCTACGTCATTCCACTTAAGAAAGGCCTCCGCCTCGACCTGGGAAAGTTCGCCACCAACTTCGGCTATGAAGTCATCGGCGGTTACGACGGATACAACGACAACTTCAGCCGTGGCTTCATCTTCGGTTATGGCCTCCCTTTCACCCACACTGGGTTGAAGCTGAGTTATCCCTTCAGCGGTCGCATTTCCGGCGCTTTGCTGGCCACGAATGCTTGCGACGCCGTAACCCGCATGAACGGGGGCATAACGTTCGGCGGACAGGTCGCGGTCGCCACTTCCAGGGCCACGACTTTGACCTTCAATTTTCTGCACGGCCCGGAACGTCCGCACAACGATCACGATAAACGCAGTCTCTATGAGATGGTTGGAACGTGGAAGGTCTCTCCGCGTCTTAGCCTCGCGTTCGACGGCCTCTATGCCGACGAGGATCACGCCGCCAAGAACGGCAGCGACGCCATTTGGAAAGGACTGGCAGGATTTTCGAAGTACAACTTCACCAAGGCATTCTCAGCCGCCTTTCGCGGTGAGGTGTTCGCGGATATCGGAGGCAGCCGCACCGGCACTACTCAGACCCTGCGAGGATTCACGCTGACACCTGAATACGATCTGCCGGCCAGGTTCTCCCGCATCAGGCACGAGTTCAAGCGGGCCGACGGCAAAGTTGCACTTCGCGGGGAATTTCGCCGGGACTTCTCGGACCAGAACACATTTCGCAAGGCCACTGGATTTACCAACCATCAGTTCACTACCGCGGCAAATTTGATCTACCTGTTCTGAATGGACGATCGGCTCTTCTCCACGGCTTAAATTCCAGTGATGGTTGTACCACCACACCTTCTGAATATCGAGGAAATTGCTACCGATGCCGTTCGCGCCGCCAGTGATGAGCGCAAGATTAGTAACGAGAAGTAGGTTCGTGGAACGTGATCCGGCGATGGCGCCCTCAGTCGGCAGCTCACGGGCAAACCGGAAATTAACGCCCATTGCTGTTAAGAGCGATAGCGCTCAAAACCCTCACCGAAGGGCTTGCCTGACGGTGGCGATCCCCGGCCTGCAAAGTCAGATCCCGGCCAACACATCTAAACACATACTAAAAGTCTGAATCCGCGTTATGCCCGGAAATGCTGCCAGCCCTGCGGTTGAAGTTTCACACCCACGCCTTGGTTGTTCATGAGAACGATGTGCTTGTCTCGTGTCACATGGCCGATCTGGGTAATCGGGACACCAGCTATCCGTGTCGGAACGCGTTTACCACGGGGAGATGTGAATAGCAGTTCGTAGTCATCACCGCCGTGCAGGGCGAATTTCAGATCGACCTCATGAGCGGGCTTTCCGATGACCGACGGCGGAACGGCATCTGCCAAAATTTCCGCGCCCACGGCGCTCTCTTCACAAATATGGGAGAGGTCGGTGGACAAGCCGTCGCTGACGTCGATCATCGCGGAAGCAAGCTTCCTCTCGCGCAGCCACTGACCGACCTTAATTCGTGGCATGGGACGAAAATGCTGGCGGTAGTCGCCGGCGCGAAGTCTCCGGCCGGAAAAGAGCAGTTCCAGGGTTGCTGCCGAGCCACCCAGATGGCCAGTGACGTAGATGCGGTCGCCAGGCCGTGCACCGGTGCGGTGGATTGCGGAGCCTTTCGGCGCTGATCCGATCACAACGATGTCGGCTAGAACGCCGCCGGGCGATTCGGCGATATCGCCGCCTGCAAGGCTCACTCTGAACGCGTGGGCGAGATCCAGAAATCCTCGGAGAAAACCGTCAACCCAGCTCTGCGGCAGATTCCGCGGCAGCGCCAGCGACAAGAAAGCAGCAACCGGTTCACCCCCCATGGCGGCGATGTCGCTGAGGCCGCGCGTAAGACAACGATGACCCACAATTTCGGGCGGGTGCCACTGCCTCCGAAAGTGAACGCCTTCCAGGCTGAAGTCGGTCGTGACCAGCGTTTCGTGACCGGCAGGAATCTGCAAGATTGCGCAGTCGTCCCCGATCCCTGTTACCACCCGACGGCCCGGGCGTGCTCGCTTGCGTATGCGCACGATCAGCGATTTTTCGTTGAGGGGCAAGCAGCTTCAATATATAAGAATCGACGCGAGAAGCGGTTTCGCGCAGCTCTGAGGCCGGTGGGGCAAGGCAAACCACCTTTTGGTAACCTCATCCCATGTTACCCGGCCAATGTACGAGGGCAACTGAGCCTAAGGTAATCCAGGTAGGTCATTGACAGATGGGAAGCCAGTTTGTTACCGTTCAAGAGCTGTCTCCTAAAACCTTTGGCCAAGCTAAGTGGTCGGTACAGTTTGGGTTTCAGCCACTTAGGGATAAAGGCCAGGCCTGGTTCCGGTAGGAAGAAAGGCACAACCTCACCCAGCAGGGAAGTGCGCGGGATCAGGGTCGGTTGGTATCGAGCGGCGAACCTGCCGCGAAGTTGAGCCTGATCACCAGAAAAGGAACCTATTGCGGAAGCGTTTCTACATTCTGTTTGTGGCACGCGGCGAGGACGGACAGCTCCGCAAGATCTCCATTCCGGTCCAATACCTTTACGTTCTGGTGATCGGGGCGGGAATCGGGTTTCTGAGCCTGACCGGCATTGCCAGCTCCTATTTGCGCATGCTGCTGAAGGTCTCGCACTTCAATGAGCTGCGCGCCCAAAAAGAAGAACTGAAAGATCGCTATAGCAAGCTCGAACAGGTAGCCAAGGAAAGAGACATTCAGGTCGCATCCCTGGGATCACTGGCCAGCGAAGTTTCTTCTCTGTATGGTCTGAAAACTGATCCAATCCTTACTCCGGCAAGTGATGCGGTCCAGGACGCCCAAGTAAGCTCCTCCCTCGATCGGCTTTCTACTCTGAAAGACACCGCGCTCAGCGGCGCCGCGACAACTGGCATTTTTCTGGGCCTGACTCGCGACGTGACTCCGGCCGACTGGCTGCGAGCTAACTCGGCTCCCAACCTGTGGCCGGTGGAAGGCGCAATTACCGGGTCTTTTGGTGAACGCATCGACCCGTTCAACGGCGAGGGTGCATTCCACAGTGGAGTGGATATCTCGGCGTCAGTGGGGCAGCCGGTCATCGCGCCTGCCGATGGCATCGTGGTGTTCGCTGATTTCAGCGGCGGATACGGCCGGGCCATTATTCTTGATCACGGTCACAACATCACCACCCGATATGGACACCTGGCCAGCTTCGCGGTCGCATCAGGTCAGTACGTACATCGCGGCGATACCATCGGATATGTCGGGTTAAGCGGCCGCAGCACTGGTCCTCACCTTCACTACGAAGTCCGCATCAACGACACTCCCGTCAATCCTCATAAGTACCTTCGCATGACCATCGCCCAGGGCGGCGGATTCGCGGCAGGAAGCTAGAAGAGCAGTGTCCAGTGGTCAGTTTCCAGCGGCCAGTTGATATTCCCGCGCCTGTATGGGCGCACATCACTGATCACTGGCCACCGATCACTGCCTCAATCCCATCCATCTTTCCGAAACGACCATCGAGTTGCCCGGATTCTGCGGATCGTAGCGCACGGAGGTGGGCAGACCGAGGCGGCAGGAATGAAGGTTAATCAGTTGGCGCAGGTAGGTTACATCCTGGGAAGCTTCATAGGACACGCCGGCAACGTCGTACTGGAAGATCAGCAGGGTGGAAGGCCGGTCGCCATTGGCGCCGATTTCTTGAACGTCGATTACCGTGCCATCGGTGATGCGCCCCACCTGATCCAGCCAGGCACGCCGCTCCCGCTCAATTTCCTCTGGCCCTTTGGGCTTGCGGCGCAACAGCAAATAGGCGGCGAATGCCATGCCCGAGCCGGCCAGAACCCAAGAATAGAGACGAAATGGAATCATGACTGCCGAAAAGAACCGCCACCTGGACCGCGGCCTTCTAAAAACAGCATAAGGCCTCCGAGTGAATGATGGAAGAGGTCCACAGGTTACCGAGGTGGGGAGTTTGCGCGATTACTGTGGATTTCTTCCCAAAATCGCCATTCCTGGGAAAGTGATTTCGGAATTCTAGTCAAGATTTTCTTCGTGGGACCATCAGCATGAAGGATCGCTAAGCTCGCAAAGCCACATGCCCTTGACCGGCGTTTGCGCCAGGGTGTACAGTCCGCTCCGTCGTAATCTCTCAAATCAAGGAGGCGTTTATGTTGCGGAGAGCCTTTTGGGCGTTGGCGGCGACTTTATGCCTGATTGCGCCCGCGGTAATGCAAGCCCAGATGGGCGATTACCTGGATGTTTACATCGCGCACGTTAAACCGGAAAAAACTGCTGACTTTGAGGCACTTGCCAGAAAAGTGGTCGATGCCAATCGGCACAACAATGGCGACAATTGGATGGCGCTGGAGACTGTTTACGGCGAGAACGATACGTACGTGTTCATCAGCACTCGCCAGAATTACGCCGACATCGATAAGGGCAGCGATGCCTTCTTTGGAGCGCTGAACAAAGCCTACGGCAAGGACGGTGCGCAGAAAATCCTGCACGAGTGGGACAACTGCCTCTCCTGGTCACGCAGCGAGTTTCGCAAACGGCGCTGGGACTTGTCCCGCAAAACTCCCGATGCGGCCTCGTACGCGAAATTCATTGGCGAATCGCGTGTACTGCGTACTACCGCCGTGCACATCCGCCCGGGACACGTGACTGAATTCGAAGACCTTCTGAAAGAAGCCAAGACCGCCGGGGAAGAAAATCCCAATACTCAACCCGTGCTGGTTTCTCAGGTGATCGAAGGTGGCAGAGGCACTATTTTCTACGTGAGCGCCTTGCGGACTTCGCTGGGTGGCTTCGACAACAACCCCACCATACGCGAGATCCTCGGTGAAGAAGGATATAAGAAGTATCTGCAGATAAGCGCGGATACAGTAACCGATACGGATTCGGTGCTCTACCGCTTTTCTGCCGAACTCAGCAATCCACCGCAGGAGGTAATCGCTGTCGCGCCTGACTTCTGGAACCCAAAACCGGTGACAGCGGCCAAGAACAAGCCCAAAACCACAGGCATGGAACCAGCCGCCCAGAAAACCAAAGAACAGCAATAAAGCAGCTGCATCGAGGGTGACATCAGCAAGGTGTCACCCTCCTCGTTTCTGCTTTACGGTGCCGCAGAAGTGTGATCGTGAACAATCTTCCAGCCTTCGGGAAACTTGCGGAATATTAACGTGAAGAGCCCATGCGGCGTCTTACCGTCCGGCATAGTCAAATGGAACTCCCCCAGCACATAGGCGCCGTCAGGCGCTAGTTCCTGAATGCTTAAATCGGAGAATTCCAGCTTGCCCATCTCCCGTCCTTCGCCCTGATATCTGGCGCGATACCGTTCCAGCGTCGATTGCCAGCCGGACGTCTTCTGCGCTCCGGCGAAGAAGATCAGATCTGGAGAGTTCCAGTAGCCTGACATGAAGGCTTCCAGATCGTGCCGGTTCCACGCGTCCACCTGCTGATGCAAGACATTTTCGACAGCCGACGTGACATCGGCTCGGGAGTCTTGGGCGAACGCATGAAACGGACAAAGAAGCACGAAAAAAAGAATTGCTGTAGTCATCGAATTCGGGCGCATGAGTCCTCGCAGAACAGTGAGTGTGACACACAGCGGGCAGGATCTGCGAGAAGTTACGGAGAAGCTAGGCGCGGCTTTTCTTTGCCGCTGCGGCCGCTATGCCTCCAGCGCGTTCCCAGGGACGCTTCGGCCGTTCCGCGGCAGGCTGGTCGCGGTTCTCGATGCGGTCGTAATGATATGACTCGCTGACTGTCCCCAGTGATTCGTTATAAAGGCTCGGCAATCCCAACCCTTCCTTTAGCTCTTCCGTAAATTGCTGCAAGGCCTTCAGATGGTCTGCCGTAGCTGGCACTTCGGTTTTCGCGGTCTTGAGAAACTGCTGATAACCCTTATTCACCAGCTTTGAGATTTCGCTGCCGATCAAATATCCCGGGTAGGCGAAGATTTTGACATTATCGCCGCCGTTCCTCTGAATGGCTGCCGAAACGTTGTACTTCTTGAGGAATACACGCCCTTGCGTGCCCGGTGCCTCAATCAGATCAAAACCATGATCGCGCAGCCAATTCAGCGCGTCTTCATATGTTCGTTGTTGTTCGACCTTTGCCATTTCGTCCTTCGTCGCTATGGTTAGATGCGGAATTACCGGAAAGGTACCCCGGTTATCCTGTGGAACCAAACAGGCTCTTTTATAATCTAACCAACGGACGTTCGTGTCGGGATTCCAGTCCACGCCACGTTACGTTGGTCACGTCATTGAGTTCACATTAGTGCCTGGCATGTCACCCAAACGCGCCGAAGCTTCAGCTTCGCGCGCCGATGTTGTCCCAGGAAACGGCGCACATCCTCGCGCCAACGATCAAAGCCGAGCCAGCCTGGGGCAACTGAGCTTGGACCGTATCGGAAACACTCCCTTGCTGCGATTTGCGCGCATCACTCGCGATCTCCATGGTGCCGAAATTCTCGGCAAGGCCGAGTGGCTTAATCCCGGGGGCTCCGTAAAAGACCGCGCCGCAGCCAACATTGTGGCGCAGGCGCAAGCCACCGGGAAGCTCGTACCGGGCAAACTTTTGCTGGATTCCACCAGCGGAAATACCGGCATCGCCTACGCCATGATTGGCGCCGCCCAGGGTTTTCCGGTTACTCTGTGCGTACCCGAAAATGTTTCGGCCGAGCGCAAACGCATCCTGCACGCCTACGGCGCGAACATCATTTACACCGACCCAGCTGACGGTTCCGACGGCGCCATTCGCATGGCGCGCGAGCTTGCCGCTAAACATCCTGACCTGTACTTCTACGCCGACCAGTATTCCAACGACGCAAACTGGCTAGCTCATTACCATGGCACAGCCAATGAAATCTGGCAACAAACAGAAGGACGTATTACGCACTTCGTTTCCATGTTGGGAACGAGCGGTACCTTCGTTGGCACCAGCCGGCGCCTGAAAGAGCTGAATCCGCGCATTCGCTGCATCTCCTTGCAGCCCGATTCGCCTTTCCACGGGATTGAAGGCGCCAAACACATGGCGAGCGCGATCGTGCCCGAGATTTACGATCCATCGCTCGCTGATGCCGATCTGGGGATTGCCACCGAGGATGCCTACAGCATGGCCAAGCGTCTGGCTCGTGAAGAAGGCCTGCTTGTCGGAATTTCAGCGGCGGCCGCCGTGGCGGGATGCGTGCAGCTCGCCCGTCAGCTCGAGCGAGATGAGTGTGGGGTGTTCGTCACCATTCTGTGTGATTCCGGCGACAAATATCTGAGCGAGAGGTTCTGGGAAGAGACCTGACACCACAGAGGCACGGAGACACAGAGAAATTCATTAATTCTGGACTCTGTGACTCCGTGTCTCTGTGGTGAATCGTTTTATGCTGAAAATCGGGCGATCTCATTACGCCGCGCTGCGGCGGCACGGCGAGGAAACTTATCCTTACGAGTGCTGCGGTGTGCTGCTGGGCCGCATGGATGGTGATGAGCGCGTGGTCACGTCAGTCGCGCGCTGCGGCAACACCCGGGACGATTCGCCGCACAACCGCTACAACATCGACCCCAAGCAACTGATTCGCATCCAGCGTGAAGCACGTGAGCGTGGCGAAGACATCGTCGGTTTCCATCATTCTCACCCTGACCATCCGCCGCAATGGTCACCAACCGATCTGGCCGAGGCCCACTGGTTCGGCTGCTCGTATGTAATCACCAGCGTGGAAAAAGGAAAAGCAGCGGTGACGAACTCATTCGTGCTCACCGGCCGTGACGAGGATGATAAGCAGTTTGTAGGAGAAAAAGTTGAGGTAGAGTAAGGGCCTTACCACGTTGTCATTCCGAGCCGCTTGCAGCCGCGGAACGCGGCGAAAGCGTGTCGAGGAATCTGCTTCTCGAACTAGAACTTCCAATCCTCGACCATTCCGACTGCCGAGATGCCAAAGCCAAGAGCAGGTCCCTCGACTTCGGCAACGATTCGCAAGCGAATCCTTCCACTTCGCTCGGGATGACACACGGTATTTGGAGCTGTAAGTTGCTCGAAGATCTGGCGGACAGGAATGTCCGCCCTACACCAGCTGAATCCTCTACGCGCATTCCTGCATCACTTCATTGCATGACCAAAATCCACATCCCAACCCCGCTCCGCCAATACGCCGGCAAGCAAGCAGATGTCGCTGTAAAAGCCGGCACCGTGGCTGAAGCGCTTTCTCAGCTTGTCTCCGAACATCCTGATCTGCGCCGCCACCTCTACACCGACGACGGCAAACTTCGCTCATTTGTGAATGTCTACCTCAACGACGAAGATGTTCGCTATCTGCAGAAAGAGGCCACGGTCGTCAAAGATAGTGATACTATTTCCATCGTGCCCTCGATCGCCGGGGGCTGCTCTGGATTGCGGATTTGATGATTTGCGATTGCAGAATGAACATCATCCTCACCATAAGTTGTTGTGGCTGCATCTGCTGTTGTCCCGTCTGTTGTTAATCTCAGTCGAGAATCCTAAATCTGAGATTTCCTGAGGATCCTATGGCCACCGTTACTCAATCACAAACTGAAACCACAACTCTTAACAACGACGAGATTCTGCGTTACTCGCGCCACCTGATCATGCCCGAAGTCGGCATGGAGGGCCAGCAGAAGCTCAAGGCTGCGCGTGTTCTATGCGTCGGCGCAGGGGGGTTGGGTTCGCCGCTCGCGTTGTATCTGGGCGCGGCGGGCGTGGGCACGCTGGGGATTGTGGATTTTGATGTGGTGGACTACACCAATCTGCAACGGCAGATCATTCACAGCACCGCCGACGTGGGGCGAAAAAAGCTGGATTCGGCGTCGGAGAAGCTGAAAGCCATCAATCCGTTTTTGAATATCCGAGCTTTTGAAACCAAGCTGACCAGCGAAAATGCTCTCGACCTCTTTCGAGAATTCGACATCATCGCCGACGGTACCGACAACTTCCCCACGCGTTATCTGGTAAACGACGCCTGCGTTCTCACCGGCAAGCCCAACGTTTATGGGTCGATTTTCCGCTTCGAAGGGCAGGCCAGCGTTTTCGCCACTGAGGAAGGCCCGTGCTATCGCTGCCTCTATCCCGAGCCGCCGCCGCCCGGTCTCGTGCCGTCCTGTGCGGAAGGCGGCGTGCTGGGCATTCTGCCGGGCCTGGTGGGCGTCATTCAGGCCACGGAGGTGATCAAGCTCATCCTGGGCAAAGGCGACCCGCTCATCGGCCGTTTGTTGCTGGTGGACGCCCTGGGCATGAAGTTCCGCGAGCTCAAACTGCGCAAGAATCCTGATTGCCCCGCCTGCGGCACGCACCGCACGATCACAAAGCTGATAGACTACAACCAGTTTTGTGGAATACGGGGCGAGGACAAACCAGTGGACGCAGCTATACCGGAAATTCAGGTTGAGGAACTGAAACGCCGCCTGGATGCGGGTGACGATATTTTTGTGCTTGACGTGCGCGAGCCGCACGAATATCAGATTTGCAATATTGGCGGATATCTGATTCCGCTGAACGATCTGCCGAAGCGTGTGAACGAACTGGACTCCAGCCGCGAGATCGTGGCTCATTGCAAGATGGGAGGGCGCAGCGCCAAGGCTGTGCAGTTCCTGCGACAGGCAGGATTTCAGAAAGTTCACAACCTGAAGGGCGGAATCCTCGCCTGGGCCGACCGCATCGATCCCAAGATGCCGAAGTACTGAGAGCAGTTTCGCGTTTCAGATTTCCAGTATCAACCGGGAGGGCAACAGCGCTCCCTCTTCAGATGTGCGGCGATGCTCCGGCCCAGCCGGACGGTGTGAGTTGGTCTGCACCCGCAGCGCGGCGTTGACACAAAATCGCGTGCCCAGTAAAATTCGCGGGCGGATTGAACTTCCCCATTTGATCCCGCTTTCCCGTCGCGTGGAGGCGTCTATGAAAAGTATTCTTTCCCTCGCAGCATTGTTGGGACTGGTTTGTACTCTAGGAGCGCAGACTCAGACACAACCCGTGACTGCCGCTCCAACTGCAACAGCTCAGGCCCCCGCAGCCGCGCCGGCAACCGGCCGGAAGAAACGTGTGGCCGTGTTCGATTTCGATTACGCGACCGTGCACAGCGGCGTGGCCGCAATTTTCGGACAGGACGTCGACGTCGGAAAGGGCGTCTGCGATCTGCTGGTGAATTACCTGGTCAAGGATGGCAGCTATTCCGTGATTGAACGCAAGGCTCTGGACAAGATTCTCGCTGAGCAGAACTTCTCTAATAGTGACCGTGCCAATCCCACCTCGGCTGCGAAGATCGGGAAGCTGCTGGGCGTCGACGCGATCATCGTGGGCAGCATTACCGAATTCGGCAATGAAACCAAGAATACCGGAGTCGGAGGCGCCGGCGGTGGGCTGGGCGGCCTTGGCCTTGGCGGGTTCAAGCACAAGAAGAGCAAAGCCATTGTCGCGCTCGACGCCCGGCTGGTGGACATTGACACGGCTGAAATCCTGGGCGTTGCCGAAGGCAAAGGGGAATCTTCGCGGGAGAGCACGTCCCTCACGGGTGGCGGCGGCAATTGGAGCGGATTCGGCGCCGGCGGCGTGAACTTCGGCAGCAGCGACTTTCAGAACACGATTATCGGTGAAGCTACCAAGTTGGCAACGGAACAGCTGAGTACCGGCATAATCGCTGATAAAGACAAGCTGCAGGCGCGCACCATTGTGGTTTCCGGCCTGATCGCTGCCGTGGATAGCGGCCAGATCATCCTCAACGTAGGCGCGAAGGCCGGCGTGAAAGTCGGCGATCAGCTTAACGTCGAGCGCGTGTCGAAGGAAATAAAAGATCCGGCGACAGGCAAAGTAATTCGCCGTCTCAGTTCGGCCGTCGGAGTGGTTCGTGTGACCGATGTCGATGATGAGTCCGCCATCGCCACAGCGGTTTCCGGCTCAGAATTCAAAGTGGGTGACGTGGTAAAAACGATTACTCAGTAGCTGCCACCGCTTATTGCGAATGCAAAAACGAGGGGAGCTTTCGCTCCCCTTCATCTCTTGACACTTATGCTCTTACTTCGAGCTGCCTGCCATTTCCGCACTGCCCGACTCTTCGCCGATCTGCAGCGCATACTTCTTGCCGCCGAAGCGGACTTCCGCCAGCGATTTGCTGCCATCGCCGTTGCTCTTGATCACTGCGGCGTCTGAGTTCGAAGTCTGACTCAGATCCACCAGCCGGGCCGGGGTGGTGGCCACGACTTTGTTGCCCTTCAGAATATTAAGCTGCACATTGGAACCAGAGCCTTCCCACTTCAGCGAGTACTCGCCCGCGGGAAGCGTCTTGCCACTCACGGTCAGATCGCTCATGGTCTGCAGAGAACCTTTGTTGTTAGCTGCGAACAGGCTTGTGGCCAGCAGCAATGTCAGTCCCAGCAGCAAGCCCTTAGAAACGTTTACGAACTTCATGCGACTCTCCTTTTTCTTTCCCGATAGCCGTCGGGAACCGGTTCTGGGCGGCCTGGACTTCCCTTGCGTAAAAAAACTTGCGTTTCTTTACCAAAGGCCTACAATGCTGCCGCGGGGTTAAGAAGAAAGCGCGAGGCCGCAAGACCTGGTGCTGTCTCCTGCAGGGATTGCACTCACCTGGGCCGCCAAACCGAGTGTGAGTTCAGTCCCTTAACCCCTGAAACTTTTTCCGAAAGCCGGGCTGGCTGGTTGGTCGCCCGGCTTTCGCTGCATCGCCATCAGATACGTTGCTCGATGCTCAAAAGTTCCTTCCCGCTTCGAATCGTTGTTACCAGTTGGACGGGCTGTATTTTCCGTCGTTAGCAATTTCTCCCAGCACAACGTGTAAATGTTTTGTTAAATGTGCAAAGACCTCGCGACAACTGGTTACATCTTTTTGCGCAAGGCAGCACTCGCATGTCAAATGCACGCGTGGTACCAAAGAAAAGAGCAGAAAAGCCTTGATTGCAGGCGCGGATCAGGACATTCCGAGAATCGCGATGTCCGCGCGTGGAATGGGGCGTTCGGAAGCGAACAGCGCTGATTGATTGCGAAATTATCTGACTTTCAGCACCACCTTGCCGAAATTCTTTCCTTCTGACAGCAGCCCATACGCTTCCGCTGCTCCCTCCATCGGCAGTACCTGCCCGATCACCGGCCGCAGATGCCCCTCTGAAGTCCATGCAGAAAGTTGCTGCCACGCCTCACTCATCAGCTTGCGATTTGCGGAAAGATAGGTCAGCCACAACCCGTGAACGCTCGCGCCCTTCGCGTAAAGCAGCCGCGTATCCAGATCTGCTTTTTGTCCGGTCGCGCTGCCATAGACGATCACCCGTCCGAAATCTCGCAGACAGCGCACGCTCCTGGCAACGTGTTCCCCGCCCAGCATCTCAAACACCGCATCGACGCCTTCCCCGTTCGTCAGCGCCTTGATGGCTTCTTCATAATCTCGCTGCTTGTAGTTGATGCCGTGCTGCAGGCCGAGTTTTTTCACACGCGCGAGCTTCTCATCCGAGGAAGACGTTCCGTACATCTCCACTCCGAGCAACTTGCCAATCTGCACGGCAGCGGTTCCCACACCGCCGGCGACGGCGTGAATCAGAACTCGGGAACTACCCGCGGATCTTGCGCCTGCTGTCAGCCCAGCTTTCCAATAAGCGAAATACGCGGTGAAGTAGTTGACCGGGAAAGCGGCGCCTTCTTCTGCGCTCCAATCGCGGGGTACAGGCCACAAGAGCTCGGATCGCGCAGCGATACGTTCGGCAAATGCGGCCCATTGGGTGTATCCCATGACACGCTGACCGTCGCCTTGCCGCGCTCCGCAGAATTCCCGGCCGGCAATTAACGGCGGCTTGGGAGTTCCAGGATAGCCTCCTCTTGCGGTTATAACGTCGGCGAAGTTCAGACCTCCCGCTTCCACTTGAATCAGTTCCTGACCCGCGCCCGGCAAAGCATCCGGCATGTCCCGAATCTCGAGAACCTCCGGTCCACCAAACCGGGTGATCACAATAGCTTTCATGGGACGAGTCTACCAGCACGGCACTGGGCGGAGCTCCCGCGCAACACATCACAATCACATGTGACTGCGGTAACCCTATGAAGTTCAATACGGGTATATACTTCCAATCGGGAAGAGATTGCCGTTTTTTCCTGTCTGTTTGCTGGCAGGAGCGGAGCACAGTTTTATAGTTGCGTTGGCTCTTTCATAGGCTCCGCGTTTAGATCATTGGCTGCTGATAGCAGGTGGATTGAGTGGCCAGTGCGGAACTGGGCAGCGCTGATGGTTCTTAGCCAGTTCCGGGGAGGTCCCCAATGGACTTAATAGCAGTTCGTCTCTTATTTATAGTTTTCGTTGCCGTTACCTGCTATCTGATTCGCCCCTTCGGTCTCGCTCCCAAACTAGATGCAGGCGTGGGCGCAGTGCTCGGTTTGGCCATCGTCCTCTTTGAATGGCGGTTGCGGCTGGTCAGTCTGAAGCGCTTGATCGGCGCGGCGATTGGCAGCGTGCTTGGCATTTTCGGCGCCTATCTGTTTGCCCTGGTAATCCGCAGCAGCATCTCCGCCGGTCCCACGCAGAGCTTCTTGCAGCTTATGGTGATGCTGCTCATGGCCTATGTGGGCCTGATCGTCGGGGCCAATAAAGGCGACCTCCTCAACCTGGCGGCGCTGGGCGGAATTTTCGGCGGAGAGAAACAGTCGAAGAAGAGCTACAAAATTCTTGATACCAGCGTCATCATCGACGGGCGCATCGCCGACATCGCCGAGACCGGTTTCCTCGACGGCATCATCGTGATTCCGCAGTTTGTGCTGCGCGAGTTGCAGTTGGTCGCCGACTCAGCGGATTCTCTAAAGCGCAATCGTGGACGCCGTGGCTTAGATATCCTGCAGCGCCTGCAGAAAGTCGCATCCGTGCAGATTCAGATCGTGGAAGATGATTTCCCCACGGTGCGCGAAGTCGACCTCAAGCTGATCGAACTGGCTAAGCTTTATGAAGGCAAGATCATCACCAACGACTTCAATCTGAACAAGGTCGCTCAACTCCAGGGCGTCGAGGTGCTAAACATCAACGAACTGGCGAACTCGCTCAAGCCCATCGTGCTGCCCGGCGAAACCATGAAAGTGTTCATCCTGAAGGAAGGCAAGGAATACAACCAGGGCGTCGCGTATCTGGATGACGGAACCATGGTGGTCGTCGACAATGCGCGCAAGATGATCGGAAAGACCATCGATATTTCCGTGACTTCGGTGTTGCAGACCACGGCAGGAAAGATGATCTTCGGCAAGTGGGATGAGCGCACGGTGCCTCGCACCGATAGTCGACCGGCCGTGGTAGTGACCACCGTCGCGGCAGTCCCCAACGCCGAGGCCAAGAAGCCCATCATGGCCGATCGGCCAACAGAATAAGGTTTGTTTTGCAGACGTCGTTTCCGGCGGGAGCAAAAGCTCCCGCCGATTGTTTGCAGCCCAAGAGGCATTACTCGGCAGCGATTGAGCGGACCTCAATCGTATTTCCCTCGAGTGAGCCTGTAAGAGTGACTCTTTGGCCTGACCGTCTGCTGAGCTCCTGTGCATTGCCCTCCAAAGCGTAACTCTTGTCTCCGTTCACGAGCGCATATTTCGCGCCGTTACGCACACACGCCCTTGTGCACTCTGCAGGACTTTTGCCGGAACCCATGTCGTGTCTGGCGCCGCAATGGTCATCGGTGATGAGGCCAGCGAAGGTCTCCCCGCTGGCGGACAATCCGTCTTGCGTGGCCAACTCATTCGCGGCGGTTTTGCCCTCATCGTCTGCAATTGGGGAAGCTGTGCCAGGGACAGCAGATACGACCGTGCCGCTAGCCACAAAAGCAGTTATCCCCAGCGCGACTACGAGCGCCGCCGAGATACAAACAGCTACCAGCGTAAGCCGAGGACGATAATTGTTCACAACTGCTCCCACAAGAACCGGTACTCTCGTCAGCGGCGCGCCGCAATTCTGCTGCGCAAATGGATTGCCAGGTTGTTAGCTGCAGCAATTCTCAGAACTTAGCGGCGAGAGTGGTCCGGGTGCCTTCCGCGGCCTGGCAAGAAATTCACGAAACTGGCAAAATCCTCATAGGGTAAACACCGTAGGAGGATTGTCCCGCAGGAAACGCGTCACCGGCATCGGCGGAATCTTCTTCAAATCGGACGATCCCGAGAAGATCCTCACCGCGAGGATTACGATTACGGCCGATTTGCCTGGATCATGTCAAATCCCTCGAAGCTACCCTCCCAGGAGATTTCCCTGCAGCTTGGCGTAGCCGCGGCCACGCGCCCAGAGATCAAGCGGCGAAGCGGCCAGTTCATCGACTACTGGTTCTGCGCGTCCATTCCTGGTGAGGTCTATGGTCTTGATATATGTCTTGCAGGCATCACAACATTCCACGCGGATGTAGTCGAAGTCGTTGGCCGTAAACACGGGAAGCTTGTGGTTGTTCTCCTCGCCGCATCCGGGGCAAACAATCCGGCGGAATGTCCACTCAGTCAGACAAAAAGAACAAACCAGCGATCGGGCGGCGCCATCGCCCATCTGCCTCAAGACTCCGAATCCGGCGCGGCGATTGCAAAAGGGACAGAGAGCGTAAGTGTACTGGTCGAGTCGCAGTGCAGCGCGTGAACGCAGCAGCTCAGCGTAGGGCTGAAGAAATGCCAGCGCGAGGAAGCCTTGAGCGTCGGATCGAGAGTGCGCGTTCCACTCGCTGCACAGCAGCTCGGACCAAAAGGTCTGGCCGTGAGCACGCAGCTCACGGGTCAGCTCAGCCAATGGCTTTGGACCATGCTCTCCCGCCAAGGACAAAAACGATTCAAATCTCGCGCTAAGCACCGACAATTCGGCCGGGCCGAGTTCGCGGTTGGGTGCAGATGATGATTGCCGCGGGAAGGCCACACTCAGTTGTTGATGCAGATCCTCCTGGAAGCGCGCGACGTGGATATAGAAGCTGAGAATCTCGCCAGCGAAAGCGTGCTGCTCGGCGAGTTCTTGTGCCCGCTGGATACGCCGCTGCCAGGGAGAGATCGTCATCGGCCAATTATCAGATCAGTTGATCTTATGGGTCGAGCCGGAGTCAATCGAGAATGGTAGAGTGCGCGATTTTCGGCGGGTGGTCAGGCGAAGCCTGGTTTTGAGCGTTATGGGGATTTTGCGCCAATTGACCTCCCGCTCGTTGGTTAACTCGTTGGCTCCCATTGACTTCCCCTACATCCCTTGGAGGCTAGCCCCACCCGCAAAATCATTCACCTTGACAAACTGGCTGGAAAATCGCATTTTTCTAGGGCGAGACATGGGCTAAGTTAGAGTCGAGCGTTTGTATCAGCAACGACGAAGGCCCTACTGCTTCGGGCCAAGACCGACAAAATCAGAGATAAGCGGAGAATCCATGGGAGCTTCAAAGGCTGGATTTCTGATGTTCTTCTTGGTGTTCGGATTGTTTTCGGGCGCTATGGCTGAGACGGCAGCTCATGCCGCATTGCCCTATCCGACAGCAACAACACCTAAGCCGATCGATCGTGGCCTGCTCACGGCTGAGTTGGCCGCGACGCCGATTTCGGTCACGATTGTCCTCCACTTGCGCGACGTGAACGGGGCGGAGAATTTGCTGACCTCGCTGCACACGCCGGGGGATCGGCAATTTCACCAGTTTCTGACCGCAGACCAGTTCGTGGCTCGCTTTGCGCCCACGGATGTCGATGTCGCGAAGGTCGTTGCAGCTCTGGGCAAATACGGTCTGACGGCCCAACGGGCGACCGCAACCACGCTCAAAGTGGCCGGTCTGCCCGCTGAGATGGAGGGCGCCTTCTCCGTGAGCCTGCACAGCTATGAAGTTCCAGCGCACGATAATGTCCCGGGGTACACTTTTCATGCTCCCCTCAGTCGTGCCATAGTTCCTGCCGAGATTTCGGCGGAGGTTGCTGCCGTAGTTGGTCTCGATAGCCGCCCGAGATTTCATCCATCGAGTCGGACTGTTCCCTCGAACCTGAAAATGGCGGGTTCAGTGCCGCAGACAACGACGCCCGATGCACCTGGATACTGGACGGTGATCGACTTCGCCGATTATTACGACGTACAACCGCTCTACCGCGCTGGCGTGTCGGGGAGTGGTCGCACGATTGGCATCGTCACATTGGCAAGCTTTACGCCGAGCGATGCCTTCGCCTATTGGAGTGCGCTTGGGCTTTCCGTCAATCCCAACCGCATTCAGATCGTTAATGTCGATGGTGGCCCTGGCGCGCCCAGTGACGCCTCCGACTCCCTCGAGACTACCCTCGACGTCGAGCAGTCTGGTGGAGTCGCTCCGGGAGCAAACATCATCGTCTACCAGGCGCCTGACACAGGCCAGGGCTTCGTGGACGACTTTGCTGCGGCTGTCGACGCCAACTCGGCAGAGACCCTCTCGGCCAGCTGGACTTCAGACTGGGAGTTGTTCGACAATCTTGAAAACGGTCCCGTCATCGATCCAACTACTGGACAGACCGTCGGCACTTTACAAGCTGATCACGAACTTTTCGTCCGCGCGGCGATTCAGGGACAGACGGTTTTCGCAGTCTCGGGGGACGGCGGCGCCTACAACGCGAATAATTATATCGGTTGCTACGGCCCATACTCCCCGTCGAATCCCAATAGCTGCAGCATGATACTAAGCCTGGGAGATCCGGCGAGTGACCCGGCCGTTACCGCAGCGGGCGGTACCACACTGCCTGGCGCTCAAGAGTTTCCCCTTGCTAATGGGGCTCCCTTCTACGTCTACGTCCCGCACGAGAGGGTATGGGGGTGGGATTACCTCGAGCCAGTGTGCGCTGCTCTGGGATATCCGACTCCCATCGCTTGCGGGATCTTCCCCGCAGGAAGCGGTGGAGGGGTGAGCATAATGTTCAGAGAACCGTTCTACCAGTTTGGCCTGCCTGGTACTCAACTCAGCCGACCTGGGCAAGTGTGGGAAGCCGGTGCGGCTATTGTGGCAGAGTTGCTCAGCCCACCCCCCAGTTGCCTCCTGAACTGCTCATATTATGATCTGCCCCCCTACTATCCCGGCCGCAATGTCCCGGACATCTCGTTCAACGCCGACCCGGATACTGGCTATGTAATTTACTACACTTCGAGCGTCACAGGATTCGGTATTCTATCTTATTGGGGTGGCACAAGCTTTGTCGCGCCGCAGCTGAACGGCGTCTCGGCCTTGCTGGGCCAATTACTCGGAAGCCGCCTGGGATTGCTGAACTACCCGCTTTACTATCTCGCGCTTACCGGTCAGGCATACAGTGGCCCGAATGCTCCGTTGCACGCGATTCGGTATGGTGACAATTGGTTCTACCACGGCCGCGACGGCTACAATCCCGCAGTCGGGCTTGGCACGCTAGACGTGTGGAATTTTGCGAAGTTCCTTCGCAGAGAGTTTTAGTTTTCTTGAGTCTTGCGTGCTGATACGGGTGGGTGAACCGCCCGTTTTTTTTCGCGAGCGAAATCTCAAAAGAAATGGCCGGGCTGACATCCACATCCAGAAGCAATGGGGTACGCGAACTTGCGATAGCCGCCTTGGCCCCGGCGGTCAACTGACGCTATCAGGACGTTGTCGCCCAGGACCACGGTCAATGGATGTTAGCGCGATCCTGCATCAGTCTCGGGGCCTTCACGCCGGCACCGCCCCGACGATGTCAAACCGTGTCCGCCCAATGCAGTCCGTGCAAAGCAAGTGCGCTGCTGAAATAAGGTTTATGCTCGCAGTCCCGAGAAGCTTTACCCCGCCAAAGCGCGTGCCAACCCCCAACCATCCGCTACCACGCAACCGGACTGACGGCCACCGTGTTAGGAACTCTTCCCGTTGCGAGTTTGGTAATCAGGGCGGGCTTGTTGGCGCCAAGAACATCGGCGTCGAGGACGGCAAGGGCATCCTCGCCGTTCTGCGGAACGTAAACCAGCTTTCCGTCCGCCGACACGGCGATGCCGTTGTATGCCCCCAAAGCGGACCTTCCCGGAATCACATTCGCGCCCAGAAAAGCATAATTTTGGGAGCCTCGATCAAAATTAAACATCTCCACCGTGTTGTGGCTGTTATCGAAAGCAAACAGCTTATTGCCCGACACTTCATAGCTGTACAGAAACAGGTTCGCAACGCCTTGGGTAGGCACGGGATCGATGGTCGCAATCAAAGCGGGCTTAAACGGGTCGGCGCTGATATCGAAGACAGCGATTCCGCCGTTGTTGGTATTGAGCAGAAGGCTTGCTCCATCAGCCGTCACCGTGACCTGATACTGAATTGAGTTAACTCCCAGGGTATCCATTGACAACGTTCTGGTACTGCCTTTTACGATGTCGAAGATCGTAAGCGAGGGACTGCTGCTTTCTAAGAAGACGTAAACAAAGCGCCCGTCGGGCGTCGCCCCCGCGCTGCCGGTATAAGCACCCAATCCAGGAGGAGCGGCCGTATAAGTGTTGACGATTTCGTTGAACGTCGGAGAAGAGGAGTTGGCATCGATCTGCAACAAATCGATAATGGGGCAGCCGTCTTGACATCCATCAGTCGTAAAAGTCGCCGCGTAAACCACCGGCGATCCCGAAGAAGGGGATTTCGAAACCAGGAGCCCACCCTGATACAAAGCCCCACCCTGTGGGGGAACTATGACTTTGTCGACTTCATTCGTTTGTAAATTAAAGCAGGCGATTTGCCACAGGGTCCCCAACTCCAAATACACGTGCACTCCATCGGGCGCGAACGCGAAGGTTCCCGGCTCGTGGCCGACAGGGAGCGTCTTCATGATTCGGGTCTTCCGCAAGATTGAAATCGCGCCCTCCGACATATCGGCGACTACAACCTGCTGGTGCGGCTGGAACGCTGGATTTGGCGAAATCTTAAGATGACCGGCCAGCAAACCACTTTGTTGCTGTTGCCCCACCGGGCCGTTGGCATTCTGATTCGTAACAATCACGTCTAAGCCGTCCCCGGCCGGCGCGTCTCGCGGCACCCTTACCTCCAAACTCGTGTCCGTAATCTTGTCAGCGCGAATCGGTACCATGGCTCCAATACGTACGAACGAGTCGAGTCCGAAATTTGATCCCGTCACCCTAAGCGTGCCCGCTTGATCGTTAACCAGGCTACCCTTGACGGCTGTTACCACCGGCGCGCTAGGCGGCGGTACCGTCTCCACGGCGGCGATCGTCACGTTGTGGAGGAAGGGACCGAGTGAGTTCTCCAGGCGAAGTTGGCTGAGAATCGCCTTTTTCGGATCGGTCCGCATGGCAGCCGTATCCAGGATGTACGTGTCGGGTTGGGGAGCGACAGTTTGCAACGCCATCGCGATTAATCTGGTACCGTCGCCATTGAGGGCGATCGAGACGGGTAGGAATCCGGTCGGCGAGAGTTCGACCTCCGCCCCAGCAATGAGCTGCCCAAACGTGGGAGAACCGGAACGCAGATCCATCACTTCGGCTTCAATTCCGCCATTTCCGTCGCCGCTGACCAGGTAGCCAAAAACCCCGTTCGGCGTCAGTGCCGGGGTGACAGCGATCAGGTAAGGAGCTGTGGGAAGTGTGATATTCGCTGCAAGTGTGTCGTTGCTGGTATCGATCAGTAACATGCTTGAGCTCTGCAGCATGAGCACGAACTTTCCATCGGGAGTGGCAGCCGTATCTCCCGCCAGCAATGTATTGTTATACAAATCCCGGGGGACGGGGATCCCTGTAGCGCGAAAGCTGCTCAAATCCACCACTGCAACCGCACTCTTACTGGAGAAATTCTCACTCGTATTGATGTAGGCCTTATTGTTCGCAACTACGACCGAGCTGAGGAAGACAAGGGAAGATGAACCCACAATCTCGTTGAGATCGACGTGCTGAAGGACTCTAAAGTCCGAAGTGCGTATCACATCGAGCGCACCTCCATAAGTAGGCAGCAACAGCAGCTTGCCGTCAGGCGTCAGCGCAGCCGTATGATTTTCATTGGCCCACACGCCATAATCGATGCGATCAATTTCGCGTCGAATTGTGAAATCCACAACCGAGGCGTAGGGCAGATCGAGGTTAGCAAAATAGCCAATGCGGTGGTTCGGGGACACTACCAGTTGGAATGGATTTGCCCCCGCACCGAACGATTCGACAAACGAATTGTCCGAGAGGTTGTAGACATTCACCGTTCCATCCACCGAAGTCACGATGTACTGTTCCTCGGCCCGTGAGAAGCTGCACAACGTTACGAACAGCGAGCAGAAAAGCACAGCCCTCAACCAGGTGGAGCTGCAAGACGAAGACTTGCATACCGGCATCTCCCCAGTCGCTTCTTTTCGCTCTTCACTGCCATGAGGCACTCTGTTCTCGCCATCCCGTGCAACCGCATCCACCGGAATCTCCTTTTTGACTTCAAAAAACGGGGTCATTGTACACCTGGAAAATCCTCCAAGCTACAATCCCAGGAGATTTCCCTTCAGTTTGCCGTAGGTGTGGCCACACGCCCAGAGATCAAGCACCGAAGCCGCTTCCTGGTCCCGGTTCCTATTCAGCAGCCGGACCGATTGAGCGTGAAGAACGGACTCAGGTTGGTGGCAACATTATTGATCGCCGCGATGAAGCGCTTGCAAGCGCCCTTGGACCCGCTAAACCAGAGTGCAGCAATCGTGCAGCGGACTCATTAGCACTGTGCTAAACTTTTGAAAACACGCCGCGGAGAGGTGGCCGAGAGGCTGAAGGCGGCGGTTTGCTAAACCGTTATACGGGCCAAAACCTGTATCGAGGGTTCGAATCCCTCCCTCTCCGCCAGATCTTTTCTGGCTTGCGGCCGAATTCACCAGAAGCGCACTCGCGGGCGCACTGTCGGAAATAATCTCAGAGAAAGAGATCACCGAACCGCAGGCATTGGCCTTGGCGCGTGGCCGCCTCCATGACACGGCGGCGCATCCGTACAGGCCCTGAAACGACTATTTGAATCCGACTGTCTGATTGCAGCCCCGGCCTACGAAGGCCAGAACGTTGCTCTTGCTCCTGATCTGACAACCGTAGAATTGTCCAAGCGAATTGCCTAACGTATATTGCTGCGAACTGCTGGTGTCTGTGTTTACGCCAGTATTGAAATTCAATGTGTCTTTCGCATTCATCACGTTGTCGACCCCGCCAATAAAGTACGGGCTAATCTCGAAATGCTTGAACTCCTGCGATATCGTGGTTGTCTGCACAGTCTCGCCATTGGGAAAAGTGAGCTTAATGTCGGCGGTGAGGGGATAAAGGAACGACTCATTGCTGAAAGACGTGCCCCATCCCTGTTGTGTAGCAATCGTGGAGTCGACCGGCGTCTGCTGCGCAATGTCCTGTACATACTCATTCGAGTTGATGACAAACTTCTGCAGGTTGCTGAAGTTCACACTCTGCTGGATCGAAGTGGTCACTGTCCCGTGAGACGTATTCACGAATCCGGACACCTGGAAATTCCGTTGTGACGTTGTGCTCACCGTTCCAGTAACGTTGCTCCCATTGACCTGCAGGTTTGTAGTGATCACGGGATTCGGGCTTTGCATGGTGTTCAACGTGACCGCTCCGCTCACTTGTTCCGATCCGTGGTCCTCATAGAGCAGCAAAGTCCCGGTCACGCTGAACTGGCTGTTGACGTTGAGCACGTTCATGGCTACGGTGTGTGGCTGTCCGTTGCTCAGGAGACCGGCGAATGGGGTGAGGTTCACACGATAGGGGAGCAGGTCGAGGGTTTGCACGCCGGGCGCCGGTACCCACAAGAATGGATCGATCCCGCCGGTAAAAATCCAGGGGAAAACCGGGGCGACGCCCGCCGGTTGTCCGTCGATGCTGATCTCGGCTTCACGAAACGCTGTACCTCCACAACTCTGCAATTCGTTGGTCAGATCGTTCGGGACGCAGCTGTACCAGAACTCGTCGCTCTGCTGTCCCTGTGTGACCACATCCAGATAGGCTTGCTCGATGTTCAACGGCAGATTGAAAGTCGTCGACAACTGATCGGTCGGCGAGAACAGAAGCGCAGGCAGGTTAAGTCCGCCGCTGCCGTTCGACTGCACCAGCGGCATAACCGCGTCGGGCGGAGCTTGGCCACTGTTGTTTCCGCCCTGTGCGGGATAAAACTCCAGATCCGCGCTTACCGTAAATATGCCGTTGAGGAAAGTGTTATACGGCGGTGGACAGTCCGTAGTGCAGTTCGCCAGCACAATGGTTCCTGCTTGCTGCGCCGTAAGCAGTGCACTGTAATCGGTGATATCGCGCTCTACATGCCAGGTGTTGGTGAGTGTCGACAGTGGCTCGGGAGTGGTGCCGAAATAAATATCGGTGTTCGCTAGATAAACACTCGCGGTCCGGTCAAATTGCACTCCGGCGTTCTCGCTGAAATTGGCTTCGAAAACCACCGCCGCCCACGGACCCGGACAATCGGCCGGCGGCGTGTATTGGAAGTCCTGTGTAGATTCAGAAAAGAACGCGAATGTGTAGTCAGAAAACAACTGCACAATACAGGGCTGCTCTGATGGCCGGGGAACCAGGGGATCGGCCGTCACCGTAAATTGCGTGCCCACTTGCCGGTCCAGACTCTGTGCCGGGGCCGTGTGCGCGACCGCTAACATTAGTGCCAAAATTGTCACTACCGGAAACCTTAGCGAAGAATACATGGAAGCTCCTTTGCCGCTCCAGGAAAGGGGTTTCGTGAGATCCCGACTTTAGAACGCTGTCCATTGTACAGCCACATTGCCAGTTCACTCGCGATGAAAATCGTCCGAAGGCCGCAAGATTAGCCTTCAAGCATTGGAGCTTGTAAACGCGACGCCGGGAGCCGGCTTGCCCGGGATCTGACTGTGTGCGGCCAAGGCTTTGTGATCTGTGTCACTGATCTGTGCAGGCCGCAATGCTCCACTTGGGACGAGGGGATACCCATGTCGACTGAACTGATCGACACCAAGACTCTTCCGGAAAACGCCTATAAGCCGCTGCATGAAAACGAATTGTATTTGCCGATCGTTCCAGCCTCCGCTCAATTGCCAGAAATCACTTCGCGCTCAATCTTCTGGGGCGTCCTGTTTTGCGTGATCTTCTCGGTAGCGTCGGCCTATTCCGCGCTCAAGGTCGGCCAGGGAATGGAGGCGGCGATTCCCATCTCCATCCTCGCCATCGGTTTGGCGCGCCTGTACCAGCGCCGCTCCTCGCTGCTGGAGAACGTGATCATCACCGGCATGGGCGGCGCCTCCGCCGCAGTAGTATCGGGCGCTGTCTTCACCGTGCCGGCACTCTACGCTCTCCACCTCGATCCGCATCCTGTGCAGACCATCTTCATCTGCTTGGCCGGCGGGTGCCTTGGCATCCTCTTTCTTATCCCGCTGCGGCGCTACTTTGTGCGCGAAATGCACGGCAAGTTCCCATTCCCAGAGGCCACGGCGATCACCGAAGTCCTCGTGACCGGTGAAAAAGGCGGCTCGCAAGCCAAGCTTCTCCTCCAGGCCACGGTCATCGCCGCGATCTACGACTTCTTCGTCACCACCTTTCACGTCTGGAGGGAATACCTGAACTTTCAGTTTCTGCCTGCAGTAAAGGCACTCGCCGAGCGCGGCCGCATGGTCTTCAATTTCGATGCAGTCAGCTTCATTCTCGGTCTCGGTTACGTGATGGGCTTGCGTGTCGCCATGATATTTTGTGCCGGCGGCGTAATGGTCAACTTCGTGCTCGTGCCAATGATCTGGTTTATCGGTAGCCACATGGGCGATATCACCGTGTATCCCGCCACCATCCCAATTTCGCACATGGCGGCCGCAGACATTTACCGCAACTACGTGCGCTTCATCGGCGTGGGTGCCATCGCGAGCGCGGGACTGGTCGGAATCCTCAAGTCCTTGCGCGTGATTGCGGGATCGTTTGGCATCGCGCTGCAGGCCTTCCGCCACGGTGAAGCGCCACAAATCGAGCGCACGGACCGTGACATTCCCATCATCACCATCCTGCTCGGAGTTGTGCTGGGCGCGATTGGAGTAGCCGCCTTCTTTGGACAGATTCATGTTTCATGGACGGTGGTCGGATTAGGCCTCGCACTGACGCTGCTGTTCGCATTCTTTTTCACCACCGTTGCTGCCAATGCCATCGCCACGACAGCCAACAACCCAGCCAGCGGAATGACGTTGCTCACCGTAATCGTCTCTGCGGTCGTGCTGCTGAAGTTCGGGCTCTCCGGCGCTACCGGCATGTTCTTCGTGATGGCGCTGGCCGGCATGGTCTGTGTTGCCCTGTGCGCGTCCGGACAATTCATCACCGACCTGAAAGCCGGTTATTGGATCGGCTCCACGCCCGCAGCGCAGCAGAAGGTGAAGTTCATCGCGGTCGTGGCGTCGGCCATCACCGCGGGGTTCACTATCATCCTGCTAGCCAAGGCATTCCAGTTCGGAGAGGCCGTGCCCGGCGACCCGAGGCAGGTCCTGGTCGCGCCGCAGGCCTCTGCGCTCAAAGCGGTCGTCTCGGGATTCATGAGCGGCCAGCCGGCTCCTTATATATTGTTCGGTCTCGGCGCCATGGTCACGGTCGTGTTGGAGATGCTCGGCCTTTCCTCCATGGTCTTTGCGCTCGGAATCTATTTGCCGCTGCAGTTGACCACGCCCATCCTGGCCGGAGGATTCCTCTCGCACCTTGTGAACAAGCGCGCCGAAAAGACCGGCGGCGAGCCAGGTAAGACAATCCGCGAGCGAGGTATCATCATTGCCGGCGGCCTCATGGCTGGTGGCGCGCTCGGTGGCGTGATTGGGGCGGCTCTGCGGGTGCTGCCGCACTTCAAAGAAGAGTGGATTCAGACGCCTTTCTACGACAACACCGCGCTGTCGCAGTCCATTTCCGCGTTGTTTTTTGTTGGCTTGTGCCTGTACGTCTGGTTCACTTCGCTGAAAAAAGAAAAGGAGGCGTGATGGACAAGGCAGGGAAGTTTGCTGCGGATGCAATTCTTGGAATCGACACTCTCTGGGGCGGTGATGTGATGTGCCCCTCCGGAACCGGCCGCTTCATCGCCGATTCCTGGTTTTCGGATGAGCCGCTGCCTCCCGCATACACGCTGCCCGCTGCAGCTCGCATCCGGGAATCGGGCGGCGTCGCCGGCAAGAGCGTTGACCGCGCTGCGCTGGATGATTACCTGGCCAAAGTGAATCCTCCAGCCGCTATTGATGGCGTTCGCCGGGAAGGCTCGAAGATCGCCGGCCTGCGCGGTGACTATTTGTCAGGCTTGGCCGTTTGCCTGGAAACCATGTGGGATTTGGCCATGGAGATTCTCGGCAAAGGCGATCCTGTGCCCTATGAACGATGCGTAAAAGCATCAACGGGCCATGCGCCGGAGCCGTCTCAGCCCGAAGCGAAACGCAAGCGGGTTGAAGAGCTGTTGGGCCGAGCGGGCTATTCACCGTCCGGTTCGGGCGGAATTCTCAGCGCAGTGGATGCCTGGCGCCGCGATCGGATGGTCCCCATGGCTTCGGTGCGCGCGCTGAGTACGGCAGTGATCGCCCACTTCGACCGGCTCAGTGTAGTGAACCTGTTGCCTCATCTTCCGCGTGAACTGGCCCGTGTTCCGCGCGCCAATATCGACTTTCTCCCGATCAAAGACGCCTGGTTCTCCGGCTCCATGAATTACATTGGCCGTGCCCGCACGCCGGAAGGAAAGCCGAAATATGAGGCCACTTACGAGATCAATGCCTCTTTGCAGATTTCCGTTCCCGAGTTCGAACAACTCATCAGCCACGAAGTTGTGCCCGGACACGTGACCACGTTCGCCTACCTGCAGGATCTGTACGTGCGCGGCATGGTGGGGTTTGAAACCACTGTCCCGACTATGAACACACGCGCCGCCACTCTTTTTGAAGGAATCGCGAACAACGCAATCCTGATCGCCCACGGAGTCACCGAAGTGGACCAACTCCCCGATGAAGACTTGCAGATTGGTGTGCTGCTCGCGCTCTTGCAGGATGACGCCAAGAACGAAGCTTCGTATCTCACCTGGAGCGAAAAGATGCCAAAAGAAGAAGTGGCTGCCATTTTGCGGCGGGATTACCTGGTCACCGAGGAGCGTGCCGGCAAACTCTCCGGCGCCTGGGGACGCCACCCGCTCCTGGGGCGCATGTATCTCCCGGCTTACCGTTGCGGCACCGAGATGGTCGCAGAACTGCGCCGCAAGTATCCGCCTGGTCAACTGCTGCCGGTGCTCTATGGCGTTGCTGGATTGGTGGATTGTGAGACCGTCGAAGCCGCCTGCGCACAGCCGACCTATTCCGGCTAGGCGGTCGACGGCGACGGCGCATCACTCGGCGCGAAGCGCTTGCATCGGGTCGATGCTCGCAGCGCGGCGTGCAGGAAGAAATCCCGCAATCAGCGCAGAAAGCAGCAGCCCAAGCATGGCAATCGCAAACACGCCCAAGCTGAAGCTCCCCACGCCGACAAGTTTATTTGCCAGCACATGACCAGCGGCTAAGGTCAGCGGAATACCGATGACAAGACCGGCGCCAGATTGCAGCGCTACCGCTCGCATCACCATGGACACGACTCTCGAGCGGTCGGCGCCCAAGGCCATGCGAAT
>DASPSE010000404.1:0-7766 GCA_035624085.1 Terriglobales bacterium
TCAAGGCGGTATCCGCCCTCCTCCTGGGAGGGCAATCCGCGCTGCATTGCGACTTCGAAATCATCCTCATCGCCAGCCGGTTTCGGTCGTAAAGGCTTGCGGTGAACGGCGTAATGGCCTCGGGCACACACCCGCCAGAGCGTGTTCCAGTATGGCCAAAGTACTTCGTTCAGTTTCTCGATATTCGAGAACTTTTCCATATCCAAAAGCGTGTAGAGATTGCGAACGGCGAGTAGCGGCCTGCGGCGCTTCTGAGCCGGGTCTCGGAGCATCTGAATCGTGCGCGTAACGACTCGATGGACGTCCTCGCTATCGACATCCTCTGGTTCTTTGGCATCGACCTGTTTGTCGGGGGGGAGAACCCGCAAATAGAAAGTATCTCGGGAGTACTTCTTCGACCTGCGCGCGATGTCGTAAGCGGCGAGAAATGCCTCAAGAATTTCGGCCATAGACTCATAAGAAAGCTGGCCCTGTTCGGTGCTCATAAACGACTCCGCACCTTTAGCGCAATAGTAAGCAATCAGGGTCCATTCAGCCTGCGTCAAAGGCAGATGTGCCTCCGCTTTCCCACGCGTATTAAGCAGAGAATCGGTCGGCTCAGTGAGCAGATTTGGGAACTCAAGACGGTCGTCTCTGGCCGACTCAAGCAACTGCTTTGCCGCCTCAGATGTCGAAACGGTTTTGCCGGTGTTATGGGCAATGACTTCCTTCAGTGATTCGAGCCTGGAACGGAGCGCCTCGGAAATACGGATGGAAATCACCGGCTGATGGGCCGTTGCTGCCTTCCCTGCCATGAGCATCCTCGGCTAAAATTATGTATCGTTACATATTTACTGTAGTGGTACTCCTGCGCTAGTGTCAAGTGAAATACCAGCCAGGAGTAGATGGACCATGCCCCAGCCAACGACAATGAAGCATCCAGTCACATCCCAGATTGTGAACAGGAACAGGACTGCTGAAATCTTTGATCGCTCACCCTCGTCACCAGATTGGAATACAAACGCCCGCAAACCGGCTGGACGGTCAATTCTGCAACGCCATGCCCAACTCGAGACACTGGAACCTTTCGTCGAAGCCAACGCTGCGGCTGAATTTTTGCACTATTCATCTCGGAGCGTGAAGCAAATGGCCAGGGAAGGGCGGATTCCAGCCCATGCATTCGGCACTGGTCCTCGCAAGAGGTGGTACTTCCTCATTTCAGAGCTTGCGGAGCACCTTCGCGCTCAGGTAAATTCCGCTCATGGAGAAGCTGGTCGTGACAAGACACAAAGGAGGGTCATTTGAGTCACGATCGTCGCAAGCCTATCCGCTACAACAAGGGTATGCTTCGCAAGGAAAAACGAGCCAATGGCATAGTTTGGACCTTTCGCTGGAGCGAAGTCGTAAATGGCCGGCGGCATCAACCGAAAGAAATAATCGGCACAACCAAACAGTTCCCCACCGAAGCGGAGGCAAACAGGGAGGCCGACCGATTACGGTGTCGGATCAACGAGAACAAACAATCGTTGAGTCTCAAGCCCATCACGTTTTGGGAACTCATCAACCACTACCTGGATCACGAACTGCCGCGTTTGTCGAGATCTGCACAGAAGGCGAACAGGTCATACATCATCACCTGGATCGAGCCGACCTGGCATGGTCACCTTGCCCGCAGCATGAAGACCATGCAAATTCAGGAATGGCTCGACAAGATCGAACGTCCAGATGGAACCAAGCTGAAGATCAAAAATGTTCTGTCCACGATCTTCTCCCATGGAGTCCGATGGGAGCTTGTCGATCGCAATCCGGTCTGTGGCCAAGGAGGCAGTCCCGGTCATCGCGGCGCTTCGACCGGCGTTCGGCAGAGCAGCAGAATCTCAATCACACGTGTGGTTCTTCCCCCCGACGTTGTTCGTCGCACTCTGGAGCAATTACCTCTTCGCGAGGCGTCGATGGCGCTGGTCGATGCGGTCACGGCTCTCAGAGCGTCGGAGCTGATCGCCCTAAAGTGGAAAAATGTTGGGTGGGAGGCTGGAATTCTTCAATCCGAATTCGCGTTGGTGGAAGGAGAATTGAAGGAAACCAAGAGTCGGAGCAACCCTCTACCTTTAGCTCAACCCGTGTTGGACGTGCTTCGTCTGTGGCGAAAACACACGCCGTATCGCTCGGACGAAGATTGGATCTTTGCCAGTCACTACTACCACGGCAAGACCCCCTACACCTATCAAATTCTCTTCCGCCGTCACATTCTTCCCGTAATCGAACGAGTCTCCGGACTAAAGAGCAGCAAGCAAGCGCCGATTGGTTGGCACACCCTGCGTCGGTCGTTGGCCACGCTGCTCATTTCGAATGGGGAGAATGTGAAAGTCACTCAGTCACAATTACGGCACACCACTCCGAAGATAACCTTGGAACTCTACGCACAAGCAGTTACTGCCGACCAACAGAAGGCTCACAGGAAGGTCGTCAAAATGGTGCTTCCGGCCAAGTTTCCCGAGACCTTGAGGGCGAGAAGCGCAGTCGCAAACGCGCAGGGTTACTGACTTCAACCTTCTGGGTGCCCGAGGGTGCCCAAAGCGAATTCTGCCGAAATCCGCTAACTGCTTTGAAATCCTGGTGAGCGCGGCAGGATTCGAACCTGCGACCCATGCCTTAAAAGGGCATTGCTCTACCACCTGAGCTACGCGCCCATCCTAAATGAAAATAACACAAAGGGCAGGTTGGAGGCCGCGATGGTGCGGCGCAGACGGGATCTGGGACGCGGCGGGGCATCACCTGGGTGAGTGTGCTGCATCACTGCAAGCGGTTTGGATTGTAGGCTAAAAGAGGTTCAGAGACCGGGCGGTGCAATGCGGTCGGAGGCCACCTATGCCCGGACGTAGCGCCAACGTACTGGAAACCTTACGGCTCGAACTCAAGCTGATCGAGCTGGGACTGTATTGCGTCCCCACCCCCGGTTCGCCTCTCTCTGTATTTGAAGACTCGCCGATCTGTCCGCGGCATGGAGCCGACCACTGTCCCGACTGTGGGCTTATACAGTTTGTGCCGTCGGAAAGTCGCTCCGAGCCGGTTCCGTGCCACCACATCCGGCTGAATGAGGCCGGCGAAACCATCCACAGTCTCTATAGAACGGGCTCGCGAGAGGAACTCGAAGAAGCACTGCGAAACTGGCTGACTGCAACCATCAAGAGACTTGATGACGAGCAGGTGCAGACCGCAAGAGGGGACGGGCGCGTTCCGAAAGTTGGCTGGCAGAAGGGAGAAGTTACATGAGAATGCTTAAGATAGTCGCACTGGTTGGTTTTTGTCTGGTTGCAATCCTGATCCTGGGGAACGGCCCCAAGCAGCGAGCACCTAAATACAATGCGGCGACTGAAGTGAAGGTGGAAGGCGTAGTTCAGGAGGTGCAGCAGTATTGGTGCCCGATCAACGGCGATGAAGGAATCCACCTGATGCTCAAGACCGACAGCGGAATTCTGGAAGTGCACGTGGCGCCCTGGCGTTTTCTTCAGGGCAATGGCATGAGCTTCAGCAAGGGAGATGAGGTTGCGGCAGTCGGATCGCTGGTGACTTACGAGGGTCATGATGCGATGATCGCGCGCAAGATCACCCGCGGAGATCAGACTTTCGCATTTCGACAACCGGACGGCAGGCCGCTGTGGGTGGAGCGCTCGCGCACGTATGTGCGGTAACAGATCGGCGCTCGCAGTGCCTCCGGTCGTGGGCTCAGTTCACATCGTCAGAACGACGCGAAACTGTGCCTTGCCGCTCATCATGCGGGCGTAAGCGTCCCCCGCTTTTTCGAGCGGATAGGTTTCAATCATAGGACGCACCCCGGTCAGTTCCGCGAAGCGCAGTGTGTCCTCGGAATCGGCAGGGGTCCCGGCGGCCCAGCCTTGAATCGTCCGACTTCCCGTAATGAGTTGGATGGGCGTGACCTCAATGGGATCGAATGTGGCGCCGATCACCATGAGCTTGCCGTTCGGCCCGAGACCATCGATCAGCGCGGACATCGCTTTGGAGCTTGGCGCTGTGGCCAGGATGACTTGTGCTCCGCCCAGCTTTTGCAATGCCTCAGCCGCGTTCGCGGATTGGCTGTCGATGTACAGGCTCGCTCCGAGTTTCTTTGCGAGTGGCGCATTTTCGGAGCCGCGTCCGATGGCCGCGACCTTGTAGCCAAATTTGTTCGCGAATTGAATTCCGAGGTGACCCAGTCCGCCGATGCCCTGCACCGCAACGAGATCGCCGGGAAGCGCACCACTGTGGCGCAACGCGTTGTAGGTGGTGATTCCGGCGCAGAGCAGCGGGGCTGCGTCGACGTCGCTGAGAGTTTCTGGTATCGCTGCCAGTGCCTGCGCCGGAGCCAGCATGTATTGCTGGTATCCCCCGTCATAGCTGATGCCGCAAACTTTCGCGTTGCGGCAATTGCCAAAATCTCCGCGGCGGCACTCGCGACACGTGCCGTCATGACCGCCGTGCCAGCCGACACCGACGCGCTGGCCTTTGTTCCACTCGGAAACGCCGGCGCCGAGTTCATCGACGACGCCCGCCACTTCATGACCGGGAATGCGAGGATATTGAATTCCGGGCCAAATGCCTTCTTTGGTGAGCACATCACTGTGGCAAACGCCACAGGCCTGTACTTTGATCCGCACTTCCCGGGCACCCGGCTCGGGAATCTCGCGATCCACGATTTCGAAGTCGGCCCCGGGCTTAGAAATCTGCGCGACTTTCATGGGTGCTGCCGCTGGTTTCACTGCGACTTTGAGAGTTGCCATGAATCCTCCTATGAATTTTTCGATCGTTGAAAATAGTTGCTGCTATGGGTGAAGGTGAATGCTCGCCGCGCGTTTATGCCCTACTTCGAAAATGACTTCCAACTCGACCGGCGTGCGGGGCGGAAGACCGGCAAGCCGAGTTAGGTCCGTTGACCTTTTTAGACAAGATTCCTTGATGCGAGTTGACGATGCAGAAAAATCCTGCGAACGCCGCGATACTACTTCATAGCTGTGTAGCGTCGAGTGGTTTCATTAGGGAGATCGTAATCACCAGACTGACTTGCCGTGCCTAATCGTTTCGATATACGCTCTGGTTCTCACCAGGGACTGGATCGGGAGCGGCGCGACTTGGCTATCACGTCACGTTGCTGGATTCGTGAGCCTCGTATCCTATGAATGCTAGACCGGATGGGAAGGTCCGCCGTCCGATGGCGGACATCTCCGACCGCCAGCGAACACTTCGAGGCTTACCTGCACGAGATTCTCTTGGCGAATCAGTTGGTTAGCGCCAGAGGGAAAGGAATAACAATTGCGCACACGAGAAGCGGCGTCCCCCGTCTAATTTGGAGGAACGGCCGCAGCAGAATTGTGCCTTTGAGCTTGCGTGCGGAGGTTCTCATGTACGCCACAATGGCCGATGTACGTTTCGGGCTGCGCCAGATGCGCAACGCCCCAATTTTTTCGCTCACGGTTGTCCTAATCCTGGCGCTGGGGATTGGCGCAAATACGGCAGTTTTCACGTTGGTGTACGCGGTGCTGCTCAAGTCTCTTCCCGTTACGAAGCCGGAACAACTCTTCCGGGTTGGCGATAACGAGCAGTGCTGTGTGAATGGTGGCCTGGAAGGGAGTTGGTCGCTGTTTTCTTACGATCTTTACAAGCACCTGCGCGATGACACTCCTGCCTTCGAGGAATTGGCAGCGTTCCAGGCGGGGCGAGAGAACGTCGGCGTGCGGCGCATCAATGGCGGCGGGGTTGCCGAATCGCGCAGCAGCGAGTTTGTATCCGGCAATTATTTCCAGACGTTCGGAATTGGAGCCTACGCCGGACGCATGTTTACGGCGGATGACGATCGCCCAGCCGGGTCCCCGGTCGCGGTGATGAGCTATCGCGCATGGCAAGAAAAGTATGGAGCTGATCGGTCGATAATAGGTTCAGCCATTGCCATCAACGGCCAGCCATTCACCCTGGTGGGGGTTGCGCCCCCGGGTTTCTTCGGCGATGCCCTGATGAGCGATCCACCTGAAGTGTGGATTCCACTGTCTTTTGAACCGCAAGTCCATGGTTCGAATTCCATCCTCCGCGAGGATGATCAGTGGCTGAATGCAACCGGGCGTCTTTCTTCGGGCGCACAGCCCAGGCAAGTGGAAGCACAAATGACGGCCGAGTTGCGGCAATGGCTGCTGCGGCCGGGCACGGGCGTGAGCGAGGACGAGCGCAAACAAGTTCCCCAGCAAGTGATTCGGCTCGCGCCCGGCGGTGGTGGAGTGCAAGGGATGCGTCAGAACTATGAGGACGGTCTCAAGGTGCTGCTGTGGGTTACCGGCTTTGTGCTGCTGATCGCCTGCGCCAATTTGGCGAACTTGATGCTGGCGAGGGCCACGGCACGGCGCCCGGAGATTTCCGTACGAGCTGCCCTCGGCGCCACGCCGGCACGGCTCGTCCGGCAGGTGTTCTCGGAGACGTTGTTGCTTGCCCTGCTGGGAGGCGCCGCGGGACTTTTCGTGGCTATTAATGGCACACGGTTTATTCTGCGTCTAGCATTCCCGGACCGTTACGTTCCCATCGATACCACTCCCTCCTGGCCGGTGTTGGGGTTCGCTTTTGCTCTCTCTGTGGTGACGGGATTTCTTTTCGGCATGGTGCCGGTTTGGCTGATGTCTCGCACGCAGCCGGTCGAAGCCCTGCGCGCCACGAACCGCGCTAGCGAGGCCGGCGGTCATTGGGTACAAAGATCGCTAGTCATTTTGCAAGCTGCGCTCTCGCTGGTTCTCATTTGCGCCGCCGGTTTGGTGGTGGAAAGCCTGCGCAACCTGCGTAACCAGCATTTCGGCTTTGAAACCCGGGGGCGCTACATCGTTAAATTCGATCCGCAGATGGCCGGGTACAAGCCCGGACAGCTTGACGTTCTCTATCGCCAGATACGCGATGGCTTGCGGCAGATTCCAGGAGTGCAGTCGGTTAGCTACGCCATGTACACGCCAATGAGCGGCAGAAACTGGGAGGGCACAGTCGAGATCGAAGGACGACACGGGGATCAAGCCCAAGCTGTTTATGTGCGTGTGGGTCCGAACTATTTCGACGCAATTGGAACCCGGATCCTGCAAGGCCGCTCCATTACGGAGGAGGACACCGCTACTACTCAGCCGGTCGCGCTGGTGAACCAAGAATTTGTGAAGCGGTACTTTGAAGGCAAGAACCCTCTCGGCCGTCACATCGGGCAAGGAGGGGCGAAATATGCAGGAACGCTGGAGATCGTTGGAGTGACCGAAAATACGAACTATTGGTCTCCGGAGGCGGTTATGCGCCCAATGTTTTTTGTTGCCGCGCCGCAGGAGATCAAGCGCGAGGATCCGGACGAGGATCTCACCGAGCAGCGCTCCATGTACATGGGGAGTATCGTCCTGCGCACCTCAGATTCCGTCCCGGGCCTGGAAAAGCAAGTACGTCGCGTGCTCGGCCAGATCAACCCTGATCTGCCGGTCACCGAGATCGTTCCTTTCGCGCAACAAGTGCGAAGCCGCCTCGATCAGCAGCAGATGATCGCACAACTCATGACGATTTTCGGCTTACTCGCCCTGACGCTGGCGACGGTCGGACTCTACGGCGTGACTTCTTACGGGGTCGAGAGACGCACAAACGAGATTGGAATTCGCATGGCCTTGGGCGCCGACCGCTCGAGAGTCGTGTCCATGGTGATGCGAGCGGTAGCGCTGCAATCTGGCGCCGGTCTTGTCATCGGTATTCCGCTGACCTTAGCCGCTGGTCATGTGCTGGCAAATAAACTTGTC
>DASPSE010000416.1:0-13925 GCA_035624085.1 Terriglobales bacterium
TGGAACGCCACGGCTACACTGTCGTGTGTACAGACTCGGGAGCCGAAGGATTGCGGCTGCTCGAGTCGGGAGATTTCCTGGGCGTAGTTTCCGATATGCGCACGCCGGGCGGTGTGGACGGAGCGGACGTGCACGCATGGCTGTCGAAGCACCGCCCCGAATTGGCGCCACGAATTGTGTTTATCACCGGCGATATTGCCAACGAAGACACGGTCGCGACACTGCGCCGGACGGGTGCCCCCTGCGTGGAAAAGCCCTTCCGGGTTCAGCAGTTCATCTCCGTGGTTGAAAGGACGATAGGAAAGGCGCCGTGAACGAGGACCTCCGAATCCGCCTTCTGATCGTGGATGATGAAGCCAGCATCCGCAAGTTGTGCATGACCGTCGGTGAGGCCCTGGGTTTTGTCTGCATGGAGGCCAACAGCGGTGAAGCCGCTTTGGCCCTACTTGAAGACCAACCCGCTCACATGATCCTCACCGACATGGTGATGCCGAACATGTCCGGCCTCGAGTTCCTCGAGAAAGTGAAGAAACTTTTCCCACGCACGGAAGTCGCGGTGATGACCGGCCACGGCTCGATCGAAACCGCGGTGCAAGCCATGAAACTGGGCGCATACGACTACATCAGCAAACCGTTTTCCCCGCTGGAAGAACTGCGTCTGTTTCTGCGCCGCATGGCCGAAAAAATACGCCTGGTCGACGAGAACCAATTTCTGCGCGATCGCGTGGACACGGAGAGCGATCTTCATGGCATCGTCGGTTCCTCGGCCAAAATTCAGGATGTGTTGCGCATGGTTTCTCGCTTAAAGGACACCCGCACTCCGGTGCTGATCACGGGCGAAAGCGGAACCGGAAAAGAACTGGTGGCGCGGGCCATTCACTTTCGCGGTTCCTTTGCCAAACAGCCTTTTGTGGCAGTGGATTGCGGGTCGCTGGTCCCAACTCTCATCGAGAGCGAACTGTTCGGCTATGAAAAAGGGGCGTTCACCGGTGCGCTGAAATCGAAAACCGGCCTTTTCCAATCGGCCAACGGAGGCACGATCTTCCTGGATGAAATCGGAGAATTGCCACCGGAGCTGCAAGCCAAATTACTTCGCGTTTTACAGGAAAAGGAAATTCGCCCGGTCGGCAGCAATCAGCGCATCAAGGTGGACGTTCGGGTTATCGCCGCGAGCAACCGCGATCTGGAAAGCGAATACCAGAAGGGAACGTTTAGAAAGGATCTGTATTTCCGTTTGAACGTAGTCACCGTGCATCTGCCCGCTTTGCGGGAACGGCGCTCCGACATTCCAATGTTGGTGCATTGGTTTCTCGATCGCTACGCGCCCGGAAGCTCGATTCAAGTTACCAACACGGCGATGAAGTGCCTCCTGCAATACGACTGGCCGGGAAATGTGCGCGAACTGGAGAACTGCATTGAGCGGGCGATCGCGCTTGGGGATCGTAGCACCATCGATGTAAGTGACCTACCGGCGACCATTGCTTCGGCCCCACCAGAACCAGCCGGTGGCGGTTCCCCCGTCGGTGTTTCCTCCACCGATCTCGAAGACATCGAACGAGCCACGATCCAGCGCGTTTTCGAGCAGGTGAAGGGAGATAAAGCGCTGGCGGGCAAAATGCTGGGCATCAGCCGGGCCACGCTCTACCGCAAACTCAAGCGCTACAACATCGGAGGTCAGGCGGGGTTACCTCCGACGAGTCAAATCCTCCAGTAAACGGTGGTCCCGGCTGGTCGGCTTGAGACGCTGTTTCAATCTGAGATGCCGAGATCCCGCAAGAAGGAATCCTGGAAGTTCGCCCTCTAGCCACCCTATTGACAGCAAGCTACTTACAGTCTGCCTGCAAACGCCGACTTTGGCTTCTGTCGTGCATCGTAGATTGTCCGGTGCGGTCCGGGTGCCTGGCCCTTTGCTAACCGGCAAGCCTGGGAACCCAGGCCGCATTGGTCTGCACCCGAGGGCAATCGTGTCCAAAACTGGCACAGCGGCGGCCTCCTCCAACCGCGAAAGCTCCACCAGCAAACTGGCGAAGTTCTTTCCCAACGCAACCCCGGTCCGCATTCCCGTCCGCCTCACCCGTCTTGGCACTGCCAGCAGCACATTCAGTGAAAGCACGATCATTGAATTCGGCACACCGCGCGAGGTCCTGTTTGCCTCGACGTTGCCGCTTGAATTTGCTGACAGGCTGCGGCTGCGAAACTCTGATGGGACCTTAGACACCGAAGCCTGCGTCGTAGCCCTGCAATACAACGGCACGCAGACTGCAGTCGCAGCCCGCTTTGCCGGCGAAGTTGCCAACTGGATCGTAAAACCATGAATCCCACATCACAATTAAGTGAACTTGCGTCGCAATGGCAGAACGCAAGAATGCTCCACCCTCTTTACGTTGCCCTGGCTAGAGAATGCGTTATTGATTTACCGCCCTGCAGCGACCTGGAAGCCGGTGTCGAGGCGCCGCCGCAGGAATCCATTGAACAAGCCCGACAATGGTTCGCGGATGCTGACGAACGGATTCAGGTTCATCAGCTTCGGCAATTCCTGCAGACCACCGCTTTGGCCAGCGCAGAAGCGCTGCGCAATTTGCTGACGCATCACTTGCACAAAGAAAAACGCACCGAGGCCGATCGCGACAAAATTGATTTCCTCCTGGTGCAGTATTTTTCCCACTGCGCCCCCTCTGGCCTGCAAGATACCGATGTTGACTTGGCGTACGTGGCCCAGGTCCTGGAGCCAGTGCTGGGAGCTGTGGACCTGACACTTCCAGAAGGACTCAACCTTATCGATCAACTGATCGAGGAAGCGAACGCCTGTAAGAACCTGCAGGATCTGTTCACCAGCCAAATCCTCGAGAAGGGGCGCAAACTCAAGACTTCCCAGGGAGACAATTATTTTGCACCTGCGGCCATGCTGGCGTTTGCACGCTTCAGCTTTCTGATGCGACGCGTTTTCTTTCGCTTGATGCACCAGGATCTGAATAGCATTCTGGACGGCCTGCGGAAACTGGAAGAGCGCGGCGTGTCTACACTCGATTGCCGCCGGGCGCAGTTTTCCGCTGAGGAACCGATCAGCCGCCTGCGCATGATTTGTCAATCGTGGAAGGTGATGTTTCACGCCGAGTACTCCTCGGGACAGCCGCTCCGAATGCTGGCGGACCTTCGCGCCGTCATTGAGAGCGCTCTGGCGCGAAGTGTGAAGCCGTCTGGGGCTTCTCGCCGCCAGGCTGCAGCGGCCGGGGCGGGCTCCACTTCCACCGAATCCGAAGTTTCCAGTCCATCTTCGGATTGGAGCGAACCCGCTGACTCCAGCAACTCGTAGAGAGTTCTAGCAATGGAACAGCCCACCGCACTGATCATTTCTGATGACCCGGAATTTGCGCGGGTGATCACCAGTCGCTGGCAGTCGGAGCGCAGCGTGCCGGCGTTCACGCTGGTGAGCAGTGAAGTACGCCTGGGTTTCGATCCGGAGAACTTCCAGTTGGCAATCGCAGGCCGTATTCGTCCACAGGCGCTCGCCGCCGTTCTGGAAGTCCTAGATGCAGCCGGCAAGCGTGTCCTTTTCGTTTCCGAAGATGCCGCTGCTCTGCAAACCGTTCGCGATCGCTGGCCTGGAATTGTTGCCTTGCGGCAACAAGAAACCTGGCTGGACACTTTGATCCTGGTGGGTTCCGAGGCCTTACACCGCATGAAGGCCGAGGCCCACGCTCTCCGCGCTGAAAGAATCAACGTCCTGCTTGAGCACGAAGCTACTCTGGGCCGCTACATGTTGGAGATGCGCCACACCTTGAATAACATGCTGACCGCCATGCTGGGAAACTCCGAGTTGCTGCTGCTCGAGCCGGGCTCGCTCTCCGCCGAGGCCCGCTCCCAGATCGAAACCATCCGCAACATGGCGCTACGCATTCACGAAATCCTGCGCCGCTTTTCGTCACTGGAGAAAGAACTCAACGTGGTGGGGTGGGAGTCCATGAAAGATCGGGCGAGCAGGGCCCAGGCAACGGCGGTGTAGCCCATCACCCACAACTCATACCGGATCAGGAAACCGGCGGAAGGTGGTCAGAGATTGAATAGCTTTGGTGATGTCCAGCATAGATTCTTGGCAGTATAGTACCTTTTAAGGTGCTGGGGGCCGCAGAATGGATGAGGTCGGCTTAAGCCAAGCCGAGAGGGACTTCTGCCGCCTGGGCCACCAGCCCTTGTCGAGTTTGTTCCCATCATCCAGTTGGTCCAGGATTGCCAAGATCCCAGTGACAACAAGTTCCTGGAAGTGGCTCTGAACGGAAGAGCCGACCTCATTCTCACCGGCGATGCCGAACTGCTGGCGCTCGATCCCTGGCGGGAAATTGCGATTCTCACGCCGTCGGAGTATCTGAAGAGGTGACTGCTCTACAGGACGTCCACAAACCTCTTGTCATTCCGAGGAGCGTAGCGACGAGGAATCTGCTGTTTCCGGTTTGTCGCTTCCTGAGGCCGACCGAAGCGGAAACGCTGGTCCCCCGTTCCTAGGCTGACGTATGAAGAACGCGATCGAAGGCCGCGGCGGCCGCTGCACGCGAAAACATACGCTCGTACCTCTCTCGCGCCGCCCGCCCAAGGGATGATGCCAAACCTCCTTCCTCGATCCGCTGAATCACCAACGGCAGCTCTTCCTCCACATTCGCCAATAGGTAACCTGAGACGCCGTGCTCAACATATCCCCTCAGCGGACCCGAGTCGCTGGCGATGACGCACTTCGAGTTGCGCATCAAAGACAGAGCCAAACTCTGTCCCGAAGCACCCGTGTCGTACTCGAGTGAAATGATCCCAGCCTTCGCCCCGCGAACATAGTCGTCGAATACGGCAACCGAAACGTCGCGTAGGATCGAGATGTTCGACGGGATGTCCACACCCTGCAGCTCCTCGCAGTTGGAACGCGAGCAAATGATCACGAGCTGTTCAGGAATCGAGCGGAATGCCTCGACAAGGGCGCGATATCGCCTGTTGCTTCGACCAGCGGCCAGGTAATAGCGGCCATTTTCGGGACCGATCTCCTCCTCTCTGGGCTGTCGCAATTGCCCCCAGTCGCCCAGCGGTACGAAGTGCATGCTCTCCCGGCGAATTCCCAGACGGCTTTGGTAAAGGTCGACTTCCGACCGGCTGAAAACCACGTAATGGTCGTTCTGGTTGTCAAGGCAAGCGAGACAACGAAAAAGGGGAAACCAGGCGGGCCCATGTACAAAAAACCCGAAGCAGATCAGGCGTCTATATCGGAGAAGGCGCAGCCTTGCCAGCAGTTTCACGGCAAAGGCAAAACGTCCGAAGACAACCAACGTCTCGATGTCCCGCAGCAACTGCAGCCTCTTAGTAAGGCGGAGCATTCCAGTGCCGTATTGCCGAAGCAACCGCAGCTTAGTCATGAACCGAGGGCCCGGCACACCGAGTATGATGCGCTCAAAGCCCAGCTCTTGCAAATGATCCACAAAGTCGTGGTATTCATCCCGGTTGAGTTGGAGCGCTACGTTCCGCATTAAACGACTCATGTCAGGTTGTGGCTCGCGCTCCCAAACCCCGCGTCATTAGCGGAGCATCGCGGTAAGGAGTCCGCAATTACGGCCTACATTGCTTGAACGAGTGGCAGCGGGTCAAGGGAGCACGTCACATTTCTACGATAGCTTCCTGAAACGGGAATCGAGATCTGGTGGTCACAGTGTGGTACCTCGGAAAGCGCGTTACGCGAACAAGAACTCCTTCGTCCTTAGCTCCGTGATCGTGTCCCTCAGTCTGGTTTGTTTTCTAGAACTCAAAACCAGCTCACCGGTCTGTCTACAGCCGATCTCTCCAGTACCCCGGACGTCTGTGGCCGTGAGCTACTGCAAGTATTTGTATACCAGATTCTCTTTCCCGGTAGCTGATGGCAAAAGGAAACCGCTTCAGGACGAATCTGCGCGTGGCATAGTCGCCCTTCGGCCAACGGCCGGGCGATTCAACGATCAGCTCGATGGCTCGATCGACTTCCCGGACAAACTCCTGCGCAGCAGGCTCGCTCCGCTGCAGATACCAAACCACAGCCGATTTCAACTCCTCCAGCGCCGCCGGATGGATTTCTAGTCGTTTAGCGGCGGCCATTGAGGATGGCCGAGATCTGCCGGCGCGCCTCCGCCCAAGCGACGGGTTTCACCCTGCCGGAGTCCAGTTCCTGAATGCGGCGCCCAATCTCCGCGCTCCACTCGGCTTCGGCAGAGTCGTCCACGGTTTCATCGAGACTTTCAAGGAGCGATCCCGCTAAAGCTGCGCGCGCTGCGGGCGGAAGGGACAGCGCTTTTTTCAACAGTTCGGCAATCTCTTCATTCATAGCTGCATTCTACCCCCAAGCACCCACACTCTTACGCGAACAAAAACTCCTTCGTCCTTAGCTCCTTGATCGTGTCCCTCAGCTTTGCCGCTTTCTCGAACTCAAATCGCCTGGCGGCTTCGCGCATATCATTTTCCAACTTCGCTATGTAGGCATCGAGCTCTTCCTGCGATTTGAACTCCGGGATGCCCTCGACTTCCGCACCGGTCAAATCCGTGTAGTCCGCTTCGACAATACTTGCCAGCGACATCTCCAGCGGACGCACGATCGACTGCGGCGTAATTCCATTCGCCTGGTTGTAAGCTTCCTGAATTGCCCGCCGGCGGCTGGTCTCATCCATGGCCTTCTGCATAGATTCGGTCATTCGATCGGCATACAAAATCGCTCGGCCATTAAGGTTCCGGGCGCAGCGTCCCACAGTCTGGATCAGCGATCCGCTGGAGCGCAGGAAACCCTCTTTATCGGCGTCGAGAACGGCGACCAGTGAAACCTCGGGCAAATCGAGACCTTCGCGCAGCAGATTAATTCCGATCAGCACATCAAATTCGCCTCGCCGCAAATCGCGCAGAATCTTCACCCGCTCCAGAGTCTCGATTTCGGAGTGCATGTATCGGCACTTCACGCCGACTTCGCTGTAATATTCGGCCAGATCTTCGGCCATGCGCTTGGTGAGCGTGGTGACCAGCACTCGTTCCCCGCGCGCAACGCGATTGCGAATCTCGTGCAGCAGATCGTCGATCTGGCCCTTCACCGGCCGCACCTCGACCGGAGGATCCACCAACCCAGTCGGCCGAATAATCTGTTCAACCACAACTCCCGCCGATTTCGTCAACTCGTATGGGCCAGGAGTCGCCGAAACATAAATCATCTGGTTCATCCGGTGCTCGTATTCTTCGAAAGTCAACGGACGATTATCCAGCGCCGACGGTAACCGAAAGCCGTACTCCACTAGCGTTTCCTTGCGCGAACGATCGCCGTGATACATGCCGTGCAACTGCGGTACGGTCTGGTGCGATTCGTCAATGAACATCAGGTAATCGCGGGCGAAGTAGTCGAGTAGCGTCGGCGGCGGCTCACCAGGTAAGCGGCCCGTGAAATGCCGCGAATAATTTTCGATTCCGTGGCAGTAGCCGACCGACTTGATCATCTCCAGGTCATACATCGTTCGCTGATGCACACGCTGCGCCTCCACCAGCCGCCCCTGCTTTTCAAGTTCTGCCTCCCACCACGCCAGTTCTTCTTTGATGGTCTGCACGGCATGGGACCGCGTTTCTTCTTTCATCACGTAGTGGGTCTTGGGATAAATGGGCAAGCGCAGATATTTTTGCTTTACTGTTCCAAACAGTGGATCAATCTGCGAGAGCGATTCGACCTCGTCTCCCCATAGTTCCACGCGGTACGCCATGTCATCGTACGTCGGAAAGATTTCGATCACGTCGCCGCGAACGCGGAATGTGCCTCGGCGGAAGTCGCTGTCGGTGCGGTCATAGAGAATCTCGACCAATTTGCGCGTGATGTCTTCCCGCTTGATCTTCTGGCCTTTTTCCAGGAACAGCAACATTCCGTAGTACGCCTCAGGCGAACCGAGACCGTAGATGCAACTGACCGATGCGACGATCAGGCAGTCGCGCCGCTCGAACAGGGACCGAGTCGCAGAAAGCCGGAGCTTGTCTAACTCATCGTTGATTGTGGCTTCTTTCTCGATGTAGAGATCAGCGGCGGGAACGTAAGCTTCCGGCTGGTAGTAGTCGTAGTAAGAAACGAAGTATTCCACCGCATTGTGGGGGAAGAAGCTCTTGAATTCGTGATAAAGCTGTGCGGCCAGCGTTTTGTTGTGCGCCATGACCAGCGTCGGCCGGTTGGCTTGCTCGATGACCTTGGCCATGGTGTAAGTCTTGCCGGAACCGGTCACCCCGAGCAGAACCTGGTGCTGCTCGCGATCGAACACACCTCTCACCAGCGACTCGATGGCCTTACCCTGATCGCCGCGCGGTTTGTAATCGCTGACGAGTTTAAAATCCATGAAACGGTGCACACCGCAGCGACTCTCACAGACAAGACCTGCAGGCGGTGGGCATCTTTCGATTATAGCTTGGGTGGTTAGTGCTAACTGACAAGCAAGAGCACAGCCCGAATGGGTCGTGGGGGTAAAAAGCTGGATCGACGGCCTTACCGCACCGACCAAACCTGCAGCTTTCCTTCGGCACTGCTGGTGAGCAGCAGACGTCCGTCGGGAAGAAATCCACCACCGTTCGGGGCGACGCCCGGCTGGACCGTGGTGCGGACAGATTGGGAAGCGACGTCCCAGACCAACACCGGCGCAGGATTGCTGAACCCTTTCTCATCGAAATACACCGCCGCTAGGGACTTCCCATCTCGCGATACCTGTAACGCCCCCACCACGAACGACTGCTTGGGAAACGTCCGGGCCACTTTCCCGCTGAGCACGTCAATCGCAGAGATCGTCTTATCCGCCCCTCCGGCATACAAATATCTGCTGTCCGCCGAGAACGCGATAGCAAAAGTTTCCAGCAGAAAATCTTCGCTTGAAGCGCGCAGCGCTCCGGTTTGGGCCTCGTAGATTCTTATTACCGTGTCCTGATCGGCCGAGGCCAGCCATTTCCCGTCCGGCGAAAAGCTCACCGCTGCCGATCCGGCAAACTTCGGCGGAAGCGCGGTCAGTACTCTGCCGACATCCAAGTCCCACAGTTGTGCCGGGACCCCGGCCGGCGCCACTGCAAGCAGACTGAGATCCGGTGAAATCGTCAGAGTTTCGACTCGCGCTCCCACGCTCAACTCATCCTTTAGTTTTCCTGACGGGAGGCTCCAGATTCGCACAGCGCCACGGTCCCCGCCCGCGGCCAGCAGCGTTCCATCACTCGAAAACCATACCCCAGAGATACGCTGATCCTTCAAGTCAAACGCCTGTCTCAGTTCCCCTGATGGAAAACTCCACAGACGTACGCGACCGTCCCGGCAAGCGGCCGCAACGAAGTTACCTTTGGGAGACACGGCAGCCGACTGCGCGGCGGCGTCCGATGGCACTGTCAGCGTTTTCACCAGCTGCAAGCTGTCCCCGAACAAGCCCGGCGCGAGCAACAGCAGGAATGCTAGAGGAAGCCCATGCCACCGCAGCATCACGACATCTCCAGCGCAAGCTCGAATCTCACCGCCGCTTGAATCTCCTTCGGGTCGCCGGTCAGCATCACTGGCCGAACCAGTTCGCGGCTATGAATGAGCGGATCACGGGTGAAATTGTGGTCCGGGTCGCCCTCGAACACAGGATCCGTCGCAAAGTACAACTGCGTGACCAGCGGCTTGTGGCCGGGCGCGGTCACCAGATAATGCACATGCTGGCACACCCGATCCGGGTAATGCCCTGGCATCACAGAATCAAACTTGTATCCGCTGGAGTGATCCGCGGGGAGCTTGGCGCGATAACGATAGCCGTCGAGATCGTAATGGCCGAGGTGGTCCGTCTGCCAGACTTCGACCACCGCATTCGATAGCGCATCGCCGCGCGTATTGAAAACCTGCCCGGAGACAGCCAATGGCATGCCAGGATCTCCCGGCGCTCGCAGCATGGCGGTCTCGGGCGCACGCTTCTTATAGAACGGACCAATCTCATTCGGAGGCGTCGGCTTGCGATTTCGCGCTTCCATCTGCCCCAATGCATCCAGCACGGCAGCGACCGGAAATGACGAAACCACGCTAACTGAGCCGAGGGCTATGCATTTCTCCAGAATTTCACGACGCGTGAGCGCAGCACGATTCCATGCCATTTCTGGATTCTCCTGGCAGACCCGCCCAAGATACTCCATTGCAGAGAAATCGCCAACGTGAGTTATTATGAGCCGTGTCCTACCGCCGGTTGGTGATTTCAGAACCCATACTTTGCGTTCTCCGCGATTTTCTGCGTTCTTTGCGGTCAGGAGCTTTTGGCCGCAACCTTCTGTGGAAATGTCCGCCTGTCACACAACCTCTGTGAGCCGGCGCACTGCCCACGGCCCCTTCGTGATCTAGCATCAACCTGCTCCCGTCCAGAGCTGGCCTCGATCTTCCGCGAGGCTTGTCATGCTCCCTCAACTTCGAAGACTTGTTGCACCTGCTCTGATCCTTCTTCTTGCCTCACCGGCCACAACCGCCGAGTTACCGCTCCTACCTGAACGACCGGTGATACCGAAACTGCCTTCGCTGGTGCAAAAGGCGGGCTACATATTTTCCGGCACGGTGAAATCGGTCGAACGCATCGCCGCGAAAACGCCAAACAGCGTGCCCGTAATGCGAATTACGTTTCAGGTAGACCGCGGATTCTTCGGTGTTCGCAGCGGGCGCGAACTGGTCATTCACGAGTGCGTCGGCTTATGGCAATCCGGAGAAAGCTACCGGCCGGGAGAAAAGGTGCTGCTGTTTCTGTATCCACCGAGCAAATTGGGGTTGACCAGTCCGGTTGGAGGCCTGAACGGCCGCTTCAACGTCGACCCAGGCGGCCGCATCATCATCGACCCAAGAACCGGCGGTGGTCCGCTGCACCGACCCCCGCGAACAGGAGCGCCAAGAAAGATCTTGCTCAGTCCTGACGATTTTGCGCGTATTTTGCGCCAGGCGCGAGGTGAGCTATGACGCAGTTTGATTCTCATCCTGAGCAAGCCTCCTTTGCGCAGCAGGCCGCCGCTACCCTCTTGGCTAGTGGCTCGGTTTGCCATTGTCATCCCGAGCCGCCTGCTTTTGGCGGTCGAGGGACCTGGGTGCGCCGTGCGGATGCCTCGCGTCTTTTGCGAGGCAATAAAACGCACGCTTGGCGCGCATCCTTATTGCACCCCGCCAACCGCCTCACCCGCCCACCAACCTTGTCCATCCTATTTGCCATCGCTATGCTCGTGATCATCCCGCTCGCATACGCCGGCGGGCCCAAATACGTCGCCGGGGCGAGTTACTTCAATTCGGGAACAATGGGCATGCCTCTGACCTGGTCTGGAGGCACAATCAACTACTACACCGATCAAGGCGATCTCAGCCCGATCTATCCTGGCCCGAGCGCTGACGCGTTGGTAGCCGATTCCTTCAGCCAATGGACTTCCATTTCGACCGCCGCGGTATCGGCGATCCACGCTGGACAACTCGCCGAAGACGTCAATGGCACCAATGTTTACCGAAATCCCGACGGCACAATCACAATGCCGGCGGACATTCAACCAACGGCTACCAGCACCCCGGTCGGCGTTGTTTACGACTACGATGGCACTGTAACCGATGCGTTTCTCGGGCAAGGGGCTGGCGACTCATCCGAATGCTTCAACAACGCCGTGTTCGGCTGGATCGACAATTTTGCAACAGACGCATATTTTGCTCACGCCCTGGTCGTTATCAACGGCAACTGCCTCCAGACATCGTCCCAGCAGACCGATGTTGAATATCGCCTGGTGCGCATGTTAGGGCAGGTCCTCGGGCTCGACTGGTCGCAGGTCAACGATAACGTTTTCACTGGCGACCCGCCGCCCACCGCGGATGACTACGCTGGCTTGCCGGTGATGCACGCCATCGATCCCCCCAACTGCATTCCGATCACGCTGTGCTATTCCAATCCTTATCAGCCCAAGATGGATGATCAAGCGTCGCTGTCGCAGCTCTATCCCGTCACGGCGCAGAACTTGCCCGACTTCCCCGGTCAACAGATTTTCTCCACCACGACGGTTGCCATCTCCGGCAATGTCTATTTCACCAACGCCAGCGGCCAGTCGGCCCAGGGAATGCAGGGCGTAAATGTGGTCGCTCGCTGGATCGATCCGTCAACTGGCCAGCCTTCCCGCGCTTACGCCGCCACTTCTGTCTCTGGATTTCTGTTTTGCGGAAACGCCGGAACCACGGTGACCGGCTTCAACGACGCCACCGGTTTGCCCCTCAACCGTTATGGCTCGAACGACACCACACTCGAAGGGTTTTTTGATCTCGCCGGCTTGCAGCTCCCCAACAGCGCTACCAGCGGCCAATATCAATTGTCGGTTGAAGCCATCGATCCTCTCTGGGCAACCACCGTCGGCCCCTACGAGCCGTGGCAGGTGGAACCTTCCGGCTCGGCGCAACCAATCATTATTAATGTGACTCTGGGCGGCAACGTTCAGCAAGACGTCCTGATGGCAGGCAGCGCGCTGCAGAAGCCCGCCCCATTTCCGGCCACGACCTACGCTTCTCCCGCCGCTGTACCCACAGGCGGTGATTGGACCAGCGCTCTCAGCCCTTATGGAGATCTCGACTACTTCTGGTTTTCAGGACAGGCTAACCGCACGCTTTCCGTTCTCGTGACCGCGCTGGACGAATCGGCGCTCGCGTCGGAGAACAAAGCTCAACCGGTAATAGGAATGTGGGCTTTGTCCGATCCGGGCACCTTCCCGGCGCCGGCAAACACGCCGTCGGCATTCAACACCGCGAATCCCGGGATGACGATGTTAAATGCCGAGCTAACGCAGCAGACGGACTACCGCATGGGAATCTCGGACATCCGCGGCGATGGCCGTCCCGACTACAGTTATCACGCGAGAATCCTCTACGGCGATACCGCACAACCGGGACGCGCCAGCGTGGCGGGTGACACGCCGCTCACCATCCAGGGTCTCGGTTTCGAAGCGAACACAACTGTCTCGGTCGGCAACTCAAACGTTGTCCCGCTGGCCAAATCCGCTAACCAGATTCTGCTGATCGCACCTGCGCAACCTGATGGAGTGCAGAACATCACGCTCGTCGATCCGCCGAGCGGAGCGAGTTCGATCCTGACTGGCGCTCTGACGTTTGGCGCAGGACCCAACGATACAATCAATCTGGTCTCCGGCTCCAATCCCTGGACTCCTGCCGGTGGACAAGCCCCGAATCCCATTCGCGTGCAGGTGCTAGCGCCCGATGGCGTCACTCCCGTGGCGGGAGCGACGGTGGTTTTCAGCGCCACGCCGCCTAATGTCAGTTTCGCGGCATGTTCGGGAGCGTCCACTTGCACGGTCATTACCGATGAGAGTGGTCAAGCTTCTACGTATGTCACCCCGCTTTCTGCCGCCACATTCACGATCACAGCACAACTTGCGCCCGCTTCGTACTCGCCGCCGCAACAAGTGCAGACCCCGCTGGCAGCCAATTCTTCGTCCCTCGACCTGGCTCTGGTCCCGCAAACTGCCCACATTGCTCAAGGTGCGTCTGCAAATATCTCGCTTACGGCGCGTGTGCTCTCGAACGGCAGCCCGCTCAGCGGCATAACCGTGAACTTCTTGCTTGTGATGGGATCTGCAACGCTAACCTCATCCACCGCCGTCTCCAACTCAAACGGGTACGCCAGCACAACCCTGCAGATCTCATCCATTTCCAGTGAGGTGCAGGTAAGCGTATGGGTGACAGGCGAAACGAATGCCGCACCTACTTTCTCCGGCATCGCCGTCCCCGCTTCAGGGCAGCAGCTCCTTCCAATTGCTGGGGTCAGCCAGATGGCGCTGGAAGGGCAGAGCTTTCAGCCAGTGATCGTCCAGGTTACCGACCTGTCCACTCCGCCTAATCCCGTGCAGGGCGTGAGTGTGGTATTCCAGTCCACTGTCGAGCGTTCCGGCAGCGGATCGAGCAC
>DASPSE010000423.1:0-2278 GCA_035624085.1 Terriglobales bacterium
TGGAACTTCCTGCCGTTTGTGCTGCTGAGGGTTGGAGAGGCGCCAGCCTGGGCAGTGGACACGGTCCTCGCTATTTGGATTGCGGGGCTGGCCGCACTGGGTTGGGTTCTGTGGCAGCTACGCAGAGCCGTTTACTTCTCGTAGTGCAGAAGCGAAAACACGTCGTATTGCTTGAGCTTCTCGCGGCCTTTCAGGAAGTCCAGCTCAACTACAAAGCCCAGGCCGGCAATTTCGGCGCCCAACGAGCTGGCCAGTTTCGTAGTGGCTTCCGCAGTTCCGCCGGTTGCCAGCAGATCATCGGCAATGATTACGCGCTGCCCTGGCTGGATCGCGTCCCTGTGGATTTCGAGGGTGTTTGTCCCGTACTCGAGCGCGTAGTCGTAGCGGGCAGTCGCAGCGGGGAGCTTGCCTGGCTTTCGCACCGGCACAAAGCCCGCATTCAGACGGTAGGCCAGCGCTGGCCCGAAAATAAATCCGCGTGCTTCCATCCCCAGCACCAGGTCCACGTCCTTGTTGATGTAGTGCTCAGCCAAGGCATCGATAAGCATTGCCAGCCCCAACCGGTCTTTCAAGAGCGTGGTGATGTCGTAAAAGAGAATTCCCTTTTTAGGGAAGTCCGGCACCTCCCGGATGAGCTTCTTCAACGGCTCACAGTTCATCACCTTAACCGGGACCGAGTTGGTCGGCATTACCATGCTCCTTCAATGCGAAATGTTGTAAGCCCAGGGACGGGCTTGGCCTCGAGCTCTTCGACGTCGTCGACACGCGCGGCTCGTGGGCCTTCGCGCAAGCGCGACCGCAATCCGGAAAGTTGCTCGCGCGTTCCCACCGCGAACACTTCTACGCTGCTGTCCGAATTGTTGCGCACCCATCCGGCAACGCCAAGAATGTGCGCCTCGCGTTCCACAAACCAGCGGAAGCCCACACCCTGCACACGGCCCCGAACCAGGAAGCGGCGGGCCTCGGCGGATTGTTGCGCTGGACTCATAAGCTAGTCATGAAAACTGTCATCCTGAGCGTAGTGGCTGTTTCGCATTGCGAAGCAGCCATGCAGTCGAAGGATCTCGCATGAACGTGAACATTGCACCGGCCTATCCGGGAATTTTCCCGAAATCCCCGCCAACTCCGATATCACGGGAGAGTCCCCTGCTATGCGGGGTGCAACTCCGAACAGTCTCGGGGTCCTTCGACTCCGCGAAGCGATTCGCGGGTGAATCGCGCGCTGCGCTCAGGATGACAATTTACGCCCTGGACAGATACACTCCCTCTGCCGTATCCACTTTAATCTTCTCACCTTCGTTGATGAACGGCGGCACGTGCACTACCAGACCGGTTTCCGTCTTCGCCGGCTTGGTTACGCTGGAGGCGGTCGCGCTCTTCAGTCCAGGTTCAGTTTCCACAACGGTGAGCTCGACCGTCTGCGGAAGTTCGATTCCCACTGCCTTGCCATCAAAGAATTCCACTTTGATCTGCAGATTCGGAATCAGGTAATCGACCGCGTCACCGAGAATATCCTTCGAAAGGTGAGTCTGCTCGTAGTTGGAAGTATCCATGAAGTAGTAGCTGTCACCGTCGTTGTACAAATACTCCATCTCGACCTCATCGACGTTGATCTTCTCGATCGGGTCGGGCGAGCGGAATCGGTGTTCGAACATGGCGCCGGTGCGCAGATTGCGCAGCTTTGCCTGAATGAAGGCACGCAGGTTGCCGGGAGTGCGGTGCTCCACACTGAAAACAGAATGCAGATCATTGTTGTGTTTAATGATCATGCCGGGACGAAGCTGGGTGGCAGGAATAGCCATTGCTGAATCGATCTCCTTTGATTGCGGCTGGCCAGCGGAAGGCCCACTTTCCGCCAGATACGTGGCTAGAACTCTATATTTTACACGGGCTTCGCGAAAGATGGGAAATGACTGCGTGGGCGACGGGCTCGATTTGCCAACCATCGCATGCTCCAGACAGCTAGAATGAACAGGAGCGAATCCGCTGAAAAATTCGCATATTTGAAAGGCGGCTTTATGCGTGAGGGAAAATACGAAGCTTTGGAACAAGGGCGTGTCGGCACCGCCATCACCTTCCTGCTGATTGGATTGGGAGCGGGTACGCTTATCGGCCTCCTGTTTGCTCCCAAGCCTGGCAAGCAGATGCGGAAGGAGTTGCGGCGCAGGTACGAAGACGCACGCGATACGATCGAAGATTGGAAGGACGAAGCGAAAGAAAAGGCTGAGGAAGCGCTGGAGCGCGGCGCCGAGCTTGCGGAGGAATTCCGGGATCGCGT
>DASPSE010000426.1:0-27688 GCA_035624085.1 Terriglobales bacterium
TCACGGGAGCCGGAGGAGGCTCCTTCGGATGAACGTCCGCCTTCCCGGGGACGTACCCGTCACAGATCGGAATCTGGTCTTACGGCGCACAACTGGCACAGCCAGTTTTCACTGGAGGGGCCCTTCGCGGAAATCTCCACCTCGCCGAGTCCGAGCATAAACAGGTTTTGATCGCATATCGACAGACCATCCAGCGAGCGTTTGGCGACGTTTCCGATGCGTTGATTGGATATGACAAACTCCATCAAGTCCGCCTTCGTCAGCAGGACACGGTTGCTGACTTACAGGAAACGGTTCGCATCTCGACCCTCCGCTACCAGGGAGGCACGACGACTTACCTGGAGGTGCTGGACAGCCAGCGCTCGCTTTACGCCGCGGAACTTTCACTCGCGAGTGCTCGTGGGGACGAGTATCGGAGCCTGGTGCAACTGTATCGCGCGCTGGGAGGCGGCTGGCAGAACTGACGTGATGGCGAGACAATCACAAGATCGCAAGGAACCTCAAACATTAGGGTGATTAGTGCTACCCGGCCATCTGCCGCACAAGAATCGGAGCGTCAACGAAGACTACCGACAAGGAGGACATCATGGCCCAAGCAGCAATACGGCAAGGCAGCGAGCAGACAATTGACACGACTACGATTCGTCCGTTTCAGAAAATAAATGTTCCAGAGGCGGAGCTCACCGAATTGCGCAGGCGCATCAACAACACACGGTGGCCGGAACGAGAAACGGTCACGGATGCAACCCAAGGCGTGCAGCTCGTGACGACTCAAGCGCTCGCCCGCTATTGGGCGACAGAGTATGACTGGCGCAAGTGTGAGGCAAGACTGAACGCCTTGCCGCAATTCATCACCGAGATCGATGGGCTGGACATCCATTTCATTCACGTTCGCTCGAAACACGCAAATGCGCTGCCGCTCATCGTCACGCACGGCTGGCCCGGCTCCGTGGTCGAGCAGATGAAGATCATCGATCCGCTCACCAATCCCATGGCGCACGGTGGAAGCGCATCAGACGCTTTCGATGTGGTGGTCCCGTCGATGCCGGGCTACGGATACTCAGGCAAACCGGCCACGACCGGCTGGGACCCTGATCACATCGCGCGGGCCTGGGTCACGCTGATGAAGCGTCTCGGATACGCGAAATTTGTCGCGCAAGGCGGCGATTGGGGTGCGGTTATCGTCGACATGATGGGCCTGCAAGCGCCTCCGGAGTTGCTAGGCATTCACACCAACATGCCTGGCATCTTCCCAAACGACATAGACAAGGCAGCCTTCTCCGGGGCGCCGGCGCCATCGGGCCTCTCCGCCGACGAGAAGGTCGCTTACGAGCGCCTGCAGTTTGTGTATCAAAAGGGAATCGCCTACGGGTACCAAATGGGGCTGCGTCCTCAGACACTTTACGGAATCGCAGATTCGCCCGTCGGCCTGGCGGCTTATTTCCTTGATCATGACGCGCGCAGCTACGCGCTGATCTCACGCGTCTTTGCGGGAGAATCCGAAGGCCTCACGCGCGACGACATCCTCGACAACATCACAATCACCTGGTTGACGAACACCGCGCTTTCTGGCGCCCGTCTCTATTGGGAGTATTGGGGTAAAGGAGGGTACTTCAATGTGAAGGGCGTCTCCATCCCGGTGGCTGTGAGCGTATTCCCCGACGAACTCTATCCTGCTCCACGAAGCTGGGCAGAGCAGGCATACCCCAAACTGATCCATTACAACCGGCTCCCGAAGGGCGGCCACTTTGCCGCATTCGAGCAGCCCGAACTTCTTTCAGAAGAGATTCGCGTGGGCTTTCGACGGCTCCGAAAGAGCCTCATTGGCGAGACAGCCGATGTCGCGGGGCGCCAAGTGGCTTGACAGGTCAGGGTGCCCCGGTGTAGCTGAGGTTCAATCGACGCAGCGCAAGTTAAAAGGAGGCACCTCATGAAACGAATCATTCTGTTGCCGGTTGCAGTAGCGGCCTTAATCTGCATTGTCGCCTCTATCGCCCCTGGGCGAGCCGATGGAGAGGCAGCTCCGGCGTACGTCACCCAAATCCCTTCCGGATATCGCGACTGGAAGTGGATCTCGGTGGCCCATGAAGAGGGCAACCTCCACAGTTTTGCCGCTGTATTGGGCAACGATGTAGCGATCAAGGCTTACCGCGACGGAATGCTTCCGTTCCCAGACGGGACAATCATCGCCGCGTTGCACTACGGTCACGTTCCATCGGAGCAAAACGACAAAGTCTTCGGCCAGCCCCAGTCTTTTGTTCCCGGCTCGCCGACCAACATTCAATTTATGGTCAAGGACTCGACCAAGTACGCTGCAACCGGTGGCTGGGGATTTGGTCACTTCAAGGACGGCAAACCTGCAGACGCGGCGTTCATGAAAAGCTGTTTCCCGTGCCACCAGAAGACCAGCGCGAGTGATTTGGTATTCACCCATTACGCTCCTTGAATTTAGAAGCGGAAGATCGGATCTTTGAGGTTTCTCGCAAGAGAGGAGGAGATGCGCCATGAAACCCTGGAAAGTGGTTTCGCTGATTCTGTTTGCTCTTGCGGTTGCAGTCGTGGGATACGCACTGACTCTCGTGCGACGAGGCTTTAGCGCACTGGCAACACCGTCGGCGGTTGAGGAGTTGGCGGCCACAACGGCACGCAAATTGGCCGTGCCATCTTCGTATCGCCAACTTCGCAATCCCATCCCGCCTTCAACGGAGAACATTCGGAGAGGCATGGCGCATTTCGCCGATCATTGCGCTACGTGCCATGCGAATGACGGAGGGGGTCAAACGGTATACGGCAAGGGCCTGTATCCGAAACCGCCCGACTTGCGTGCAGCCGGGACACAGAACAAGAGCGATGGGGAGCTCTACTACACAATTGACAATGGAGTTCGTTTGAGCGGCATGCCGGCCTTCAGCGAAATCCACACTCCCGAGAAAAACTGGCGCCTGATTTTGTTCATCCGGCACTTGCCTCAGATCACGCCCGAGGAACTCAATGAAATGAAAGGACTGAATCGGAAGATTCAGGCGAATCCAGCGGATTTCTGAGGGTCGCGGAACCTCTGCTCAGAGCGCAGCGCCAGCGCGAGACTCTCTCAAACTGTAGAACGGATTCTGAGGTGCCGCAAGGCGCATGCGCGATGCAGTACGAAAACAAGGAGAGAAGAACATGGCAAATGCGACGTATGAAGTCCAGGCTTCGCAGTTCAACATCGACCGCACCCATCCGGGCCGGTGGACGATTACGTTCAGCAACCCGCCGATCAACATGTTTGTTCCCACAACGATCGTCGAATTGGGAGCGCTAATGACCGACCTCGAGGCGGACCCGTCCGTGAAGGTTGTAGTGTTCCAGTCGGCGAATCCCGAGTTTTTCATCGCCCATCTCGACGTAGCCAAGGCAGCGGAACGGCCAGAGGCGCTGGGCCTTTGGCGCGAGTTTGTGCTGCGGCTATCGTCCTCGCCAGTGGTGAGCATCGCCAAGATTCGCGGCCGCACGCGCGGCATCGGCAACGAGTTCGTGCTGGCCTGCGACATGCGCTTCGCCAGCCGTCAAAGCGCCCTATTCGGCCAACCTGAGATCGGCGTCGGGCTGGTACCGGGGGGCGGAGCGATGGAATGGCTCCCACGCGTGGTCGGCCGTTCGCGCGCACTTGAGATCGTCCTCAGCGGCGACGATTTTGATGCTGATATCGCCGAGCGCTATGGCTGGGTGAACCGGACGCTGGACGACAACGAGCTCGACTCGTTTGTCGATACGCTGGTCCGGCGTCTGGCCTCGTTCGACCGTGAAACGCTCGCTGCGGCGAAGGCCCAGATCAATCGGTTCGCGACGCCTACCGCTGCCGAACTCCAGTCGAGCAACGACTTGTTTTTTCCACTGCTGGCTTTGCCAGGTGCGCAGGCGCGCCGTGCCAAGATCCGTGGTATCGGTTACGGCGTTCCGAGCGACTTCGAATTGAACTTCGGCCGGTACCTCACTCAGTTCGGACAGGCCGACGAGGATGAGGCGGAGAAGAAGGCTAGCTGACCGTCGCCCTGATTCCTGAACTCGGCATGGGCTGTCATTTTGCATTAGACACGGCAGCAGACCAGATAGCGGCATCCGGCTTATTAATGAGTGCTAGGCCTGCATGGCAGACCACCTCATCCTGTGAGTCAGTACCGCCTGAACAACCGATTGCTCCGATCAACTTGCCGTCCTCAATTAACGGAACGCCTCCGCGCGACGCAATGAATCCATCCAACGTCATCAGATAGTTGAAACCGCTGACTTGGATAGCGTTCTCAAAGACCTTGGTTTCGCGACGGAACATCACGGCAGCGCGTGCCTTGTGCTCGGCGATCTGAATGGAGGCAAGCATCGCGCCATCCATGCGTTGGAAGGCCACGAGGTTGCCTCCGGAATCGACGACGGCGACGTTCATTTTCCAATCCCGCTTCTTGGCCTCTGCCACAACAGCATTGATGGCGGCCTGAGCGCGTTCCAGTGATACCGGAGGGCCGTAAGGTACATCGAATGGTATTTTGTCGGGCACGACATCAGGCGGATTCGGGTCTGGCATATCTACTCCTTTATTTCCCAGCAAGGGAGAGGAAAACCACCGCGGAATGCTCAGTCATTCACTCCGGTATCCGAATGATGCGGCTCCGGGGATCCTCCTTTGATTAAGCCAGAACAGCCGCGACCAGTCTATTGCACAAACGTATCAGTCAACCCCACCGTGTGACCCGGCCCGTCACAACTTCTTAGTCGGCGTCAAGATGAACGCGGCTTCCCGGGCGGCGCGAGAGCGATGGCGGATTCGGAGGTGAGATAGAAAAACGTAAAGGTTTCCTGCAAATAAAGTCGAACCTGCGTGTCAGTATGACTCAAATAGCCGATGGATGCGTCCTGGCCGAGATGAAGAGCGAGGTCACCGCCTCGGGTCGTGACGATGAAGGCGCCATCAATGGCGGGCGCCCAGATGATTTTGCCTTCAACCAGGCGTTTGACATGTTCGAGAACCGGGTAACCGTAGTCGCTGGTCTCGGCAAGTTCGGTATAAGCATCGGCGCTGAGCAGAATGGAATAAGGACCGTTGACGCCCACAAGGCGCAACTGGCTAAGGGCATGCGCAAAGGCTTCCGGATACTTGCGCACGTCAGAGGGTAACGGTTTCTTAGGATTGCTGGTGGCCTGGCGCACACCGACAATTCCGCCCGAGGCGTAGCCTTCGAAAATGGCGCGGTCTTCAGCGAAAGCGAGCTTGCGCGCGGCATCCTTTGCGGGTTGCCAATCCGAATCGTTCGCGCCCCGTTCAACGTCGTCAATCATCTTTCGATCGAGTTCAAACGGAACACGGAGTTCGACCAAGGCTTGCGCTTCGCGCTGCTGGGCGGTTATGCCATCTCCGGGCGCCTCAATCGCGCGTTGGTGACCTGTACCGACCGCAGACAAAGCGGAGCCTGCAGGGCCATGAAGGTCTACAACGCGGCGTCCGGCCAAATAGCGCTTGATCGTGCGCGACGTTTCTTCTTCGATCTGAGCCCACGCGGCATCGGAAATCGGGGCCAACTCGCGATGCAGGTTATTCATGAGAATCTTCTCCTTTCAGGGAACCAATGCCGAGCGAGCCATCCTTCGCTGGTGCGGCGGAGGTGTAATGCTCAACCGGCGCCGAGGTCGCCACGGGCTTTTCTGCGCCAGAGTAAGCAGTGGTCACGGGCTGGTCAGGCGAGATGTTGTCGAGGAACGATGCAGTCGGGATGTAGAACAGGCTACCCGTGACCGCCGTGCTGAAGTCGAGAATGCGATCGTAATTGCCGGGCGGTCGGCCGATGAACATGTTCTCCAGCATCTGTTCGATCGTCCGGGGCGAGCGGCTGTAACCAATGAAATAGGTTCCGAACTCGCCGTGGCCCGGGCGGCCGAATGGCATGTTGTCGCGCAGGATTTTGATTTCCCTGCCGTTCTCTTCGATGACGGTGAGGGCATTATGGGCGGAGGTAGGCTTGACCGAGTCGGCGAGTTCGATGTCGGAAACTTTTGTCCGACCTATGATTTTTTCCTGAGCTTCAGTGGTGAGCTTGTTCCAGGTGTCGAGATTGTGAAGATACTTTTGGACGATTACGTAGCTTCCGCCGGTGAAAGCTGGATCCTCGTCCCCGATGAAGACGGCATCTGCGGCCGTGCTGCCTATGGGATTTTCGGTGCCATCCACAAAGCCGAGCACATCGCGTTCGTCGAAATAGCGAAAGCCATGGACTTCGTCGGCTATGGTTACTGCATTGTTGAGCCGAGCCATGATTTGCATGGCGAGCTCGAAACAGAGATCCATACGCTTGGCGCGAATGTGAAAGATTAAATCGCCGGGTGTAGAAACAGCATGCCGCGCGCCCGAGCGGATCTCACGAAAAGGGTGAAGCTCGGCGGGACGTGGCAAACCGAACAGGCGGTCCCAGGCGTCGGAACTGAACCCGATGATGCAAGAAAGACTGCCATCGAGGTCGCGGAAACCGACGGCGCGAAGAAGTGCCGAGAGATCGGCGCAGAGGGAAAGGACCTGGGTACGAGTTTCGTCACCGGGATTAATCGTGACGACAAGAAAGATTGCCACCTTCGTGAGCGGAGAGGAAACCAGCTGCGGCAGGGTCAGCGCTGCCGGTGCTGGCGCGGTCGGAGAGTCGGAGGCCATTCAGGATCGTCGCTGCGACAATGGAGTTCCATTAAAACAGACTCTAAGGCAATCTTCCACTACGTCGGGCGCGAGATTCCAAACTTCTTCATCTTGTACGCGAGTCCCGTCCGATTCAGACGTAATCTAGCGGCAGCTCCGCGAACGCCTCCAACAACCCAATTACTTTCTTGCAATGCCCGCACAATCATCTCCCGCTCTACCTGTTCCAACGCACTGGCTTGACCGTCATCGTTTACCGCGAAAGGAGCAACGATATCTGTCAAGGGCACTCGTAGTTGCGGCCCGGGGGACAACAGCACTGCTCGCTCCATCAGGTTCTGCAACTCGCGAATATTGCCCGGCCAGGTGTGCCTGCTAAGTGCATCCATCGTGGCTTTCGGTATGCTTACAATGTGCTTTCCCATCCGCTGGGCATACTTGTTCGCAAAATGGCGGACGAGTCGTACGATATCGTCCCGACGTTCGCGAAGCGGCGGGACTGTTATTGGAAACACGTTCAGGCGATAGAAAAGGTCAGACCGGAATTTTTTTTCTGCGACCAGCGGTGCAAGGTTTGCGTTCGTCGCTGCTACCACACGAACATCGACTCGTTGCGTACGAGTGCTCCCCAGGCGCTCGAACTCCTGTTCCTGCAAGACTCTCAACAGTTTTGGCTGCAATTCAAGAGGTATATCCCCAATCTCATCCAGAAAGAGTGTTCCTTTGTTTGCGAGCTCAAACCGCCCGATCTTTTGGGCGATAGCTCCTGTGAACGCACCCTTTTCGTGGCCGAACAATTCGCTCTCCAGCAGTCCAGAGGGAATGGCCGCACAGTTCACTTTTACGAATGGATAATTCCTGCGCGGGCTGAGGTCGTGAATCGCCCGGGCAATTAGCTCTTTGCCGGTGCCGGTTTCTCCCAGAATGAGAACCGTCGAGTCTGCCGGGGCCACGATTTGGATGTTTTCAATGACGGTTTTGAGTCTCAAGTTGCTACCGACAATTCCTCGAAATTCCTCTTCAATGACAGGGTCATCTTGCAGCGAGAGGTTCTGGTCGACGAATTTCTCCGCTGGTCGCGGCTCTTGGCCATATTCCCGGTGCTCCCTTGCGGGGAAGACGATGGTCCTTGCACTGGACAAATTACTATCTGTCAGGCCTTGCCAAGGCGTTTGTAGTGCTGCGCTGCTGAACATTGCGTTTCCCATGTCTCACCTCTGGTCAGCTTGTCTCTTGTTCGCTCCTGACGGTGATTAAGCCAGAAGTCCAGAAGAGAATCTATTGGACGAAGGTGTCGCCGATACCATTGGATCAATGGAGAGGCAGGTTTCGAAAAGGTCCGTGGCCGACCTCCAGTGAAAAACAAATCGCGTTCCTCGATTGATACCAAGGTATCGCCAATACTATCGGTCAATTGATTCGGACACTGTAACGGTCTAGTTAATTTTGTAGTGTTAAAAGAAGCGTTGTGACCTCATCAACCCGGCGAATCGACTTTCAAGGTGATTTTGAGCGAAGACATCGAATGGAAGCCCTTCGCCGCCTTTCCGCCTTCCGTGCGGCTTGCCGTTGTTGTCGGTCAGCCATCGGAAGCGGGACCGTACGTGGTCAGAGTTCGAGTACCTCATGGCGTGAAATTGATGCCACACAAACACCCGGAAGATCGCATTTACACAGTCATTTCCGGCGTTTTTTACATTGGCCTCGGCGACGAATTCGAGGTTGATAAGTTGGAGGCGTACCCACCCGGAGCTGTAATCATTCTGCCCGGCAATACATCCCACTTTCATTGGGCGAAATCTGGCGAGTACATCACGCAGGTATCAGCGATCGGACCGCTAGGACTCGATTACGTCAACTCGACAGACGATCCGCGAAAGCAGGGTTTTTGAAGCCTTTCTATCTATTTTACGTGGCCGCCCCTACGGGTGAACTTCGCAAAGAGAAATTCCTGCGCAAGGCTGGCGCCGACGCGCTCAGCTGTACCGATCGCAAAATTTCCAAAAACAAGTCCGATGCCACGATTCGATGTTGGGTAATAGAGGTTCGACAAGGCCGACGAGGCTAAATCACCGCCCAAGCTGGAAAAGTTCGGTCCCCAGCTTCCGTTGTCGTATCTCGCCCAGAATGGGCTCAGCATTGCATGGCGGATTCGGGAACCGGTTGTGCCTGTTCCCTGATAGAAGTAACGCGGATCCTGATGCAAGAGTGTTGGAAGAATGGCCCCACCGATGATTATGTCTGAAAAACCGTCCGCAGCCACTGCGCCGAAACGTTCGCCGTATCCTTCCGCGCCTTGCCCGTAATCTGGAGAATTCGAGGCCTGTTTGGCGCCAGAGACTAAGGCAACTCCGGCAACGGTCACCGGATCGGCGCTAACCCTCAAGGCAAGCGCGAATTTTCTCTTGGCGGTGAGCGGCTCAGCATTGGCATCGTAAGCAACGTAGAAATTCGGCAGGACACCCCAAAGCCGCTGTGTTTCCTCAATTTTGAACTGCTCGGTTGCGACCTCAACCGGGTCGTAAGTGACTTGGATGGCGGTCTGCTCCGTTCGAATCCGCAGTCTGACGTCTGCGATGATTTTGAATTGGCCTGGCTGGAGAGTGATGGCGGAAGATGTCCATTCTGCAAATCCCTTCGCTGCAATCTTGATCTGATACGGAATCTCCGGCCTGAGGTGTGAGAATTGGAAGAAACCGTTCTCGGCTGTTTCGAACGTGGAGGGGTCAGCCCCGTTCAGGTCAATTAGTGAAACTGTCGCGTTTGGAACGGTATCGCCGTTTATGTCCATAACCGTCCCTACCAGGGTCGCTGGATTGAGATCTGATTTCGATAGGACCTGCCCTGCAGCCACTACCGAAAAGGCGAACGCGCACGCAGCGGGGATCGCAATGTGTACAGAAAAGGCGGCAATATAACCGAGCAAGGTCGACTTCGCAGAAGCTCCACGGATGAACCGATTGCAAGTACCTGAAAACGTGTCCGGCATTGATCTTCTCCTCGTAAAGGAGAAGCACGGACCATGCCATAGCCTCATAATTGCAAAATTGGCTGAAAGCAACCGGCGCACGCGCGCAAAGACAGCACCCCGCGGATATTTTCAGTCAGAATTGTCGGAAAACTGGCGACGCTAAAGCCGGCGGTCCGATTTGACTCGCCGGCCGCCTGCCCTGGCAGCGATAGAACATTGTGAGTGTTCCCGATCTACTTTAAAGCTCGAGGAGTTTTCAGGACAGAGTTGGTGTATTGGCTACTACGAGACTCATACCAAAGTATTGGCGATACTATTGGGCAATTGTCTTGCTCCAGTCCGTTTGCTGTCATGGATTATCCGACTAGTCGGAAACACCACCACAGCACAGGACAAAGGAGACCAATAATGAAAATCTTGATGGTGCTCACATCGCATGATGTACTGGGCAACACTGGCCGCAAAACCGGTTTCTGGCTTGAAGAGTTTGCGGCACCGTACTTCGTTTTCAAGGATGCTGGTGTTGATGTGACGCTGGCGTCTCCGAAAGGCGGGCAGCCCCCGATCGATCCAAAGAGTGATCTGCCCGAAAACCAGACCCCTGCGATGGCTCGCTTTAAAAAGGATGCGGCGGCGCAAAAGGCCCTTGCCAACACAGTCAAGCTTGCGGATGTAAAGGCACAGGATTACGACACCGTGTTTTACCCAGGCGGGCATGGACCGATGTGGGATCTTGCAGAGAGCCCGGCGTCTATCGCTCTTCTCGAAGCGTTCTACAATTCCGGCAAGCCAATCGCATTGGTCTGTCACGCGCCCGGGGTACTTCGCCATGTTCAGTACAAGGGTGCTCCGCTTGTGAAAGGAAAACACGTGACTGGCTTTACGAATGGCGAAGAAGAAGAGGTACATCTCACCAAGGTAGTGCCGTTTCTCGTTGAGGATGAACTGCTGCGGCTCGGCGCCATCTTTGAGAAGGTGGCGAACTGGCAGCCTTTTGCCATCACTGATGGCCGTCTCGTTACCGGACAGAATCCCGCATCATCGACAGTGGGGGCTCAGGCGCTTCTGAAGCTCATGGCCGTGGAAGTGGCAGCTTAGTCCTGCGCTCAATTCTGCAAGCCCGTCGTCTCTTTTGTTCTTTGGGCCAGGATAACGAAAGTTCCTATCCTGGCCGTTACCTTTTGTCCCTGAGTTTTCTGCCACAAGGCTTGTCAGAGTTGCCAAAGAAAGTTTGGTCTCGCGATTCACTTCCCACGGGTGTTTGCGCGTGGTCTGTCCCAGCCCGCTAGACCGTGTGCCAGGGCATAGTGGACAAGATCGGCGCGGGTGTGTAAAGCCAGTTTCTTGTATATCCGCTCGCGATAGGTCTGCACTGTCTTCTGGCTTAGGTCCAGCTCATTTGATATTTCTCTCGTTGTAAAGCCCAGGGCGATCGCGCGCAAGACCTCCACCTCTCGCCGACTGAGATGTTTGCCCCTTGGCACAGCGATTGGACTGAGCAGATGATCGGACAAGGAGCGTTCGAGGCGAGGGTCTATGAATCTCCTCCCTCCATAAACCTGTTTGACGGCCTGGAAGAGTTCGGACTCAGTAGCCGCTTTGAGGATGTAGCCCAAAGCGCCGGTCGCATGTATGGCGCGTACGAATGTGCTGCTCTCACTCGCGCCGACAACTAAAATTCGGACACGTGGTACAGCCACTAATACAGTGACCAGCACACGTAGGTTTGACGGACTGTTTGTGGCGACTGCCATCAAGAGAACATCTGGTGAGAGTGTCTGACAAAGGCGAGGTAGCCCTTTTCCAATTTCCGCGTCGGCGAGCAACACGTCAAATGCTTCATCAATCTTCAGCAGTTGGCGGAGGCCACTTCGCACCATTTGGTAATCGGACACAACCAAAACCCGAATCTTTCCCATTTCCTTCCGGGGCGTCGGCGCATATCCTGCGCGGTGCAATTGAGGCCGGAACCCGACTCCGCTACTGTATCGATCTTGGGATTGCCTGTCTGTGGGCAGAAATGCCGACAGCCTGTCGGTAAAAACGACGGACAGGATGAACAAAAGTTGTCTGCGCGGCGATCCAACTCGCCAAGTATGCGGATCGTGGCCCAATATCTCAGCAGCCTCCGGTATAGGTCAATTTCAGGGATTAACAGGCGAGCAAGCGAGGCTCAGCCTCGGTATGTCCGACGTTTTCCCGACAGACTCAGGACTTCCATCGCGACATAATGGCTCGAAGTTGTACCTAAGAGTCTCTAACAAAACCCTGCCACAACCGAAAAATCCGCCTACGAGTAAGGCGGCTCTCGTACCCTATATTCAAGTGGTTCCGAGTATTACGGCATCACTCGAAATGCCACGTTGCTGGAGAGCGTGCCGCTAGGAGTGGTCACCTCGACCGTGCCAGTGGTCGCTCCCGTTGGTACAGTGGCGGTGATTTGGGTACTCTTAACGACAGTAAACGTGGCTGCAGCGCCGTTGAAAGTGACGCTGGTTGTATCGGTCAGATTGCTCCCCAAGATAATCACCTTTGCTCCCACTTTGCCAGAAGTGGGCAGCGTTTGCACAAACGGGCCAAGCCCCACAGATAAGCTGAAGACCGTGCCACACCCGTAACCGCCGCCGCAGCTAAGATCGCCGCCCTGATACGTTGTCCCGTAGAACTTCCCGTTGGTGGCTTGAAACAGGCCGCCATAGGGGTAGGCACCGTCAGTCCCGTCGAAGCTGTGCAGCGTCGTCAGTGTGCCCCCTGGGGTGATCTTGAAGACCGTGCCATAGTTGGTGAGTCCGGTGGAGGAGTTCCCAGAAGTTGTCCCGTACAAGTCCCCGTCAGTGGCCTGCACTAGCCCTGCTTGAGGGTAGGCGCCGTCAGTAAAGTCGAAGCTGTGCAGCGTCGTCAGCGTGCCCCCTGGGGTGATTTTGAAGACCGTACCACAGCCACCCGAGCAGTTGGAACTGGCCCCCCCGCTGAAGGTTGTCCCGTACAAGTCCCCGTCAGTGGCCTGCACCAACCCTGCGAAAGGGTAGGCGCCGTCAGTGCCGTCGAAGTCGTGTAGCGTGGTCAGCGTGCCCCCCGGGGTGATCTTGAAGACCGTACCACAGCCGATGGAGCAATTAGAGGTGGCCCCTCCGTTGACAGCTGTCCCGTACAAGTACCCGTTGGTGGCTTGAACCAACCCGCCGAAAGGAGCCCGGCCGTCAGTAAAGTCGAAGCTGTGCAGCGTCGTCAGCGTGCCCCCGGGGGTGATTTTGAAGACCGTGCCACAGGCGTCGGAGCAGTTGGAACTGGCCCCTCCGTTGACGGTTGACCCGTAGAAGTTCCCGTCAGTGGCTTGAACCAGCGGGGCGTTAGGGTTGGCGCCGTCAGCGAAATCGAAGCTGTGCAGCGTGGTCACCGTGCCCGTGGGGGTGATTTTGAACACAGTGCCGCAGCCCAAGCCGAAGCACTCGCCGAAGTCCCCCCCGTTGGAGTTTACCCCATAGAAGTATCCGTTGGTGGTTTGCACCAGCCCTGGCGCAGGGCCAGAGCCGTCGGTGTTGTCGAAGCTGAGCAACGTGGTCAGCGTGCCTCCTGGGGTGATTTTGAAGATCGTGCCACAGCCGACGGTTTCGGTACAGTTGCCGTAAGCACCGCCACCATTGGTTGTCCCGTAGAAGCTTCCGTTGGTGCCCTGAATGAGAGACATAAGGTCGGGGTTGGCACCGTTGGTCCCGTCGAAATTTATCAGCGTGGTGAACGTCTGTGCGGGCGAGGCAATTGCTGTCGTGAGCCAGATGGCGAGTACGAGTGCACTGCCGACCTCAGACAATCGAGCTAAGTTGAAGAATCTTGCTTTCGGCGTTGTCATTGTTTCCTCCCCCCGCCGCGTTCTCGCAGCTGCTAGCGAACATTTACTGTGCGGGTTGCTCTCAACGGGCCGGAGGGCTCTTATGCAGAGCGCGGGCTCGAACCGGGGAGAACCCAAAACCCTCCCAGTTTCCTTCTGATTGTGGTTTAGCGGGGCCGACTTGCTAACGGGGAAGGTGTTCTCGGAAACCTCAAAACCAAATTACTGCGGTACGGCTATGCCATGCAGTGATAGGCAGCACCGGTCCACGTGACGGGATTGGAAGCAGGTGAGTGTCCATGGATCGTGCTCCCAGCACTGAGCGTGTGCCTCATGCTGAACGCGGAATCGAGCGTCAGAGAGGTTTTGTTAGACGTTCTAAGCTCGGTGCCTGTTGCCGAGCCCCCATCGCGATATGCGCGTCGCAGGCCTTCCCCTATGTGAGGAGACGCGCAACGGCTCGCCGCGACAACTCGGCGAGCCGACTTTCTTCGACTGCATAAGGTACCTTCCAAGCTTGGAGCTGATACCAAAGTATCGACGGTACATCCTCCAATCTGCCCTCTCGAAATCCCTGTTTTGACTCTAATGAACTGGGGGCCGGAGTGAAACGCCCTCCGATCCGCCAGGTGGAACTGGCAGAGTAATGGGGCTGTCAGGACAGAAGAAATGCCCAAAATCCGTCTATTGATCGCTTCGGAACACCCGATCGTACGGACCGGGCTGGGCAAGCTGCTGAACGGAACCCAAGACTTTGAAGTCATCGCAGTGGTGGATCTGTCCGACATTGTCAAAGCTGGGTTGGAACTTTCACCCGACGTTTTTCTCGTAGAGCTGACCGACGTCGGACTGGCCGGTCTGCAGGCGACCGCTGCTCTCATGCGCGCGATAACCACCGCTGCCGTCGCAGTTTTGAGTTCAAACGAAAATCCGAGCTACGTACGATCCCTGCTGGCTATGGGCGTCAGGGCCTACGTGGCGAGATCAGCCAGCAATTCGGAGCTGTACGCAGCGCTTCGGACGGTTTATTGCGGTAGACGATACCTTGATCCGCGGCTCAGTGATTCCATCACGGACATGCTGGTCGGGAGGAAAACTGCCGCGATACGCAACCCGCAAGTGAAGCGGCTCAGCGGCCGTGAAGCACAGGTCCTGCGAGGAGTCGCACGAGGGTTCACGACAAAGGCGATCGCAGTGAAACTCGGGGTTAGTGACAGAACCATCCAAACCTATCGGGAACGAATTTATGAAAAATTGGAACTTCGAACTCGTGCCGATCTCGTGCACTACGCTATTGCGCACGGGATGTTGAATTCGACGGAGAGCACGTCCTGAATTACAGACACCGCTTGAGATCTTCCTCGAGCAACAAGAAGGGGCTGGACAAATGACTTATCGTGGATTTTGGATCGTTTGTCACAATTGTTTGTTCCCCATTCGCCTTCCTTCGCTCCTGAAAACGTCGGTGTGCCTAAGCCGTCCGCACCGCCTCTTGTTGGCCTGCCCGGTTTGCGCACATGTCGAGCAATACAGAAACGCCGAGCTTAGAGCGATCGCTTTTCGTATCCCCGATCCTTTCCGCCAGGAAAAGGCAGCTCTCTATGCGGTTGAGATCCCCTGTGGTGTCCCGCAGTGCGAGGGGAGGGCCAGGATTTACGCCGTGGCCGCAACAACCCTAAGCGTCATGTCGCTACTGGAATTGTGGAAACATTGGGTCATTCGTGCACCTTGCCGAAACCATTCCTTCAAGGCACGCCGATGCTGGACATGGGGCGTGTACGGCGTTCGTGAAGTCCACCAACGAATTTCGAACGAACCTGGCGGCAGTCCTCCGCCAGCCCGTCCGTACGAAATTGTCGGCAATTTGCCCGGCATACGCAAACATGACATTCAGCCACAATAACTCGCGAAGGTTTGGCTTCGATAGTGGGGACTCGCAGTTTCTGATGCGATCTTGGGGAAGAGTGACGAATTCGCGGAAGTGCGCTCAACCTGGAGGGATCACCAACAGCGGTGATTAGGCTCACTGACAAGAATTGAAGTTGCAAGCTGAAATTATGATTAGGGTTTTCGGAAGCCACCCCTGTGTGAGCACGGAACGGAAAGCTTTAGGCCTCTAGTTGGCCGATGAAAAAGAGGTTAGGAATCTGTGATGCCCAAACAAGCGAATATCGCGGTTGTCGACGACGACGAGTCTGTCCGTGAGTCCCTACCGGACCTGCTGAACATGCTGGGCTTCACCGCTCGGACGTTCGCCTCGCCAGAGGAGTTCCTCGAATCCGATTTTTTTCGCCAAACGGACTGTCTCATTCTAGACGTCGCCATGAGAGGAATGAGCGGCCCACAGCTGCAGACAGAATTAAAGCGCTTAGGCTCAAAGATTCCAATCATCTTCATCACCGCTCAACCGAACGGGCAGCGCCAGCGCCTGGTCGAGCAGGGTGCAGTGGACTGCCTGTTAAAGCCATTCAGCGACACCGCTCTGCGGGAGGCGCTCAACCGGGCCCTTCGCCTGAGTGACGGGTGTCCAGAGGCCGATCCACCTCTAGAACGAAATCAAAGCCCGGATGGCTGCGGACAACAGATTCTTCGAATAGAAGACAACAACAGCCGCGGCAAAAGTGTCCTGCAGAAAACCACAGATGGTGCTGTGCATCTTTCCTAAGCTAAACGCATCTTCCGCTAGCAAGTGACTGGAGACAAATTCTTTAAGAGCCTGCGTGCTATTTGCAACTAACGTTGCCATCGACTTTCGCCGCAACGTTTGAGCTGGCGTTCCATAGCAGTACTTGCTTGCCTCAGCTTCCTCGCGAGAGCTGTAGCCTAGAGCCACAATGCTCGGTCCCGCTAGAAGATCGCGTAAGGTTTTCTCGTCGGGATAGGCAATGACCAAGCGTTCGTAGTGAGGCACTGCGCGCACCGATATCACTGCAAATTGCCGCATTGGGAAATGGACCAAACTGCTCACGGCATCCACCTCCGGTCGAGCATGTTTGCCAGGCTCATGCAAGATGGCGAAGCACGCGTCTGCCCAAGGTCAGGCTATTTGGATCTGATCGATACCAAATGGTGAGCTAGACTTTTGGAGCAGTTTTCGGGCTAACGCAGAGTGGGTGGGTTATAGCGGCGTCATTCCAAACTCAAACGAACAGCTAGTTCAGGGAATTGACTTTAGCCACATTTCCACTCCAACGGAACTAGGCAGCGCGGAACCGGCCTCGAGAAAATCTGGCAACAACGCTACTTTCCGCATTGCCAAACTCCCCCCTCGATCAAAGGCGCGATCTTCGACCTGTTCCTCAATTGTCACGATGCTCATCCGTCGCGTCGAATATGGCAGCTCCCTCCCGCAGTCGAGACAGCAAACGTAATCGAGTCCGCGAGGATCGCGGTGCGGCCAGGTTGTGTGACGATGGACGCAGTCAAACACGTAAGCCAGCATCCATTTGATCCACTTCACGGTGATACCTTTGCTGAGGCGCGCCGTGCAGTGGAAGTCGTTAGGTTCCGGGTTTGGGACCTGAGCGCCCGCCGCATCAACTGTCTGAGCTTCTTGCGTGCACGTGCCGATTGCGCCTTCACCGTTCCCAGTGGAACGCCCAGAATTCGCGCGGCTTCGCGGATCGACAAACCATCGATATCACGAAGCTGAAACGTTTTGCGCAAAGTCGGTGTAAGCTGACTTTGAAAATGAGTTAAGCGCCTGCTTAGCTCGCCATTCCGGCACTCGTCCTCCGGATTGGGCCTTCGATCCGTTAATTGCCGCAGAGCGTAGTGTTCCTCTGCTTCTCCGGTTGGCTCATCGAGAGAAACATGGACGTGGCGCAGCCGCCTGCGCAGCTGCATTCGGGCGGAGTTGTGCACAATGGCTCCGAGCCAAGTAGACATCTTTGATTTTCCCCTGAATTGGTCCAGGTGCGTATAAGCCGCAAGAAGAGCATCCTGAACGGCGTCTTCTGCGTCGGCTGCATTGCCCAGAAGCCGGTGGGCCCCTCTGTAAAGAGACGGCAGGCCGCTGGCCAAAATGTGCCCAAATGTCTCACTCGCGACCTGCCCGCTTAGAATTTTGCCGAATTCATTAGCCTCGACGACTGCGCTTATGCTCTGCATGCGCGAGTCCTCCTCTCACGAGGACTAGGCACGCGTTGTTCCAATCACGCGACGTATGAGTATCTGTGTATTTTGAGCAGGATGAGTCCATGACTCCCGGATGTCTCGCCAGCTGGAGCCAGAAGACAGTCGATACCGGCAGAGTGCTGGCAGTCGAATCGTCTTCGTTTGAACGAATCGACGACTCGGACCAAGCAAAGATGTTCATATTGATGTCACTTGAATTTAGGTGCGAAGGACTATGCCGGACGGATTGGCGCGGGCTTTGGAACTCGGTCCTGTCGGTCGCGCCGATTAACCCTGGAAGATGGCCTTTAAGGAAAAAGCCTCGGGGACTTCTCGTCACACGTTCGCCAGAGCTCGCGCTGCAGGTTGCGAAATGCTTGAACCAATTTCGTCATGCCCCAACCCTTCGATGAAGCCTTTAACCAATTCCTGATCGCTTCTTTCGTCGATCCGTATTGACTGACGGGCAAGAGAAACCGCAAGAACTGCCACAAATGCCTTCAGCTCACGCCGGGCCTGTTGCGCCCCCCTGTCGATTTCGGAGTTTGCATATTCCATGATGCGGCGAATATCCTCGGTCGTTCTTGTGCTCAAAATCTGTTCCTCGTTCTTCATTTGAGCCTCGGCGTGAGCTCGTATGGCCGCTATCTCGAAATCGAGCTGCGCCCACCGCCGGTCTACTTCCGCCAGCCGTTTCCGGGCGTCCTCGCCGAGATGCTGTGCCTCGTCAATTGCTCGTCGGATCGATCTAGAGCGTGCTTCGAATGCGGCGGTCAGTAACGGCCAGCCCTTCCAGAACATCAACGCCACCATCAGAGTAAAATTGAAGCCCCAGCATAATTGGAAGGTAGTCTCCGGCGACAAACCGGCGATGTGGGCCAATCGACGCACAGAAGAAGAGAGTTTCAAGTCGGCGTAATCGTGTTGAGAGGAATCCCGAGTTGAACTGGGGGAGAGAGTCGTATGTGCAGCCGGTCTTTCTTTGGAATCCCGCGAATCTGCCCTCTGCGCATTGGCCGAAATGCTGATCGCATGGAACATCGCCAGCATGACGACGAGCCGGAATTTGGCCCCAGCGTGAGCAAGCAATAGCGGAATGGGTGCTTTACTCTCTCTCAGCTTTCTCGAAACTTCCTTCATTCATCCTGGTTAGCGTGACCAGCACCAAGGAGAACTAGCAGCCGAAGCACCGAAATATTGCGATGCGTCAGCCTGTCTTCATGTGGTTGCTTCAAAAGCGTTTAGCCTCGAGACGGCTAAATGGAGCAGTGGTAGCGGGCAGCCTTTAAAGACAGAGCTGTGGCGGCATGTGGCAGAGATTTGGATCTGGAGACTAATCGGCCAATCGATAGGCGGGTAACTGCAAAAAAACCGTCCACCATTCGCTCTCCAGAGCATCTTCCTCTGTGGGATCCCGACAATCTGTGCACCTTGCGTGCGAGTTGGGGATCCGACCAGAGAATTCCACGTAGAGGATTCCCATGCTTGGTAAGTGTGCCAATCCCGTGTGCGTCGCGTCGTTTCGAAAGCTAGGGAGCGGCAAACTGTTTGCATTCGAATCATTGATGACCGCCAAGTCTGCCGAGATCACCTCGAACCCAGACAGCACTAAAAAAGGCCAGGCCCCGGTGTTTTTCTGGCTTTGTGAAACATGCAGTTTGACTTTTACCGTCGGGCTCGATGCAGCAGGCGAGTTGACATTGCACGGGATTCGCGACGGTGTCCGGGTTCCGATTTTCGATCGCCGTCCGCTCGATCGAGCCGGGTAATTCCTATACTTTCGCCTGGCAAGGTGAATCGGCCGCTCGTTCATTCCGAAGACACAAATCTCGCGGTTTGTCAGAGTCTTGGATCTGGAGAACGGCCTCCGATCATCCAGAGACGAGCGGCCGCGAAAAACAGCCTCAATTCGGTTGCCATGTGCCAATTTACAACCGTACATCTCGTCAGTTCGTTACATTTTCTCGAAGAAATGCGCTACGTCCTTTCCGGTCTTTTCAGTCGAATAAACGACGACCTTTGTTCCCTTTTCCGTACCCTCCCCAATGTCCTTGCCTCCATCCTTCGCCGCTCGTTCCGTGAGTTCAAAGGTGTGTTCTGTGCCGTCGGCAGCCTTGATAGCGATCGTTTTCCCTGTACGGTCCAGCTTCGAAATCGTGCCTTCTGTTCCCTTCAGGCCGTCATTACCAACTCGGTCAATTTCGAGGGCGGTAGCTCTCCCTCCGCTTTCGCTGTAATGGGCAATCACTTCTGTGCCTTCCTTTAGACCATGAAAAGACCCTTTCGCCCCTTCCCTCACAGCATGGGCACCATGCACAGCCGTCTTGTCGAGAAATCTCATTGAATGCTCAGTCCCATCCGCTGTTTTAAGAACCACGGTTTTTGTTGCCGTATCCAGTTTCGTGATCGTGCCATGAACAGCGGTGACTACGTCTTCTGTTCCGGGTGCAAACGATGCCACAAAGAGTACAAGACCGCATGCAACCGCCGTCTTCAATCCTTTCTTTCGCATAAGCATTTATCTCCTTCCGTCGAGTGTCTCCCGATTCAAATCAGATCATCGCGGGTCCCTTTCAGTGCGGACCTTTATTCGTCCGCCAAACCTGCACAAATCCCGGACTCGAACTCCCTGATGCCTAAGCCACCTCAGCTTTCAAATCGTCCTCAAGCCGGCTCGCCGCCGCGCGGTCTGCAATTACGATGGCATGATCGGTCCGAACGCGGCCGGCGGGAATCGAATGATCCTCCGCCAGCAAGCGCGCCAGGATCTCGGCTTTTTCGCTTCCGGTCACGAGCCACAGGATGTGCCGAGAGCGATTGAGAATTGGATAGGTGAGCGTCATACGTTGCCGGCCCTGATAAAGTCCGGTCAAGGCGACGTCTGCATCTCTTACATCTCGCACCGGATCTCCGGGGACTAGCGAGGCGGTATGTCCGTCAGGCCCGAGCCCCAAATGCACCAGGTCCAGCACTGGCGGCGATCCGGCAATCATCTCGAGAGTGTCTGCGTATTGTGCACAAGCCGCTTGCAGGTCGGAGGACTCTACGGGCATCGGATGGATTTGCCCAGGTGGAAGCGGAGCATGCTCGAGCAAGCTTTGCCGTAGGTGCGTAAGATTCCTGTCAGGATCGCCCGCCGGGGCGATTCTCTCGTCTACTTGCACAACGTGGACGGCATTCCAAGGCAGTTCCTCACGTGCGAGATCTCGAAGCATTAGCCAAGGGGTGCGTCCTCCGCTGACTGCCATCACAAAAGAGCCGTGATCCTGGACTGCTGCCCTGGCTTGGCTAGCGATGAATCTCGCGGCTTCTAAGGCGACCGAATCCGGATCTGCAACGATCTTGATTTTCATCTCGCAGTTTCTCCGTGGCGCTCCATTAAGGTAACTGGGTTGTAGGCAGGAGCAACCAATCCTTCAAGCCGCCTGACTCGCGAGAGACAAAGCCTCCTGGCCAACGCCCGGGTTGTCCCAACCGCCAGGCGGCATTAAGCGTTCTGCCTGTTCGGGGCCCCAGGTGTTCGACACATACGGATAAATCGGCGTGTTCTGCTTGAGAACTGGATCCACGATGCGCCATGCCTCCTCCACGTAGTCTTCCCGTGCGAACAAGGTTGTATCCCCTTCCATCGCCGCTCCCAACACGCGTTCGTAAGCATCCATGTCGCCTGCGCGTGGCGCACGGCTGGCCACCATCTCGCGGGCCTGAAGCGTCATCGCTTCCGCCGAAGCGAGTACCATCATTCCCATCGCAATCGTGGCTTCGGGACTGAGCCTGAGGCGTAGGTGGTTCTCCGTCAGTCGAGAATCCGGAATCAGGCTGGGAGGCTTGCGGAATTTCGCGACAATTTCGGTGCAGGTGACCGGCAAGCATTTGCCGGCGCGAATATAGAAAGGAACGCCCTTCCAGCGCCAGGAGTTTATCTCGAGTTTCAAAGCGGCGAAGGTCTCGGTTTGCGAGTCCTTGGCAACGCCTTTTTCCTCGCGGTATCCCCGGAACTGGCCGCGGACGAGGTTATTCTGTTCAATTGGCAAAATTGCCTTCAGCACCTTCACTTTTTCGTCGCGCACTGACTCGCTGTCGTATCGAACAGGCGGTTCCATTGCGAGATTCGATAACACCTGGAACATATGGTTCTGCACCACGTCGCGAACAGTGCCTGTTTGATCGTAGAAAGCTCCTCGCCCTTCCACGCCGAAAGCCTCTGCCATCGTGATTTGCACGCTCTCGATGTAGTTGCGGTTCCAAAACGCCTCCGCAAAAGTGTTGGCGAAACGAAAAACCAGCATATTGTTAACGGGCTGCTTTCCCAGGTAGTGGTCGATGCGAAATATGTCGGCTTCGTCAAATATTCCAAGCAGGACTTTGTTCAGCTCTCTCGCCGAGGCCAAATCGTGACCGAAAGGTTTTTCGACAATCACCCGAGCGCCCTTGGAGCAGGTCGATTTCACAAGTTCCTCCACAACGGTTTCAAACAGGGCGGGCGGAATCGCCAGGTAATACGCGGGACGCTGAGCATCTTTAAGCTCTCTGCGAAGGGCTGCGAATGTGGCTGGATCCTGGTAATCGCCATCCACGTAACGCAACAGGTTCGTTAGCTTTTCGAAAGCTGCTGGATCGACTCCGCCATGTTCCTCGAGACTATCGTGTGCCCGCTTCCGAAGCTGGTCGAGATTCCAGCCGGCTTTGGCCACACCGATTACCGGCACGTCCAGGTGCGCCCGCTTCACCATAGCCTGCAGAGCCGGGAAGATCTTCTTATAGGCAAGATCGCCTGTAGCACCGAAGAATACGAGTGCGTCCGAGTGAAGAGCAGTCATGTTGAATCCTCGCTAAGCGGCTTCTGATTTCTCTGTCGGTTTCTCTAAATGTCCACCGAACTCATATCGCATAGCGGACAAAAGCTGGTCGATGAATTCCGCTTCCCCGCGCGAGCTGAAGCGCTCATACAGCGCAGTAGTAAGGACCGGAACCGGAACGGCCTCGTCGATTGCAGCTTTGATGGTCCAGCGGCCTTCGCCAGAGTCAGACACTCGTCCTGTGAACTTCGCAAGATGGGAATCCTGAAATAGAGCCGTCGCGGTCAAATCCAGCAGCCACGACGCAATCACACTGCCGCGGCGCCACACCTCCGTTATCTCTCGGAGGTTCAGGTCGTACTGGTAATGCTCAGGGTTGCGTAAGGGCGTCGTCTCGGCATCAACCTTGGCCTGGCGCTTCCCGACATCGGCGGAGCGCAGCACCGCCAACCCCTCTGCGTAAGCCGCCATGATTCCGTATTCGATGCCGTTGTGTACCATCTTGACGAAGTGGCCGGCCCCATTTGGACCGCAGTGGAGATAACCATTTTCCGCAGTGCCATCTCCATTCTCGCGGCCGGGCGTGCGACTGATGTCGCCACGGCCTGGTGCCAGCGCCGAAAAGATTGGACCCAAGTGGTCGACAATATCTTTTTCCCCGCCAATCATCATGCAGTAGCCGCGGTCAATGCCCCAGACTCCACCGCTGGTGCCAACGTCCACATAATGGATTCCCCTGGGTGCGAGCTCCTTTGCGCGGCGAATGTCGTCAATGTAGTAAGAATTTCCGCCGTCAATGACGATGTCGCCTGTTTCGAGATGAGGGAGCAAGGTGGCAAGTGTTGTATCAACGACCGCTGCGGGAACCATCAGCCATACCGCACGCGGCTTCACGAGTTTTTTCGCCATGTCTGCAAGTGAGGCAGCTCCGACGGCGTTCTCTTTCGCCAGTTCGTTCACCGTCTTGGGCGAGGTGTCGAATACAATGCACTCGTGTCCTTTCTTGATTAACCGCCGCACCATGTTGGCGCCCATTCTTCCCAGCCCTACCATTGCAATTTGCATAACTTCTCCTATTTGAGAATGTGAGTGCTCACGCAACGTTTCCCACCGCTCCGGCACCGACGGGTTCACCATGAAAGAGTCTTAAGCGCGAACTGACAACTTGCTTCACAGAATCCACCACCGGCCGAAGAATCTTGTAGGGCACGACTTCGTTCAGGTCTCGTGACAGGCTTTCTTCTAATGATCGCCTCCACGCGACCCGCAATTCGGTATTGATGTGGATGATGTTGATTCCCGCAGCGATTGCTCTGCGAAAGTGTTCATCATCGGTTCCTGACCCGCCGTGTAAAGTGAGAAAGACGCCGGCGGCTTGCTTGATTTGGCCAATTCTTTCGATATCCAGGTGCTTCTTGGCTTTTCCCTGCACCATGCTCTTGAGCATGCCGTGCATGTTGCCAACCGCCGGAGCAAGGACGTCAATCCCGGTCGCCTCGACAAATTGTCGCGCTTCCTCGGGTGTGGATAGCGTCCTGGGATCGCCCTGGGCGGTTTCGTGGATTTCGGAGCCTGTGCCAATGTTGCCTATTTCCCCTTCCGCGAGGATTGCGGGGTTGACCGCCTTGATTGCTTGAACCGCTTCTTTCGTACGAGCCACATTCTCTTCGAAGGGCAAGGCGGAAAAATCAATCACCACGGCATCGAACCCGGCCTTTGCCGCCTCCATCGCCTTCGCTAAAGAATGTGTGTGGTCGGCGTTCAGAAAGATTGGGAGATCGGATTCCTCGCGTTGGCTTTTCACCAAAGCGGCAAGCTGACGCGCACCAAGAAACTCCCGCTCTCCTTCGGAAGCGCCGATGACCACCGGAAGTTTGGTCTCAGCTGCGGCTGCGATCACCGCCTTCAACAAGGTCTGGTCGGCGACATTGAAATGGCCGAGCGCCGCGCCTTCCTTTTCCAAGCGCGTCAAAACGTCGCGTAGCGTATCTCTGCTTGCGTTCTTGAAAGTTCCAATTGTCGTCATTGCTGCTCCTTGAGCTTGCGGTACCGCCGGACCAGAGTATTGGTTGAGGTGTCGTGATTCAATACGGGTTCGGCCGGATTCTCGAGCTCCGGAATGATGCGCTGCGCCAGCACTTTGCCCAGCTCCACTCCCCACTGATCGAACGAATCAATGTCCCACAGGACGCCTTGGGTAAAGACCGAGTGTTCGTAAAGCGCTACAAGTTTGCCCAGCGTTTCGGGCGTGAGCTGTTCGGCCAGGATCGTGTTGGACGGCCGATTCCCCTCGAACACTCGGTGCGGCACAAGCCAATCTGGCGTTCCCTCGGCTTTCACTTGCTCCGGCGTTTTGCCGAACGCGAGTGCCTCAGTCTGCGCGAAAACGTTAGCCAACAGCAGGTCGTGATGCCGTCCCAACGGATTGAGCGGCCTGGCAAATGCAATGAAGTCGCTGGGAATTATTCGCGTTCCCTGATGGATCAGTTGATAAAACGAGTGTTGGCCATTGGTTCCCGGCTCGCCCCAGTAGATGGGACCGGTGTCGCGAGTGACTTCTTTTCCGTTAAGCGTTACGTGCTTTCCGTTGCTCTCCATCGTCAACTGCTGCAGATACGCAGGAAAGCGCTTCAAATACTGCTCGTAGGGCAGGACCGCCACTGTCTGGGCGCCGAAAAAATCGTTGTACCAGACGGCCAACAGGCCCATCAGCACCGGAAGATTGGCCTCGAACGGCGCCGTGCGGAAATGCTCATCCATCTCGTGAAAACCATCCAGCATGGAACGGAAGTTATCCGGGCCGATCGCCACCATCGTCGAAAGCCCGATCGCAGAATCCATCGAATAGCGGCCGCCCACCCAGTCCCAAAACCCTAACATATTGGCCGTATCGATCCCGAACTTCGCAACTTCTCCAGCGTTTGTCGATACTGCAACAAAATGCTTTGCAACTGAGCTTTCGTCGCTGCCCAATCCCGCCAGCGACCAGGAGCGAGCGGTATGCGCGTTTGTCATCGTTTCGAGCGTAGTGAAGGTTTTTGAAGAGATGATGAACAGGGTCTCCGCCGGATCAAGATCCCGCACTGCCTCAGCGAAGTCTGTTCCGTCGACATTGGAAACGAAGCGGAAGGTCATGGCGCGCTCCGAGTAATGCTTGAGCGCTTCGTAGGCCATCACCGGCCCCAAGTCCGATCCGCCAATGCCAATGTTGATGACATTGCGGATCTGCTTTCCGGTGTGACCCTTCCATGCGCCGCTCCTCACGCGGTTGGAAAAATCAGCCATTTTGTCGAGGACAGAATGAACTTCAGGCACGACATTCTTTCCGTCGACCAGAATCGAGGCATCCCTTGGCGCCCGCAGCGCCACGTGGAGCACCGCGCGCTTTTCGGTAAGGTTGATCTTTTCGCCGCTAAACATGGCGTCGATTCGCCGGCGCAACCCAGACTCTTCGGCGAGTTGTACGAGAAGTTTGAGGGTCTCATCGGTAACTCGATTCTTGGAGTAATCGAGGTAAAGACCGACCGCCTCAACCTTCATGTGCTCGCCGCGCTGAGGATCGTCAGCAAAAAGTTGCCGCAGATGCAACTTTGATACCGCTTTATAGTGTGAGGCGAGTGCACTCCATGCAGTACGCTTGGGTGCGGGTGGTTTTGTAAGAGGTTGAACGCGCGCTGCCATGCTCATGCTCCTTTTCCAGACTGGTCTCTCTTCCTAACTGGCTTTCGACGTCAGGCTCTTGCCGAGCGAGACACACTTCGAAGAGATCACCGCCAGTAAGTCATTCCACGACTTTACAAACGATTCCGTTCCTTCATTTTGTAGCTGATCTGCCAACGCATCGATATCGATACCTTCCCGGGCAAACTGACCTAGCACTTCTTCGGAATTCCCGCCGTCAGCGGGTAAGAATTCGTTCAATTCATTGTGAGTAGCCAGGGCCTTTAATGTGGCTTCGGGCATGGTGTTGACGGTAAAGGGGGCAGCCAGCGCCTTCACATAGAGAATGTCCGAGGCTGCGGGATCTTTAGTTCCGGTACTGGCCCACAACAAACGCTGCGGGCGGGCACCCTGGTTGTAAGCACGCAACCAACGGGGAGAGCTGAGGAGGCCACTGTAAGCTTTGTAGATGCGTTTGCCGATTGCGATGCCAAGCTGATTGCGCAATCTCTCCGGCACCTTGTGGGCAACAGCTACATCCCAGCGGCTGACAAAGACCGATGCCACAGAAGAGACGTCGGGATCGAGGCCGGCTGCGATGCGCCGTTCGATGCCCCGCAAGACGGCGTCAGCTGCCGCCAAATATTGTTCGCGAGAAAACAAGAGTGTAATGTTGACCGGCACGCCTGCGAATATCGCCTCCTCAATCGCGGGAAGACCTTGCTTCGTGCCCGGAATCTTGATGAATAAGTTGTCGGGCCCCCGGTCAGACAGATCTTTCGCGGCAGCCAGAGTACGAGCGGTGTCATGAGCCAGAAGTGGGGAAACTTCGAGCGATACCCAGCCGTCGGTGCCGTTGGTTTTTCTGTGAATGGGCTGAAACAGATCTGCTGCCCGGGAAAGATCCTCCAAGGCAAGCTCGAAGAAAAGCGCCTCGCCGGATTTCCCCTTGAGCAGCTTCTGGCAGATTGGCGCATCGTACGCTGTGCTATTCCTGATCGCGTGATCGAAGATCGTCGGATTCGAGGTAAGTCCCGTTACCGAGAGCTCGTCGATATATTTCTGCAGCGTACCGCTGTCCAGGAGTGTGCGAGTGATGTTGTCAAGCCAGAGACTCTGGCCGTTGTCGTGAAGCCACTGCGTCGCTTTCATGGTGTCACCTTCCCGCCGCTAACGGCTTGTGCTCCCAGGTCTTCGAGTCTTCGGTCTCGTTTGACTTCAGCACGTGATGAGTGTCATTCCAGAGTGAAATTGCTGGCTCCGAAAGAGTGTTTTCATAACTTAGGGCGCTCAGGCTTGCCGTGCTGAGCATAAGCGCCTGGCCGTTGATGGGTGCGATTCCAATCCAGCGAGTGGCCAGCACTCGGAGAAAATGCCCGCTCGAAAACAGTAGAACGTTTCCGGCCACTTGACGTATGCGCGCTACGACGCGATCGGCTCGCTCAGCGACTTGCTGGGGCGACTCACCGTCCGGGCAACCATCCCGGAACAACTGCCAGTCCGGACGTTCTCGAAGTATGTCCGCTCTGAGAAGGCCCTCATATCTTCCGTAGTCCCATTCGACCAAATCGTGATCCAGTTCGGCTACCCGGGCGAACCCGGCCAGTTCGCACGTCCGCCTCGCCCGCTTCAAGGGACTCATGAAAACTTTGGCAAAA
>DASPSE010000429.1:0-6595 GCA_035624085.1 Terriglobales bacterium
GTCACGGCGAAAATGAAGTCTGTATGCGGCTCAGGAAGATAGAAAAGCTTCTGCTTTCCCTCCATGAGACCCACGCCCGTGATGCCGCCGGTGCTCACGGCAATCAGCGATTGAATGATGTGGAAGCCGCGGCCTTGCGGGTCGGAATAAGGATCCAGAAAAGCCAGAATGCGCGCCCGGCGATAAGCCACGTGGAAGATCAGGAAATATAGAGGAAGCAGCGAGGCCAGCAATGCATATCCCAGGTAACGCATCTCCATCCCCGCCACAAACAGCACGCAACCAGTGATGGCAGCGCAGGCAATGGCAGTGCCCAAATCTGGCTGAAAGACGATCAGGCCAACGAAAACCAGTGTCGGAAGTATCGCCGGCACGACCGTGTTGCGCCACTGGTCCATCGACTTGGTTCGGCTCTCCAGGAAAAATGCGAGAAAAAGAATGAGCGTGGGTTTAGCCATCTCCGAAGGCTGGAATGAGAGCGGGCCCCAGTGGATCCAGCGATGCGTGTGGTGGGCGCGGTCTAGAAAGAAAACCGAGATCAACATCAGCGTAGTCAGACCGATAAGCGAAAAGACGACGGCCGGATGCTTGTAGCGACGGTAGTCGAGCTTCATGGCAATAATCATGAGCAGAAGGCCGCCTGCTGCCCAGCCCAACTGTCTCAACAGAAAAAAATAGCCGGAACCGTAGCGCTCCTTGGCCATCACGGCCGAGGCACTAAACACCATCACTAAGCCGATAAAGATCAGGAGCAGAGTGACGGCGAAGAGCCATCGATCGACGCTGACACGCTTGGCCATGGAAACGTTTTATTTCACCACGGCGAGACGGAGGCACGGACAAAAGTTTACTGGATTTGGTGATCGAGGTTACTAGCTTGGTTCGGCAAAGCCGGACCGCAAACCAATTGTCATCCTGAGCGAAGCGAAGGATCTATGTATTGCATGCCTACATGCCTACATGCATAGGTCCTTCGCGGGCCTGACGGCCACTCAGGATGACAACATGAACAATATGCCGGGAATTTATGGCGTTTGCGTGTTCCCTTCGTGAATTAATCCGCTTCCACTTTGGTCTCGGCGAGGCTACGCACCACTTGCTTAAACACTTTGCCTCTATGCTCATAATTGCGGAACTGATCGAAGCTGGCGCAGGCTGGAGCGAGCAGCACAATATCGCCGGGCTGTGCGGCGTCAGCAGCACGCCTGATTGCGTTCTCTAATGTCTCCGCGTGGACGATTTCTGCCGCTCCCTTAATCTGCGATTCGATTTTCGCGGCCGCCGCGCCGATCGTGTACACGCGTTTGACGCGCTGCTTTAGAAGATCATTGAGCACGCTGTAATCGCTGCCTTTATCTTTGCCGCCGAGAATGAGGTGTATATTCGCCGGGAACGATTCCAGTGCTTTGATCGCGGCATCGACATTGGTTGCCTTGGAATCGTTGTAATATTCGACGCCATGGATTGAAGCCACGTGCTCCAGGCGGTGTTCGACCGCCCGGAATTCACGCACCGCTTTGCTAATTCGCCGCGGCTCAACATCGCAGAGAACTCCAACGCACACGGCGGCGAGGACGTTCTCCACGTTGTGAGCTCCCTTTAAAGGAATATCCGACGCCAGCATGGTCTCGCGTTGACCGCTCGAGTCTCGGAAAAGAATGCGGCCCTCGTGAACGTAGGCGCCCCGTTTCACTTCTTTCTTTCTGCTGAACCAGAAAACCTGGGCTCGAGTGCGGGATGCCATCGCAACACAGTTTGGATCATCGGCATTCAGCACGGCAAAATCGCTGGGTTGCTGGTTCTCGAAGATTCGCGCCTTGGCCTCGACGTAGGCTGTGAACGTGCGATGCCGGTCGAGGTGATCCGGAGTGACGTTGAGCACGACCGCAATGTAAGGCCGGAAAGTCTCTATGGTTTCGAGCTGAAAGCTGGAGACTTCGAGCACGGCGATCGTGTCCTCCGTGGCTTGTCCGACGAGTGAAATCGCCGGTGTGCCAATATTGCCGCCGACGACCGTTGGAAAGCCGCCATTGGCAACTACCTCGCCCGCCAGCGCAGTCGTCGTGGTCTTACCGTTTGAGCCAGTGATGGCAACCATGCGCCCGGGGAAAAACTGGGCGGCGAGTTCGACTTCTCCTATCACTTTCTCGCCGAGCGAGCGCGCCTGCACCAGCGGTGGGGCGTCCAGGGGGACGCCGGGGCTCACGACAATCAAATCCTGGTTCTGAAATGTACGCTCGCCGTGTCCACCAGTCTCAACCGCGATTCCCTCGTCCAGCAGCCGGGGAATTTCTTCTTTCAGCTCATCGGGGGTTTTGCTGTCAGAAACTGTGACCCGCGCGCCTTTGGACTTTAGAAACAGCGCGGCTGCGACGCCAGACTTGCCCAGGCCGACGACCAAAACGCGCTTGTTTTGTAGGTCCATCGAACCCATTTCACCACAGAGTCACGGAGTCACGGAGAAAAACCATTTTTCACATCTCTGTGGCTCCGTGTCTCCGTGTAGATTTTCTATCTCAGTTTCAGCGTCGTGAGCGCAAAGAGCGCAAATACCAGCGACGCGATCCAGAAGCGAACGATAATTTTAGACTCCGACCAGCCCAGCAACTCAAAATGATGGTGCAAGGGCGCCATCTTAAAAATACGCTTTTTGCGCAGCTTATAGGAGGCCACTTGCAGGATTACTGAGATGGCCTCAATCACGAATACGCCGCCGATGAATGGCAGCAACAGTTCCTGCTTAATAATGACCGCGACCGTGCCAATCGCTCCGCCGAGCGCGAGCGACCCGACGTCGCCCATGAAAACCTCCGCCGGATGCGCGTTGTACCATAAGAAGCCGATCGCGGCCCCTACCATCGCTCCACAAAAAATCGTCAACTCGCCGACTTGCGGCATGCGCTGCAGTTCGAGGTAAGAGGCGAAGGTTGCGTGACCGCTGACGTAGGTCAGCACGGCCAGCGCTCCAGCGGCAATCACCGTGCAGCCAATCGCCAAACCGTCCAGCCCATCCGTGAGGTTCACAGCGTTGCTTGCGCCCACGATCACCACCACCACAAATCCAATGAACGGAAGAAATGCCAGGGGCCAGAGATGAGGATTGTGTTCGAGTGATCCAATCACCAGATCGGGGCGAAATTGCTTGAGGAACGGTACCACCAGCCTTGTCGAATAAAGCCCACGGGTTTGCATGGCGATCAGCGCTACCGCGATCAGTATGCTGGTGGCGATCTGATAACCCAGCTTCGCTTTGCCTGTTAGCCCGAGATTTCTACGATGGACGACTTTGCTGTAATCATCGGAAAAACCGATCGCCGCAAAAGCCGAGGTAGCGAACACGGCAATCCAAACGAAACGGTTGCTGAGATCAGCCCAGAGCAGAGTCGGGACCAGGATAGAGATCGCAATCAGCAGACCGCCCATTGTGGGTGTGCCAGCTTTCTTCTGGTGAGCTTTTGGACCCTCTTCGCGGATATATTGGCTAATCTGGAAATCACGCAGGCGGTTAATGACTGCCGGACCAACAATTAGACCAGTGAACATTGCAGTCAGGCTGGCGAACGCGGTCCGGAAAGTCAGATAGCGGAAGATGCGGAACGGCGGGAAGTAATGGAACAGCTTTAGGTACAACAGCCAATAAAGCAATCCGCCTCCGTTAGGTCATTTGTCGTGCGTCGCCGGCCGTTAGAGCGAGCGACTTCCAGATCTCCAATGCCTTCTCCAACTTCACGCCGCGCGATGCTTTCAGCAGCACAACATCGCCGTCGCGGGTTTCGCGGGCCAGCCACTCGCCAGCTTCCTCCGGAGTGTCCACAAATTCAGCTCGCAAACCCGTAGCCCGAGCGGCCTGGACCATCTGATGCGCCAGGCCTCTTACGCCGAGGAGCAGGTCGATCTTTTTCCCCGCCATGTAACGGCCGGAGCAGCGATGCAATTCCTCGGCCGTGGGCCCAAGTTCGAGCATCTCCCCCGCGACAACAATGCGACGTGCAGCCGGCATGGCCGCCAAAGTGTCCACCATGGCATCGAGGGCTTTCGGATTGGAATTGTAGCAATCGTTGATGACGGTAATGTTGCCGACTTGGACGACCTGCCCGCGTTTGTCCGCCGGTTCCAGTGAGGCAAGTCCGCCAACCGCTTCCGACGGCGTCAGCCCGCGTTCCACTGCAACAGCAATTGCCGCGAGTGCATTGTAGATATTGTGGTCTCCGACCAGCTGCAGAACCGCGGTCTCCCGGCAACCGTCGACGACGACATCGAATCTGGAGCCGAATTTGCCGCGTGCTTCGATGTTCTCGGCGCGTACGTCCGCCGGCCGATTGATTCCGTATAAAACTACCTTGCCATGAAAATCGCGCCCGAACTGCGAAACGTATTCATCATCAGCGTTAAGGATCGCGGTTCCGCCGGCCGGGAGGGCTTGCACCAACTCATACTTTGCCCGGGCGATGTCGGCCACAGAATTGAAAAACTCAAGATGCACGGGAGCTACATTGGTAACCACACCGATTTCGGGCTGCGCGATTTTTGCCAGCGCGGCAATCTCCCCCGCGTGGGACATTCCCATTTCGATGACCGCAATTTCGTGCTCCGGCTCAAGCTTCAACAGCATCATTGGCAGGCCAAAATGGTTATTGAAATTACCTTCTGACTTAAGCACCCGGAAGCGCTGGGAAAGCAGATGGGCGATGGCCTCTTTGGTCGTAGTCTTGCCGGTTGATCCCGTTATACCAACCAGCGGCTTTGCCCAGAGCCGGCGAACGGCTGTGCCCAACGTTTGCAATGCGGCCAGCGTGTTGTCCACCGCCATGAGCCCGCTCTTCGCCGGGAAACGCGCGAGTTGGTCTTTTCGGAGAACGGCAGCGACCGCGCCTTTTTCCAGCGCTTGTGAAACGAAATCGTGTCCGTCGAGGCGTTCACCTTTAACGGCGAAGAAAAGCTGACCGGCCTGAACGCTGCGCGAGTCAATGGAATACCCGAGCGCCAGAGCGTTGCGATCGAACTCGCCCGTGGCAGAAAGAAACCCGGCAATCCGGGAAAGCGGCAGTTTCATGAAAGCTTCCCGGCTGCCGCGCTCGATTGTTGGCAGTTGAATCCGGCGCCCTGCAGAGTCTCACGCGCGACTTCCACATCATCGAAAGGAATCGATCCTTCCCGCGTGACTTGAACCTTCTCATGGCCCTTGCCGGCAATCAGCACGACATCGCCCGGCCCAGCCTCATGGATGGCCAGTGCAATCGCCGTTCTTCTATCGGGTTCCACTTTGTATTTCGCTCCAGAGCGCTGCAAGCCGACCAGAGCGTCATTAATGATGGCGCGAGGATCTTCGCTGCGCGGATTGTCGGATGTCAGAACGACAAAATCGCTGCCTCGTCCGGCGGCTTCTCCCATGAGCGGACGCTTGGCCCGATCACGATCGCCGCCGCAGCCAAAGACTGTAATCACACGGCCTTTGTTACCGGCCTGCTGAACGAAGTTGCGCGCAAGTGAGGTCAGATTTCGAAGGGCATCATCCGTGTGGGCATAATCGACGACCACGGTAAAGGGCTGGCCGCAATCCACGCGCTGAAAACGACCAGGGACGTGGGTCAAACTTTCAACGCCTTTGGCGATGGATTCCGGTTTGCAGTTACGCGCGTAGGCCGCCGCGGCTGCGGCCATGATGTTATACACATTCACCATACCGATCAAAGGAGAAAACAGAGGAATGACTGTTTCGGGCGTAACCAGGTCGAAGCGTGTTCCCCGCTGGCCGAGATCAACCTTCTCTGCACAAACGTCTCCCTTCGCCACGGCATAGGTCAACACTTCCGATCCATGTTTCCTGCTCACCTTGACCAGATCTCGCCCGTGTTCGTCATCGATGTTAAGCACCGCCACGCGGGGAGCGTCGGTTCCACAGCCCTCGAACAGAATTCGCTTGGAATCAAAATAGTTCTCCATGGTGTGATGATAGTCGAGGTGGTCGCGGGTCAAATTGGTGAAAACCGCGACATTAAACGGGATGCCATAAGCCCTTTGCTGGGTCAGCGCGTGCGAGGAAACTTCCATGACCGCTTCGGTGGCGCCGTCGCCAACGGCCTGGTTTAACATCCGGTTCAGTTCCAGTGCTTCGGGAGTGGTGTGCGGCGCCGGCAGGATCTTGCCCGCCACGTGATACTCAATCGTCCCGATCAGCGCGCTTTTGCGATTGGCCGCAGCAAGAATCGCCTCCAGCAGAAAGGCCGTCGTACTCTTGCCATTTGTGCCCGTGATTCCGGTGATGGCCAGACGCTCAGCCGGCCGCTTGTAAAAATTTGCGCTAAGGCGGGCCAGGGCGCGGCGGCCGTGAGGCACTTGCGCCCACGCGACTCCGGCGCGCGGCTTCTCAGTAGCGGAGTCGGTAACAATGGCAACAGCTCCCGCAGCGATTGCCTTGTCGATGAACTTGTTGCCGTCACTGGACTCGCCGCGCATAGAGACGAAGACATCGCCGGGCTGGACCTTGCGCGAGTCGTATTCCAGACCGCTCACGCCCGGATTACCGGTTTGCGACAGGATTTCCGCCCCGTAGAGGAGCTGTTGGAAGGTCATTGGAATGAATTATATGATCCTC
>DASPSE010000433.1:0-4936 GCA_035624085.1 Terriglobales bacterium
GAAGTTCGGGGCAGCGTTGCTAAATAACCCGGTTGGGTCCGCCGGCATAAACGCTCTGAATAGCTTGCGTTCCTTGGTTGCCAGATTGATTGTGAAAACGCGAACTGGGACGCCCCGAGCGCCGACCAGCACAGCCTTTCCATCTGGGGTCCATTGCACCGGTTCTTCGCCCGGCTGCGTATTAGGAACCTGAAGCGGCTTGCCTCCCGCAACCGAGTAAACGTTAATATTCCCGTCGGGGTCACGGGCCAGCACCTGCGTGCCGTCCGGCGAAATACAGCCACGGCGTCTGACCGTCGCACCCTCAGGGCTGATCGGCTGGGGAGCGCCGCCGCTGGCGTCTTGAACCCATAGTCTCAACCCATGCCCCGATTGGTTCCCCAGTAGAAGAATGTGCCGCCCATCCGGAAAAAAGAAAGCCTGGTGGGTCTGAACATCACCAGTCGAGATTGTCCCAGATTCGCCGGCGCCGGTGGGCAGTTTCAGAATGGCGTGCTGTAGCGAAAAGCTGCGGCCCAGGACCCATTTACCGTCCGGAGACAAGCTTGGAGCATTGCCCTCGCTCAGTCGTACTGCGGGCGAGCCGTCCGTTCCGCGCACATAAATTTCGCCGGTCGCGCCGCCAGCTTCGCCAGTTTCGTCAAAGGACACCAATTTGCCGTCATTACTCAGGTCACGCGGGACGGTCCAGTCATGCCAGCTCAGGTCGCGCTCTTTATTCTCCCCAGGAGCCAGCGCGATCATGCCGGCGCGTAAGTCGTCTCGCGAGTAGAGCACCCGTCCATCTTTGAAAATGTCGTGAAGAGTTAGCGTACCCGTTCCCAGGTGAACCAGGCGCTCCTTACCTGAAAGCGTCACCGCGCGCAGCTCACGACTTGAGCCTGATGTCGTGGCCGTGAACCAGACCTCGCTTCCTGGCGACCAGGCCAACCCCTGCGCGCTTACGAATTGGCCGGTGAGCGTTTTCTTATTGCCCGAGGAGTCTACGATCGCGACAGATCCGCCGTCGTCTCCCACATAAGGATGGTCAATGAATGCAATCCACTTACCGTCGTGCGAGATTCGCGGATGGCTAAGCCACCCTGCTGTCTCGTAGAGCACCTTTCCTAGTGGATATTCGAGCCTCCATTTGCCGGCCAGCGGGCGCACAATCGCAAGGGCTGTGCCATCGGGAGACCAGTCGGCATAGGACACGTCCTTGGCAATTTCGCGCGGAGCTCCGCCTCCCGACGGAGCACGCCCCAACATGCCGGACGGTTCGAAGCCAAGAAGTTGGAAATTGCTATCCACCGCAAGCTCCCCAGTTCCGGAGATCGAAAGAAGTCCGGTCGCAGTCATCCCGAGCGGCCTTGATTCTGTGCTTCCAGCCTGATTCGTGAACAACTCAACCGGGTGGCCATCCCATGACGCGCCGTAGATGAGGTTGCCGTCCGGAGTGAAACGCGCATCCCAGATGGTCCCGCGACGAAATGTGATGCGGTGCAGTTTGGGGTGAAGTTCAGGGGTAGCTGGCCGCAGCCATGCACCCAGTGCCAGCCCGGCGGCGAGCAGCATCAGAGCAGCCAGGACTGGCCATATCTTTTGTTTCCGGCGCGCTGTCGCTGGCGCCACCGTGGTTCCGGAAGTGTGGGACAGTGACTCGAGATTGAAGGCAATGTCGTGCGCCGACTGGAAGCGCTGGCCGGGCTGCTTTTCCATACAGTGGCGCACAATGCGTTCGAGTGCAGGCGCGATCCCGGCAGTGTGGCCGGCGAACTCCGGCGGATCTTCGTTCAGGATAGCGGTCATCGTCTCTGCGCTGGTGTTGCGCCTGAACGCGCGCTGACCGCTGAGCATTTCGTAGAGAATGCTGCCGAAGGTGAAGATGTCGGAACGATGGTCGGCGGTATCGCCACGCACCTGCTCCGGCGACATGTAGCCGACGGTGCCCAGCACCTGGCCGACACTGGTTGCTTCTACCGTCGCGCCATCCACGGTTTCGGCCATGCCCAGCGGCCGGCGAAGCTTGGCCAAACCAAAATCCAATATCTTGAGCCGCCCGTTGCGCGTAATAAAAATGTTTTCGGGTTTCAGATCGCGATGAACAATGCCGTTCTCATGCGCCGCAGCCAAGCCGTTTGCGAATTGTATTGCCAGATCGATTGCCTTGCGCGCCGGCATACCGGAGGGAACAATTCGGGGCCTTAGCGTCTCGCCTTCCAGCAGCTCCGAGACAATGTAGTGAACGCCGTTGGCTTGACCGACGTCGTAAACCGAAACAATATTCGGATGGTTTAGCGCGGCGACTGCTCTGGCTTCTTGTTCAAAGCGGCGCAGCCGATCAGGATCATTGGTGAAGGAAGCTGGAAGAACTTTTAGTGCAATGTCCCGAAGCAGCCGGGTGTCACGCGCGCGATACACCTCGCCCATTCCGCCAGAGCCGATGAGCGCAATGATCTTATAAGGGCCTAACTGCGTGTCTGCCACGAAGGACATTGTGTGGCGGAATTATACCGAAAAGTAGTAGATCTGTAATCGTGATCCAGCCCCGCGGGTACGGCCTCCTGCACTCACTGACGTGAATTGAGGTGGACTGTGCGGTACCCCTGGCCAGCCACTTTGAGCGTAATGCGGATGGTTGCGCCAACTGTCCTTGGGAGACACTCCCAACTCCCGGCTTTCATTGACGGCCGGTTTCACTCGCGTAAGATTTGCACCGAATGACCTGCGCAACCCAGTGACGAGCGCCGAACTCACTCCCGCCATCGTTTCCCGAGCCGACACCCCCGCTGTCGAACAGGGCCTTGATTTGCCGCGCTGGCAGGCCTCTTTCGGGCGTTCCTCCATGCTATAATCAGCGGATTCTCTGGCTCACGCAGTGAGAGCACCCTCCTGCTATCCGGCTTCGCGGTCACAATGTTGAAGTAACTAACCCGCCACTTCCGGAGGATTCTATGAAAGGCTTTTCCTTTAAGACAGCCGTCCGCGGCAAAGGTATTACCATCCTCTTATTGTTTACGTTCGTCGTGGGCCCGATTTCATTCGCGTGGGCCACAGATGTCGTGACTTACCACAATGACGTCGGCAGGACGGGACAGAACCTGAATGAGACCACCCTCACGACGAGCAATGTGAACTCCTCCAGCTTCGGTAAGCTTTTCACCATGCCCGTCGATGGGGTGATTGATGCTGAACCCCTGTATCTGTCCGGCGTGTCCATCCCTGGCCAGGGAACGCACAACGTTCTGTATGTCGTCACAGAAAACGACAGTGTTTACGCTTTCGATGCTGATGCCGGAACGCAACTTTGGCAGGTCTCACTGTTGCAAGCAGGCGAAACGCCTTCGGGGGATCAAGGTTGCGGCCAGATCAGCCCGCAGATCGGTATCACTTCGACGCCGGTCATCGACCGCAGCAGCGGCCCGAATGGCACTATCTATGTCGTCGCCATGAGCAAGATGAGCAAGAAATCTTTCACCTACTATTTCCAGAGAATCCACGCCCTTGACGTAACCACCGGCCAGGAGGAATTCGGCGGCCCTGTCCGCGTAGAGGCGAGATATCCGGGAACCGGTGATAACAGTCATAACGGCTACGTGATCTTCGACCCCCAACAATATGCGGAACGCCAAGGCCTTCTCCTGCTCAACCAGGTGATTTACACGGGCTGGACCTCGCACTGCGATGATCAGCCCTATACCGGCTGGCTGATCGGTTACAGCGAGAGCACCTTGAAGCAAACCAGCGTGCTGAATCTAACGCCCAACGGCAGTGAAGGAGCAATCTGGCAGGCCGGGGCAGGAATGGCCTCTGACGGATCAAGCATCTATTTGCTCGATGCCAATGGAACGTTTGACACCACCTTGAACGCCCACGGCTTTCCCGCGAACGGCGATTACGGGAATGCATTCCTGAAAGTGTCCACCACCAACAACCACCTGGCGGTTGCTGATTACTTCAACATGTATGACACCGTCAACGAATCCGACAACGATGTGGACCTCGGCTCAGGCGGCGTTCTCTTGCCACCCCCGATGAAGGATTCCAGCGGGACCACGCGATATCTGGCTATTGGAGCTGGAAAGGACTCAAACATCTACATTGTGGATCGCACGAATATGGGAAAGTTCAATCCCAACAATGACAACGCTATTTATCAGGAAATCGACGGCGCTCTCAGCGGCGGAGTGTGGTCCATGCCAGCTCTCTTCGGCGAGAGTGTTTATTTCGGCCCTGAGGGAAACAACCTTCTGCAGTTCAATTTTTCTCAGGCCAAGCTTTCCACTTCGCCGGTTTCGAAGAGTTCAGCCACGTTTGAGTATCCCGGATCCACGCCCAGCGTTTCTGCCAATGGTTCGACCAACGGTATCGTGTGGGCCATCGAGCACAGCGATCCCAATGACGTGCTGCATGTTTATGACGCGACCAATCTGGCAAAAGAGCTTTACAACTCCAATCAGGCGGGCGGTGGACGCGATCAGTTCGGGCAAGCTAGTCATTTTGGTACGCCCATGATCGTGAATGGGAAGGTTTACGTAGGGACAATCTCCAATGTCACAGCCTTCGGCCCCTTGAAATAGTGGGAAACAGCCCGGTTCGGATTGTATTCACTACGCGTTCCCTTTGGCGCGGCATTTCTCGCCCGCCCACGTCGCTTGCGCCCGCATTCGACGAGAGCCGGAGGACAAGCGCAGCGAACGGGGGCTGGCCCACCCTTTCAGGCGTAGGGAAATAAACCACGGCTGCCCCACCCTTGTCGCGTTGTGTGCGACAGGGTGGGGATGTTCTGGTTCCGCGCTCGAATCGAGCACGGTGTAAAATCAGCCCACCCTCCCGCAAAGTTGAGGCGTCTAGCGGGCGTCTGAGCCCGCTGCCGAAATCCTGAGCGGAGTCGAAGGAACGCGGGAAGGGTGGGGCAACCATGACTTCTTATTCAGAAAAGGATGGGCCAGCCCCC
>DASPSE010000440.1:0-6210 GCA_035624085.1 Terriglobales bacterium
GAAGCCATCGCGGTCGCATGCAAGCTGGCCGATGTGGACGTGATCACCGCTTATCCGATTCGGCCATACGACACGGTCATGCAATACGTGTCCAGGCTCGTGTCCAATGGCGAGATGGATTGCGAATACATCGTCGCAGAAGGCGAACACTCACAATTTGAAATTGTGAAGCATGCATGCGCTTGCGGCGCACGCGTGTTCTGTGGGAGCAGCGGTGTGGGCTGGATGTACGCCATGGAAGCTTTGACCGTCACGCCGGCGTTGCGTGTTCCGCTTGTATGCATGGTCGGCAATCGCGCTCTGGATGATCCCGGCGCATTCGGTGTGGAACACAACGACGCGTTGGCCGTGCGCGACCTAGGTTGGCAACTGGTCTGGGTGGATAGCGCACAGGAGGCACTGGATACTGCGCTCATCGCCTACCGGGTCTCAGAAGACCGGCGTATTTTCCTGCCTTGTGCCATTAGCTGTGACGGCGCATTTCTCACCCACTCCCAGGCTCTGGTGAAGATTCCCTCGCAGGAGAAGGTAAACGAGTTCCTTCCCCGTTATAACCGGGCAGACCTCCTCCTTCACCCTGATAATCCCATTACCGTAGCGCCGCAGGGCAACGAGGATTGGGTGATGGAGATTCGGCGTCAAAACTACGCGGCCATGGAACGAGTGTCCGACGTACTGCGCGAAGCCTACGCCGACTTCGAGCGTATCTTTGGGCGCTCTTACGGAAATCCGTTCTTCGAGGAATATCAGACCGATGATGCCGACATCGTGCTGATGGGCATGGGCACCTTGTCGACGCCGGTAAAGGTCGCGATCCGGCAGATGCGCAAACAGGGCAAGAAGGTCGGATTTGTGCGCATGCGCTGGTTCCGTCCATTTGCGGCGGAGGAATTGGCGAGATCACTGAAACGGTTCAAGGCGGTCGGCGTCATTGATCGTGACTATTCCTTCGGTTCTCCCTATATGAGCGGAGTGCTGACCAACGAGGTCCGCACCGCTCTGTATTCCGCGCCCGGACCGAAGCCGCCGGTGTTGGGTTTCATTGCGGGTCTCGGTGGGCGCGAAGTAACCGTTCCCAATGTTGAGCAGGTAGCGGACTGCGTCTACCAGGCTGCGGAAGGCAAGCCGCAGCCGTTGACACGATGGATCGGGCTGCGAGAGTAGCTCGAAGCCTGGTTTAAGCCTGAGATCGAAGCAAAGGAATTTTCGCTGATGTGTTTCGGCCATCGGAAAGGATGCGGAGGTTATGGCAACGTACATACAGATTGATCCGACTCAGAAACTGGATCCCTTCAAGTCAGTCAAGAAGCTCCCGCTGGAGGAGTTCTTCACCTCGGGGCACCGGACCTGCCAGGGCTGCGAGTCGGCTCTAGTCATGAAGATGATGGCCAAAGCCGCGGGTCCGCGCACGATTGTGCTCGGCAGCACCGGGTGCATGTACGTGGCGAATACGACGTACTACAGCACCTCCTGGGTGGTGCCATGGATGCACACGCAGTTGGGCAGCAGCGGCTCGGCGGCTCTGGGCGCTTCAGCCGCGCTGAAAGCCCTCATGCGCAAGGGCAAGATGAAGAAAGAACCCATCAATGTGATCGCCTTTTGCGGTGACGGAGGCGGCGCGGATATGGGTGTGGGTGCGATCTCTGCCACTCTGACCCATGCCGAATACAACTGCCTCATCCTGATGTACGACAACGAGTCGTACGCCAATACCGATATTCAGCTTTCCGGCAGCACTCCGTGGGGCGCCAACACCACGTTCAGCACGCCGGGCAAAGTGAAGCGAATCATGCACCGCCGCTGGAAGAAAAACATGGCCGGCATGATGGCGGCCGGACATCCGGAATGCAAGTATGTAGCAACCATCTGCATGTCCTATGGCCTTCATGGGATGAATGCCATCCGCAAGGCGCTGGCGATTGGCGGGCCCACGTTCATCCACTCGCTCGATCCGTGCCCTAAGGGTTGGGACTACGATCCTTACCTCTCACACGAAATGGGCGAGTTGGCGGTGAATACGGGCGTATGGCCGCTGTACGAAGTGGAAGATGGCGTGCTTCGCCTCACCGGCAGGACGCAGCAAATTGCGCGCGGCAAGATCAAGCGCCAGCCGGTCCGAGATTATTTATTGAAGCAGGGACGCTTTGCGCACTTTACCGACGACGATATCGATTACTTCCAAAGTAAAGTCGATGCAATGTGGGAGAAGTGGCTAGTTCCCGGCGTTATACCATTCCGGCACGAAGTCGAGGGGGACCAGTCGCCTGCTGAACCACAGTAGGCAAAAGTCTGACTTCATGCAGCACGGCTGGTGGAAGCAGTCACAGACAACTCGGGGACTAGCGGTTTAGAAAACCAATTAAGTCTGCGAGACACCCAAGGAGGTGTGTCGATGGCGGCTTCTCTAGACGGGGTTAGTTCCGACACCAAAGTCATTAATCGCTGGATTCAGATGGTCTCCTGCATCATCGCGATGATGGCGATCGCTAACCTGCAGTATGCCTGGACGCTTTTCACCAATCCCCTAACCTCAAGCTTGCACGCTACTCTGGCCGCGGTGCAGGTTGCCTTTGCCGCATTTATATTCTGTGAAACCTGGCTGGTGCCTTTTGAGGGCTACCTGATTGATCGCCTCGGGCCGAGGTTAGTGATCGGTATCGGCGGTCTGTTAGTCGGAGCCGGCTGGATCGGTTCCGGCTACGCGACAACCACCAGCGGACTTTATATCTGGTACGCGATCGGCGGCATCGGGGCTGGCGCCGTCTACGGTGGGTGCACCGGAAACGTACTGAAGTGGTTCCCGGATCATCGCGGACTCTGCGCGGGGGTGGTGTCCGGAGCCTACGGGATTGGCACAGCCGTCACTGTTGCTCCGATTGAAACGATGATCAAAGCATCCGGCTATCAGCATGCGTTTATTTTCTGGGGCATCCTCCAGGGCGTCATCGTGACGGTCGCAGCCATGTTCATCGTAGCTCCACCCAAAAGCTGGTTTCCCAAGAACTGGAAGCCTGTGGCCAAGGTCCGCCAGAGCATGCGCGACATGGCGTGGTGGGAGATGCTGAGGCAGCCGTCCTTTTACGCCATCTACGTCATGATGACGCTGGTGGCCTTCGGCGGCCTGGTGGTCACCGCCCAACTCAAGGAGATTGCTGGCTTTTACAAGGTGGACAAGGTAATCGTTGCCTGGGGCCTCTCCGCTTCGATTCTAGCCATTCAGTTGAACCGGATCGTGAACGGAGTTACCCGTCCTCTATGGGGCTGGATCTCTGACCACATCGGCCGTGAGAATGCCATGTTCAGCGCCTTTCTGATTGAAGGACTGGCGATCTGGGCGTGGCTACAGACGATTCACAGGCCCATGATGTTCGTCCTGTTGTCCAGCCTCGTGTTCTTTGCCTGGGGCGAGATTTTCTCACTGTTCCCGTCGATCACGGCTGATCTGTTCGGCAGAAGATGGGCCACCACCAACTACGGAATCGTCTATACCTCCAAGGGCACCGCTTCAATCTTTTCTGCGCCGGTTGCCGCCTACGTGATGTTAAAGACTGGCTCATGGGTGCCGGTGTTCTATGTCATGATCGCCTGCGACATTGTCGCTGCATTTATGGCGCTACTCTGGCTAAAACCATTAGCAGCGCGCACCATTGGTGCGGACTTGCTGCGGAACGCCGGAATCCCGGAGGGCAAGACTCAGCCGGCAAAGGGCGTGGCTCAGTTGGTGACTGGCGGGCGACGCTAGGGGGCGACTGAGCAGAGGTTGACCACACTAATTCTCCGTGAAATGTCAGTGCGATCCCGAAGGCCGAAAAACGGCGTTTATTTAAATACAGAAACAAAAATTAAGAAAAACTGAAATCGTAGCAGGAATTGCTCACTACAAAACTACGCGCGCGCTACAGCAACATTCCGGCGATCGAGGCTGAGATTAAATTCGCCATGGTTCCAGCGAACATGGCGCGGAAGCCCAGGCGCGCGAGTTCGCCTCTTTTATTTGGAGCAAGCGCCCCGATCCCGCCGATCTGAATTCCGATTGAGCTCAAATTAGCAAAGCCGCACAATGCGAAAGTCGCAATGGTGAACGATCGCGGATCGAGCACTCCTCTCTGCGGTCCGAGCATGGAAAACGCCACCAGTTCGTTGAGCGCCATGCGCGTCCCCAGGAGATTGCCGATAGCCGGGCAGTCTCGCCAGGGAATTCCGATCACCCAGGCAATCGGGGCGAATATCGTTCCGAAGATCCTTTCCAGGCTGGTCGGGAACCAGGAAATTCCAATGTGAGCCAGGCCATTGTGAATGCCGCCGAGGATGCCGTTGGTCAGCGCGATGAGCGCGAGGAAAGAAATCAACATGGCGGCTATATTGAGAGCCAGGTGAAGGCCATCGGTCGTCCCGCGCGACACCGCACCCAGCAAGTTCTCCTTTTTTTCTGCTTCAACTTCCTCTTCGCTCATGACCACGCGGCCGGCGGTCTTTGGTTGTTCAGTTTCAGGAACCAGCATCTTGGACATCAGGATGGTTCCCGGCGCCGTCATGATCACGGCGCTCAGCAGATGCTTGGGTTCGACACCGAACGCAATATACGCAGCCATGATTCCGCCGGACACATGCGCCATGCCGCTGGTCATCACGGTCATGAGCTCGGAACGCGTCATATCTGGCAAAAAGGGCCGTATCGTCAGGGGCGCTTCGGTTTGACCCATGAAGATGCTGGCGGCCACGTTCAGGGACTCCGCCCCGCTGGCGCCCATGAAGCGCGTCATCACTCTTGCTGCCTGCTTGACGATGAACTGCATGATTCCGTAGTGATAGAGAACCGCAAAAAATGCCGCGATAAAAATGACCGTGGGCAACACTTGAAAAGCAAAATAGAAGCCCAGATGTGATCCTTGCTTGCCGAGATCACCGAAGACAAATGAAGAACCGGCAAAGGCGTAGCTGAGCAGGCGGTTCACCGCATCCCCGGCCTTTTGAAAAATGACGCGGCCAGTTTCCAGCTTCAGGACGAACACGGCGAAAGCGAATTGCAATCCCAAGCCCCAAGCCACAGTTTTGACGCGAATCGCGCGCCGATTGGTCGAGAAGAGAAAACCTAGCCCCAGCATAGTGATAATGCCGAGAATGCCGGTGAAGCGGCCCATTCAGTTCTTTCCTCCCGATCCGTTGATGACTCGATGCACCAGCGGTCTGCCTTGTGCCGGAGGCGCGCCGGAAATGTGATAGCTTTCCTGGATCAACTGCTTTGCTCGGCCAGCGCGCGATTCCGAATTGTAATGAATGGTTGCCAGCGTTTCCTTCGCGCTCACGGGGGCGCCAACTTTTTTGTGCAGGACGATGCCGACGGCGGAATCCACGGAATCTTCTTTCTTCTCGCGGCCTCCACCCAGAATGACACAGGCTGTGCCGATGGCCTCACAAGCGATGGCGCTCACATAACCATTCTCGGGACTGTGAACCTCGATTGCGTGTTTTGCACGAGGCAGTTTGTTGGGATCATCGATTGCGGAAAGATCTCCGCCTTGCAGTTGCACCATCTCGCGAAATTTTGCCAGCCCGCGGCCGGAATCTATCATTTGCTGTGCGGTTTGCCTGCCTTGGGCTAACGTAGAAGCAACACCGCCCAGTTGAAACATCCAACCTGCTAGCTCGAGACACAATTCGCGCAGATCCGGTGGGCCTTCGCCTTGGAGTATCTCCAATACCTCCGCAACTTCCAGCGAATTGCCTACCTTGAGCCCGAGGGGTTGATCCATATCAGTGATCAGGGCAACAACTTTCTTTCCCATGCGCTCGCCGGTTTCGACCATCAATTCGGCAAGAAATACCGCGTCTTCTTCCTTCTTCATGAACGCGCCCGAACCCGTTTTCACGTCGAGAACCAGAGCATCAATGCCCTCGGCCAGCTTCTTGCTCATAATCGAGGCGCAGATCAGATGCGGGCTTTCAACAGTTCCAGTCACATCGCGCAAGGCGTACAGCTTACGGTCTGCGGGGGCGATCTCGGCGGTTTGCCCGATCATGCAGCAGCCGCAGCCGCGAAGAACACGGCGGAATTCCTGGACTGAAAGATTCACATTGAAGCCGGGAATGGATTCGAGTTTATCGAGCGTCCCGCCGGTGTGACCGAGACCGCGGCCGCTGATCATGGGCACGAGCAAGCCCCCGGCGGCGACCACCGGGGCCAGCACGAGCGAAGTTTTGTCCCCCACG
>DASPSE010000443.1:0-2500 GCA_035624085.1 Terriglobales bacterium
CTCGTTCAGCCGCAACGACCACAACCACAACCACCCCGTGTCGCCCATGAGCGAACGCCGGCCCGAACGCGGCGACCGTGGTGAGCGCAACGGAGGCGGCGGTCGGAAGGCCGCGCCACCTGAGCAAACCAACGCCGAGAACTTCTATTATCAGAAACAGATGCAGTCGAAGACGCCGATGGTCATCGTGCTGCGCGACGGGGAAGAAGTGCACGGCGTTATCGAGTGGTACGACAAGAGCTGCCTCAAGATCAACCGCAACGGCGCCCCCAACCTGATGATCTACAAGCCCGCCATCAAGTACATGTATAAGGAAGGGGAGAACGTCAGGAAGTAGCGAGTAGGACGCCACCGCAGTTTGACCCGCCTGGGAGAAATCCACAAAACGAACACGTTTTGCTAATTAGTTCACACCCCTGTCGCAAAGCAACTGCTATGGGTTGGATAGGACGGTCACGGGCGACTGGTCCGGCACTGTGTTTCTGAGGGCCACGTCGGGCCGCTTGAACTGCTTGCTGAGTGCTAATCCCTGCTTTTGGTATGAGGAGCTTAGTCCGGCCTCGCCATATGTCTTTTCCGGGCGCTCTGCCATTTTATAGTAATGAAGCCTGCCTATTACGTGGTTGTCCTCCAGAACAATGTCCACTTCGTACGCCCGCACTTCCAGTACGGCCTTAGTCCCGAGGATGTCCCCTTTCCTCATCCCATACCCAAATCCGGGATCGAAGAACCCTGCATAATGGACTCGGAATTCGCCCATACTAGGGTCATGGGCAACCATCTCTGCAGCGTAATCCAATGGCACACTGAAGAGCCTTTTTGACGCTAACAGATAGAACGCGCCTTTTGCGAGCGTAATATGGCCATGTCGCGGTTTAATCGGCTCCCAATAATCTTCCGGTTCGTAATAGTCATACCTATCAAGTTCAACCACTCTAGGAGCTTCGTTCTTCGCCCTGTAGGCAACCACACCCCCCTCAAGATCAGCGGTAATCTCGATGCCATCGGCAATGCCCGCCTTAGCGGGGTTGCCCTTGCTGTCGTAAACAAGATTTTCTGACTCAGCAATTTGTTTCAAGTCACCATTGGTTATGGGCTGCGTGGCATTACCACGCACGAACCGCAGTTGGTTGAGTCTCATCTCACGGCGCACTCTGATGGGAAAGCTTCGCGGCGATACTTCTGCGAATAATGCGCCTTTGTAACCTTTTGGAACTCGGTCAAACGAATCTCCATGTTCGGTGATGAGCCTGGTAAAAATATCGAGGCGGCCAGTCGTACTTTTCGGATTCGCGACCCCTTGAACATCGGTGGGAAGGTTAAGAGATTCAATCAGCGGGATTATGTATACGATCCCCGGGTCAAGTAAAGCTGGTGAATCCTCAGTTAGATCAATCGTTGCCTCTGTGAACTCCTGCACCCTGGTGAGAAACGTTGCCGATCTGCCTCGAAGAAAACTGGCACGTGTGCGGTATGCGACTGAGCCTAGTCGCAAGTCAATACTAGCTGGTTGAATTTGGGAATCTAGCGGTTCAGGGTTGGCACTTATCTGGCCTACCGAAACCATCCGCTTAATTTCCTGCCACGGCAAAATGCCTTCTTTCCCACCCTTGCTAACCAGTTCTGGGAATAACGCAGGGCTTATTCCGTTTTTCATCTATCCGACAGCCTCCAAAGCCGGGCTAGTTCTGTTTGCGCCGAGCTTGCGCCAGCCGTGCCTCGGCGCGTTTACGAATTGCAGCCTCGCGGTACTTACCGTAGCACTCTAGACTGCAAAATCTGCCATCTGCGATTCTCCCGCTACCATAACCGCCATTCTCCGGTATGGTAGTTCCACATGTCGGGCAAATGTTCTTGTCATATAGTTCGCGAAGGTACTTCTCATCCACTTCCGCCATAGGTGCTCTCGCTATTACGCAACGTCTTAACTACAGTATCTATGGTCGCAGACATTGGCTCGCCTACGCAAAATGCGTAGCCAGCGCGCCGCAGGATTTGTTCAAGGGCTGGAAGAGACCGCTCAAAACCAGCAGAGATTTCCACGTATACAGGCACGACTAGCACGCTAGGCACTTGGCTTGCCTCCGTATTCTGTTCTCAGTGTATAGCGGCTGGCACGGTCGTTCTGTTGATGTTGAATGTACCATGCTTTTAACGCCCGACTTCCAGTGCGCAGGCATGTGGACAGGCATTATTAAGTAGCGCCTAACGTCACCAGTACAGAGCCGCGTGTTTTCCACAGCATCAGCAGAACGTCGATTTGGCAATTCAAGCGCGTCGCAAACATCGGGGCAGAAATGTTGTCCTCGTACAGCCCAACACTAGGTCCCTCCCAGTTAGTGAGTTAGGAGCTTCATTGCCGTTGACAATCTCCCATATCTCCCTTAGCATCAATCACTTGGTGCGCCAAAAAGACTTCGTCGCCGGGAGCCGCCTGTGATCAAGCTGGACATTATCAATGAAGTGGTCAATAAGACCGGAATCACCAAGACCAAAGCCG
>DASPSE010000455.1:0-10857 GCA_035624085.1 Terriglobales bacterium
GCAGCCCACCGTGGCTGCCGTTTTGTTGACGACGGTTGAACTCCTGGGCGGAATCGCGCTCATCTTGGGGTTGCTTACGCGCTACGCGGCTGCGCTGCTTGCCATTGACATGCTGGTCGCGATCATCACCTACCACGGGAAGCACGGATTCTTTCTGCCGAGCGGCGTCGAGTTTGTGATGCTGATCTTAACCGCGAATATCAACCTGATCTTGGCTGGAGGTGGAGCGCTGAGCGTGGACGCATTTAGGAAGAAGATTGGCTCAGGAAGCTAGAGGACGCCACTGGCCACTCGCCTGGAATGGTCAACAATTCCCGAGTCTAATTGGCGGCTGCGGCTAACTGTCGAGCCTGGTTATGCCGCATGGCAATATTCATGAACACATTGCCGCAGCCGGTTTCGAAGCAGATCACCAATGCTTCGGTATCCTCGGTGCTTTTGGGACCGTGCTCGGAGGTGTGGAGCACCGGAGGATGGACTCGGAAATGGAAGCCCTGGTCGTTGAGCGAGGTGACCGCATTCCCGATCACCTGGTTAGCGAGTTCGAATACGGTTTCCCGCACCAGTTCGTCGGATTCCGGCAGATCCGTTCCGGCGAACTTGCTGGCCACCCGCACTGCCGTTTGCGTATCCAAATCGAAGATGATTCTTCCTTCGATGTCGCCAGTGACCCAAACCAAAGCAGCCACCCCTTTTCGGCGGTACGCTTCCTCTTCCATGCTCAGGTTGCCGATCGACATGGGGCACTGCAGCCCCTGCGCCAGCACGGCATCGGCCGCGTTGATGAACGGCTGGATTAACTCCATCTTCATTTCAAACCCCCGCGCCCGCGGCAGTGGCCACGGTTCCATCCTCGCCCATCACATACTTGATCACTTCGTACAGCACCTCCGGCTTCACCGGCTTCTGCACGAAATGGCGCGCCCCGCGCTGTAATGCGGCCACGATGTTCTCCTGGTACCCCACCGAAGACACCATGACGACACGGGCGTCGGGATGTTTTTGCACGATTTTCTCCGCCGCCTCAATGCCTTCCATCTGCGGCATAGTGATATCCATGAGCACGATGTCAGGTTTGGTGCGGTCGTATTCCGTGAGCGCGGTCACACCGTCTCCCGCCTCACCAGCAAGCTGGCCACCAAAGGTTTCAATCATGCGTGCCAGATTCTTGCGGGCGAAGACGGAATCGTCCACCACCAGGTAGCGGACCGGCTGCCCGTCCTTGCTGCGTTTCATTGGTGCAAACTGCTCCATAACAACCTCCTGCTCCATACTTCCGGCAACCCGTTCTTGCCTGCCGGAGAAATTAGTCTGTCCCAGCTCCCGCAGCTCGGCCATCATCGGCTTCGGCTGCCGGTTTTCGATCTTGCATGCACTGCGCGAGTAAAGTATTGGCAATTGCTTCCAGGCCCACCACGCGCACGGCGTAACCGCGCTCAATCGCGGCCTTGGGCATGCCGAAAACTACGCATGAATCTTCGCTTTGCGCGATCGTCATGCCTCCCGCACTTTTCACCTGGCTCATGCCTTGGGCGCCATCCTCTCCCATGCCGGTCATGAGCAGGGCGACGGCCCTGTTTCCAAATTCTTCTGCCACGCTTTTGAACAGAACGTCCACCGACGGACGATGTCCGTTCACACGCGGCTCATCGCTAAGCACCGCAACATCCCCCAAAGGCAGGCGCTTGACCTTCAAGTGACGGCTGCCGGGACAAACCAGGGCTCGCCCTGGCAACAGCAGGTCACCGGATTGCGCTTCCTTGACGCGAATGGCGCAGATTTCGTCCAGACGCCGCGCAAACATGTCGGTAAAGCCATCCGGCATGTGCTGCACGATCAGAATCGTCCCCGGGAAGTCCTTGGGCAACTGCGGGAGAAGATATTGCAGGGCCTGCGGACCGCCCGTGGAAATTCCGATAGCAACCACCCGCGTGGGATGTTTGCCGGCACTAAATGCCGCTTTCTCCAGAGGTGTCGGAGCCGGCTGTGCGGGGGCTGCAATCCTGATTCCTCGGCTCTGGGCTGCAGCCTTGATCTTGGTGATCAATTCGTTCGCAATCTCCGGCATCCGCGCCGAGACATCTGCCGGCTTGGCGACGAAATCGAATGCTCCCATCGATAGCGCTTTGAGCGTGACTGACGCCCCCTGGGTGCTGTGCGAACTCACTACGATGACCGGTATCCGGTGGCTGCGCACGATCTCCCTGAGCATGTCGAGCCCGCCCATGCCCGGCATCTCAAGATCCAGGGTGACCACCTGTGGCCGCAGTTCCTCAATCTTCCGCAAACCGAAGTTTCCATCCATGGCCGTGCCCACCACCTGAATGGAGCTATCCGTCGCAAGAATCTGCGGAATCAGCTTGCGCATGAGCGCGGAATCGTCCACTACCAATACGCGCACAGGAGCCGTCATGCCTGGGCCTCCCGCGCGGTTTGCGCGCTCCGTACCCGTTCGGAACGGGAAAGCAGCAGCCCAAACACGGATCCAATCTCAGGGTCGTGCCGCATTTTGGAGAAACGTTCTACCAGCGCCGCCAGATTCAGAATCAACACCACACGCCCGTCACCGAGGATGGAGGCGCCGCTGACCAGGTCGGTCTCGACAGTGTGATCATCCAGCGCTTTGATCACCAGTTCTTCTTCGCCTTCCAGAGCATTCACCAGCAACCCAAACTTGCGCTCGCCCTGGTTGATAACGAGCACAAAGATCTTTCCGCGCCGTTCGCTTGCCGATCCCCTCGGAAGACTGCCCAACCGGATAACGGGCAGCACCTCGTTTCGCAGTTGGAGAATCTCGCAGCCGTCAACCTGGTGCAGGTCGGATTCATGAGCCCGCGCGATCGCGCCGACTGCATTCAATGGGATCGCGTACAACCGTTGCTCTACGCGAAACAGCAGGGCTTTGATAATGGCTAGCGTCAACGGCAACTGCAGACGGAACTTGGTGCCTTGACCGCAGCGCGTCTCAACCTGCACCGTTCCTTTCAGGCGCTGTAAAACGGTTTGCACCACATCCAGCCCGACACCGCGTCCGGAAACCTCGGTAATCTTTTCTGCCGTACTGAAACCAGGTTGAAAAATCAGTTGCAGAATGTCGCTGTCGCTCAATCGTGCGGCTTCATCGGCACTCAAACTGTTCCCTGCTAGGGCATGCGCCTTCACTTTCTGGGCGTCGATGCCGTGGCCGTCGTCACTGACTTCCACAATAACCTGGTTGCCTTGATGATATGCATCCAGGCGAACGGTGCCTTGCGCAGGTTTTCCGTCCCGCACTCGCTCTTCTGCGGTTTCAATGCCGTGGCTAACCGCGTTTCGGACCAGATGGGTGAGCGGCTCGGCAATCGCATCGAGGAGACCCTTGTCCAGATCGGTGTCCTGCCCGCGGACAACCAGCTGCACTTCCTTGCCGCATTGTTTGGCAACGTCGCGAACGATTCTCGGAAACCGTCGAAAAAGCTGCTCGACTGGCACCATTCGGACTTTCATTACCGAGCGCTGCAGGTCATTCAACACACGTGACTGAAACGCCATGGCGTCTGCGAACCGGCTGCGCATCGAATCCTTGGGATAATGCCTGGCGTACTCATTGATCGCCTGTTGCAACATGGATTTACCGACGATCAACTCGCCCACCAGGTTTAAAACCGTGTCGATACGTTCGGCATCCACTCGCAAAATGTTTTCCGCAGAGGTCGATGCTGCTTGGTTGGTGGCCTCATGCCCCAGAACTGAGGCGGCAGGGACCGATTCGGTTCCTGGCTGGGGCCGAGCTTGCCGCTGCGTGTCGTCTGCGTTTGCAGGCTTCGATTCAGGCCGCTCTCCGGTCACCTGCGGTGCTGCGATTGGCGGCTGCAGTGCCAAAGCCTCGACCTTCACCTGTGCGACCACCGTGGGAATTCTGCATTTCGCACGCAGTTCCTCGCCCGACCTCGTGCTCGCCACGAGCAACTGAAATAGTGGCGCGGTCTCCGTTGAGCCGGCTTCTGGCCGGGATCCGAGAATCTCCCCAAGTTCGCTCAGAGCTTTGAGAACGAGTTGCCGGGCTGCGATCGGCATGGCGCAGTGTGGATCAATCTGCGCCTGAATGTGATAAACCTGCTTGCCTTGATCTGCGGCTCCCTGCATCGCGAGCTTTTCGTACTCGGTCCACGCAGTCTGCGACACGCCGGAGGTTTTGGACTTCCTGCTACGCGGCTTCTTGGCTTTCGGATCCCGGGTTAGTTCACCAATCTTCTTGCGAAGCGCCACGGTTGAGGGCAACTCAGTCTGGTTGCGATAACAGCTCAGAATGGCGGCGAACATATCCGCCGTACTAAATGCAATCTCCGCAAGAGAGGTATGAGCGCTAGCAGTTTCCAGGGCCAGCGCGTCTTCTAATTCATGAGCCAACTCACTTAACTCGGTAAAGCCAGCGGCGGCCGCATCGCCTTTGAGGGTGTGGACAATTCGCCGGATGGTGCGCACAATTTCGCCGTCACCCGGCTGCTGCTCCAGCTTCAGCGCCTCCTCATTCAGCGATTGCAGCAGCTCCTGTGCGGTCTCAAAGAACAGCTCCCGCAACTCGGCGCCGCGTTCATCCGAATACTGACTCACGCATTCACCTCGATGAGCTGGTATGCGGTTCCAGTGTCGCGATAGACCATGACGAACTTGTTGGTCAACGCCAGCAGGCTTTCTGCATGGCCAACCAACAGATAGCCTCCCGGATTCAAGCATCGGGAGAATTTCTCGATCAGCCGCTTTTGTTCTGCCTCATCGAAATACATCATCACATTGCGGCAGAAAATGACGTCGTTTCGCTGCGGCAGATATTCGGTTTTCAAATTGTGAAAGTCAAAATGGACGAGTTCCTTGAGCGCTTTTCGGACCGCATAGCGGTCGCCGATCTTGTCGAAATGCCGCAGACGATAGCTGTAGTCCACGGAAGCCATTTGGGCCTCGGTGTAAGTTCCTTCCTGGCCGGTGCGCAGCACGGAATAGCTGATATCGCTGGCCAGAATTTCCACTCTCCACGGGGGCGCTATCAGCGGTTTTGGAAAAGGCGATTCATGGCCCGACGGATTGCGCAAGCAATGATAAGACAGCGCGTCGGCTACCAGCATCGCCATGGTGTAAGGTTCCTGGCCGGTAGAGCAACCCGCGCTCCACAACCGGAGGGAAAAATCCCGTTTCTCCTGTTTGTCGCGCAGAAGCTGGTCCAGGATGTGTTTGTGAAACAGATCCAGCTGTGCCTTGTTACGAAAAAAGCTGGTTTCGTTGACCGTCAGGTTCTCCAGCAGCTTGGCTAACTCGGCTTTGCCTTCATTGCTGATCAGCAAGCGGTAGTAGCTGTAGAACGAATCCACCCGGCACTCCCTCAAACGGCGCTGCAGGCGGTCTTGCAGGAAATGCGTGCGGCGCGAATCGAAATGCATGCCGCACTCCTGGTACACCAGTGCCTGCAAGAGCTTCATTTCCGACTCCGAGAATTGCAACTGCAAGCCAGGGCTAGCCATGATTCACTGTTCTCGTCCCTTGTGATTACGACCGAGCAGCACCCCGCCGCCCTCCTGTTGCCGCGGCTGGCACCGACCGGTCCTCGCTGATTTCGCTTTTATGTTCCGCCGTTGAAGCCTCGAGCAGCTTGGCCATGTCAAGCAACACAATCAGCCGCCCCCGGTATTTGCCCAACCCGGTAACGCAGTTGAGCCCGCCCTCTAAGAACTCTGTCGGCGGCGGTTCGACATCGGCTCCAGAAATCTTCAGCACTTCCGAAGCGGAATCCACGATCAATCCGGAGAGCCGGCCCTTATGCTCGAGCACCAGAATCCGATTGCGTTTGTTGGGAACCACCTGAGTTTCACCCAGACGCTTGCGCAAGTCGAGCACGGAAACAATCTTGCCGCGCAGGTTGATGACTCCTTCCATGTAGTCAGGCGCGTCGGGCACGGCGGTAATTTCGGGCACTCGGACAATCTCGTGCAGAGAGGTAATGGGCACACCATAGCTCTCGCGCCCGATCCTGAATCCCACGATGTGCAGTTCGCTGCTCATCTGCTTTACCCGGCTCAATTCTGTTTGCCAGCGGCAGCGGACTGCCGGAGGCTGGTTTTCATTGCGGGTTCGTCCTCTTTGTGCCCGCTGCTGCGTTCGCCTTGGTCCAATGCGAAGCGATCCATCGAGTCCAGCAGATCGCGTGACATCTTCGACATCTGCTCGGCGGAGGCAGCCAGCTCGGTCGAACCCGACGTCGTCTGCTGCACCAGTTCCCGCATCCTCTCCATCGCCTTAACCACAGCATGAGCGCCTGAGGCCTGCTCTTCCACCGCCGAGTTGATCTCGTGCGTGATTTCGTTCAGCCGGGTCGTCGCCCGGGCAATCTGGGAAGAACCGTGAGATTGCTCATTCGTGGCCGCGCCGATCTCCTGGGCAAATTTGTAGACCTCGGTGACCACGTTGGAAATCTTCCGCAGCGCAGTATTGAGCTCGGTGCCCAGCCCCAGTCCCTCGTTGACAATTGCGGTGCTGCGATCCATGTTCTCGACCGCTTTCCGGGCTTCCTTCTGGATGCTCTGAATGAGTTCGGAAATTTCCTTGGTGGACTGGGCCGATTTTTCCGCGAGCTTTCTCACCTCGTCCGCCACCACCGCGAAGCCCAGCCCATGTTCACCGGCGCGAGCAGCTTCGATGGCGGCGTTAAGCGCCAGCAAATTGGTTTGTTCCGCCAGGTCATCAATAACCTCGATGATTTTGCCGATGTCATCGGCTCGTTGTCCGAGCACGTTGATGATCTCGCCCGAAGCGTGAATGGTGGTGTTGATGCGATTCAACCCATCCGTGGCCTTGTCCATGGTTGCGATGCCGCTGTGAACCTCTTCGCGGGAGCGGTTCGAAATATCCAGCAGCACTTTGGCTGTGTCCGCGACCCGCTGAATGGAGGCCACCATCTCATCGATCGAGGCCGAGGTTTCACTCACGCTCGAAGCCTGCACTTGCGTGCTCTTCACCATGTTTTGCACGTTGACGCTCATTTCGTGCATGGTGCTGGTGACTTCATCGATAGCCGAGGAGGTCTGCAGGCTGATCTTGGCCGATTCGTCAGAAGCTCCCGCCACCTGGTTGGAGGCGCTCGCCACCTGCGATGAGGCATCTCTCACGTTACGAACCAGGCTGCGCAGGCCGCTGGTCATGCGTGCGAAGGCATTGCCTAAGGTGTCATTCTTTGACCTGGGCTGGACCTCGACCATCAGGTTGCCGCCGGCGATGGCTTCCGAGACCCCAGCCATTTCCTTCAAATAAGTGACCATGGTGGCGAAGGTCCGGGCCAGTTCGCCAATCTCGTCCTTGCGCTTGAGATCGATTTCGTGTTCCAGATCGCCCGCATTTCCGATCTGCTGGGATACCTTCATCAGATTGCCGAGAGGCTCAGTGATGGATCGAGCCGTGGTGAAGGCAATCGCGATTCCCAGCGCGAGAGCCACAAGCGTGCTGATCAGTGCGATTACCACGGTCGCCGTCGCCGCCGTCTCATCGGATTTGCGCCGCTGCTCAAGGATCTTGGTGTTTTCCTGATCAGCCGCATCCAGGTAGTCGGTGGCGTTCTTCACCCATGACGAAGCATCCTTCTGCAAGTAGAAGATCTGCAGTTCAGCGACGGTGGCGTTTCCGCCATCAACGTCTTTTCGTTTCTCGATCAGTGGAGTGGCAAATTCCCGGGCCCAGTTCTGCTCGTTGGCCTGCACTTTCTCCAGTGCGGTGTTCTGCTGTTCGGAATTCGACAGCCTTTGGGCAGTCCGCAGCGATTCCTGCAGAACCCGCTCCCCGTCGTTTAACCGTTCCACCTCGCGCGTGTCCCCGCTGAGCAGGTAGTTGCTCAAGTACAGGCGGTTTTGCATGATTTGAAAGCGGACCTTGTCCGTAGTCTCCGCCATCTTCAGCGCTTGCGAAGCTGCGGCTTTGGCGCTGTGTTCTCGCTGCACCGCGACCAGGTTGACCAGGAACAGCACCACGACCATCGCAAGGACGGCTCCGAAGTTTACATAGAGTTTCTTGCCAATCGTCATCGCTGTTCCTCCACTGTATTGCGTTGTCTGCTACAAAGCTTGTCGCCCACTACTGGATTGGAGCTGCCTTACTCCGAAGGCCCGAACTTGAATTCCACCGTGCCGGAACTTTCTTCCGCGGCGGGTTCGAACCTCCATTTTTTCAGGGCATCCATCGCAGCGTTTACTAAAATCGGATTACCACCCATTACTTTGGTATCTTTAAGGTCCCCGTTCGGCAGAACCGTGACCAGCACCTTTACCGACCCGTGCAGGTTCATGCGGCGCGCCAGTTCCGGATACGCCGGTGCCACCCTGATTCTCACTTTCCGCGTCAGCTCACTTTGACCAACTGCGGGTCGGGCGTGGCCGGCGACCAACAACCCAACGCCCATTAGCACGCTCACACTCCATAGCCGAAATGACCGAAACTGCACAGGCGTCTCCTCTGGGACACTTGTAGTCGCTGCAAGGGGTGCAACGCTTCTGCCAACAGCGGATGGTGTTCTGCACCGAAGTAACAAGCAGTATTTTCAATAGCTTGGGAACTTAGATTGGAACCCTGCGAGGAGACTCCCACCCTTGCAGCACCGCCGGGTCAACTACGGCCTCTCACATTGAGACGCGAGATTTCTAACTAGGAACTCCGCTGACTTATTCTCTTGACTCAAATTGAGATTGCAAGCTAGTTTTCCTGTATATTCAATTACTTGGAATTGATCATTAGGGGCGGTGCCTGATTGAGCTTGCACGCCGGAGAGATAACGCTGTTCCGAAATGCCAGTTCTCTTTCACGCGCTGGCTTTCAGGAATCGTTGTTCGTTCCCGAGATTTCAACGGTTGCGCAAGGGCTCGCTGATCTCCTTCGAACACTCCTCCGAACCAAACTGGTGTGCATCTTGTCCGATACAGCAAGCCTACTGGCTTTAGCGGCAGAATCTCCCCAGTTCGCAACTTCAGTTCGTGCCCGCTACAGCCGCTATGGGCTGCAGTTTGCCGGCGATGTGGCCCGGCGTGCGCTAGCCGCTGGCGAACCAATTTCGGTCGGCATTAATCCCGCCGCTCATGCCCTGGAGGATCTGATTCCCGCGGGAATGCTGCTGGCTGCGCCATTCCGCACTTCCCAGACACAGGGCGCTATTCTTGTTTATCCACGGGCCGAAGGGCCTTTCTCTGCCGAGGAGAAGTCACTGCTTTCCGCTGTGTCCGGCTTTGGCGCGGTATCGATTGCGAATGTCGAACTGTGCGCCACTGCCCAATCTCGCGCCCTGGAGCTGCAACAGATTCTTCAGCGCTACGGGCCCCATCAGGACAGCATCGAGTCGCGTTCCTGGATGGAAATTGTCGACGCTATCACTGACTTCATCGTTGTCCACGACGAATCCGACAAGGTGCTGCATGTGAACCGTTTCCTCGCTGATTTCATCGGTGTGCAGCCGCAGGAAATACTCGGCGTCCAGATGCCAGCATTATTTGCTTTGGGTGGCGAGATGCCCCAACACTCGTGCCCGTTTTGCCCTACAAGTTCGGACCAGCTACCTGACGAGTTTGTCCTTCCGGTTCTGGATCGAACCTATCTTGTTTCCACCTCTCGTGTGCACGGAGTAAAAGGAGACGGGCGGCAGACGATTCATGTGCTCAAAGACATCACCGACCGCCAGGAGGCCGAGCGCCGCTACCGCGAATTGTTCAACAACATTCAAGAGGGCATATTCTTTGCCACTTCCGACGGGCGCTTCGTGGAAGTCAACGACGCTCTGCTCGGCATGCTGGGCTACAACAGTCGTCAGGATGTTCTGCAGGCTGACATCCGCTCGCAGATATTTTCTTCAGTCGAGCGCTTCGACGAATTCGCCCGGTTCATGCAGGAGCATGGCGCGGTGCGAAATTACGAGCAAACGCTGCGGCGCGCCGATGGAACCCTCATCCACGTGCTGCTGAATGCTTTTGCGGTGCGCGATGCGCAGCAGAAGGTTATTCAATATCGTGGCGCGATGCAGGACATCAGCGGGCTCAAGACGTCGCAATCCGAACTGCATCGGGAGCGTGATTTTTCCGCAAAAATTCTTGACAACACTCAAAGCTTGATCCTGGTGGCCGACACCGGTGGACGAGTCCGCTATGCGAACCGCAGATGGCATGGAATGGGATACCAGCAGCAGCAGCTCCTGGGCAGACCGTTGGAAGAACTGATTACTCCAGCCAAGCGGGATGTACTCGCTGAGGCCTTTGCCGCTACCCTGGCGGGTCAACAGATCGACAGCCTGGAGCTGGAAGTCGTGCGCGGAGAAGGGCGTGTGGGCCATTTTGCTGTCAACTTGAGCCCGATGCGCGATGAGCAAGGCACCATCGCCAGCGTCGTGGTAGTCATGAGCGATATCACCGATGCGACAACGCTGCAGGCTAAGCTTATGCACGCAGAAAAAATGGCTGCCGTGGGCCAACTTGTTTCCGGTGTCGCCCACGAAGTCAACAATCCGCTCACCGCGATCTTGGGTTTCGCCGATTTGCTCCTGGAAAACCCCGAAATTCCGGACAGCGCGCGCAAGGACTTAAGGGTCATCCTCCAGGAAGCCCAACGCACCAAACAAATCGTGCAAAACTTGCTGAGCTTCGCCCGCCAGATGCCCCCGCAACGCCAACCTGTGCAGCTCAACCTGATTCTCCGCCGGACGGTTCAATTGCGGGCCTACGACCTGCATAGCCGGGGAGTCGAGGTGATTGAGCATCTGGACAAGGATCTACACCCGGTCATAGGCGATTCGCATCAGCTTCAGCAAGTGTTTCTGAATATTCTTAATAATGCCTACGATGCCGTGCGCGATACCGGACGGCC
>DASPSE010000020.1:0-2451 GCA_035624085.1 Terriglobales bacterium
TCTATGTCTGTGATCTGTGCCCATGAGATTCCTGAGACGCTGGAAAACCCGGTTCCTGCTGTTCTTCGCCGTCGTCGGTCCGGGCTTTATCACCGCGAACGTCGACAACGATGCCAATGGCATCTACACGTATTCGGCTGCCGGGGCGCAGTTCGGGCACATGTTGCTGTGGACGCTGATTCCAGTCACGCTGGCGCTGATCGTGGTGCAGGAAATCTCGGCACGCATGGGCGCGGTCACCGGCAAGGGCCTGAGCGATCTGATCCGCGAGGAGTTCGGGCTTCGGGTCACGTTTTTCATGATGATCGGCATTCTGCTGGTCAACTTCGGCAACGTGGTCGGCGAGTTTGCCGGCATCGCTGGCAGCCTTGAGCTGTTCGGAGTCTCCAGATACATCAGCGTTCCCATCTGCGCTGTGATCGTCTGGCTGATTGTCGTCAAGGGGCAGTACAAGGGCGTTGAGAAGGTTTTCCTGGCTGCGTCCTTCTTTTACGTAACTTACCTTCTTGCCGGATTCTTTGCGCGGCCGGCGTGGGTTGAAGCGCTGGTAGCAACGGTTAAGCCGCCTTCGAGGGAGATGTTCGGCCAGCCTGGCTACCTCTACATGGCGATTGGCGTGGTGGGAACCACCATCGCACCCTGGATGCAGTTCTACCTGCAGTCGTCAATCGTAGAAAAAGGCGTTACCAAGCGCCAATACAGAGCCTCGCAAATTGATGTGATCTCCGGGTGTATTTTCACGGATATTGTGGCGTGGTTCATCATCGTGGCTTGCGCGGCCACGCTCTATATTCACGGTTATCACAACATCGCCGACGCGAAGGACGCGGCCCAGGCTTTGCGCCCCCTCGCGGGTGATTATGCTTATATTCTTTTTGCGTTAGGACTGTTCAATGCTTCGTTGTTTGCTGCATCGATCCTTCCGCTGTCCACGGCCTATACGGTCTGCGAGGGCTTGGGATTTGAATCCGGGGTGGGAATGAGGTTCAGCGAAGCGCCGGTTTTTTATTGGCTTTATACGATTCTGATCGTGGCAGGTGCGGGCTGCATTCTGTTTCCCGACTTGCCTTTGGTGAAGATATCGATTCTGTCGCAGGTGATCAACGGCATCGCCATCCCTCCGGTGCTGATCTTCATGCTGCTTCTGGTAAACAAGAAAGAACTCATGGGAGACTACGTGAACTCCCGCACTTATAACGTGATCGCGTGGGCGACGACGGTGATCATGATTGTGCTGACGGTTATGTATCTGTGGACGTTGAGAACCGGAGGCTGAGATCTCTTCAGCGCGGACCCTTAGCCGTTCGCAACAGTCCCCGCCCAGAACGCCCTTGGCGGTTAAGAGCTTTTAAGCGCAAAAAACGCTGAGAATTCGCAAAAGTCCGCAAAGGAAAATTCGAGCTTAGATTAGGACACCACCAACTTTTACTACCTTTCCGGCTCTAAGTGTGTAAAGATTAGAAGCAGGTCGGGTGGGGCCATGCGACGCCGTCCAGCAACCCTCATCGTCTGTTGTAGTGTCCTTCTCTTCACGATGATCGCGCTTGCTCAGGACAATTCTGTCCCGGGCTCTCCGGCTTCCACCACGCCGGATTCCAACCCTTCAACCCAAACCAATACAAAGCCGGTCAAGCCGCATCACGATGGCAGCATCAAGGACATAGATGCTGTCGGAAACCGCAATGTCGGCTGCGTGCGCGGGATTGGGAACTGGTACAGCCTGGAAAGGCAAGTTGCGATGGGCAGATCTTATGCCCAGCAGGTTGAGCTGAGCTCGAAGCTGATTACCGATCCTGTGATTACGGAGTACGTGAACCGGGTTGGCCAAAACCTGGTGAGAAATTCAGACGCCCTGGTCCCGTTCACGATTAAGATTGTCGACACCGACGACATTAACGCGTTCGCGCTGCCGGGTGGATTTTTTTATGTGGATTCCGGTTTGATTCTGGCGGCAGACAGCGAAGCGGAACTGGCAGGGGTGATGGCCCATGAAATCGCCCACGTCGCCGCCTGCCATGCTGCGCGCGAGATGTCGCGCGGGCAACTGATGAACCTGGCCTCCATTCCCCTGATTTTCGTCGGCGGCGGAATCGGTTACGCGATTCAGAATGTGGCCGGACTGGCCATGCCGATGGGCTTCCTGAAATTCACCCGCAGCTTCGAATCAGAAGCTGATTATCTGGGCATTCAGTACATGTACAAGGCAGGATACGATCCGCAAGCCCTGACCGCCTTCTTCGAGAAGGTGAAAGCAATGGAGAAACACAAGCCGGGGAGCCTGGCCAAGGCTTTCGATACCCATCCGCAGACCCCGGACCGCATTGAAAAGACCCAGCAGGAGATCAACACACTGTTGCCGCCGCTGGCGGAATACAAGGTGGATACAAGCGACTTCCAAGATATAAAGGACAGACTGTCCGAATTGGAGAACCGGCACAAGCTGGGAGGAAG
>DASPSE010000023.1:0-12975 GCA_035624085.1 Terriglobales bacterium
CCAGCTTGCTTAGCCACATCGACGAATTTCGGGATCGGCGCGAGCGAAGGGCGAACCTGCGTAAAAGCCACAAGAACCAAAAGCAGCGCAAACGCCGTGTACAGGATCGTGCGCATGAGATTAGGAAATTTTAGCGCGGCCGGGCGAAAAATCTCTGTGCTTGCACGTATGAATATACCGTTTTGTCGCTTGGAAGTTCTCTGCCCGGATCATACGTGCCACAAGCACTGAATGAGTGATCATCCACAGTGCTGAGCCTATAATTGCACACATCCATGGCCATAACCTCCAAACAACCCGTTCTGCGCTCGGTCTCCGACACCGCGCTGCTCGTCGCGTATCACCGGGCTATGGAAACGAAACGCCCAGACGCACTTTTCAAGGACGATTTCGCGGTACGGTTGAGTGAAGGACGGGGCGAACAGATCGCACGCAAGCTCCCCCGAGGCAGGGCGCTGTCATGGACGACGATCGTGCGTACCGTATTGCTTGACGAAATCGTGCTTCGCCTGGTCGCACAAGGCATCGATACCGTCGTAAATCTGGCTGCAGGGCTGGACGCACGGCCCTACCGCCTGCCGCTGCCGCCCTCGTTGCACTGGATTGAGCTCGATCTGCCCGACCTGCTCCGTGAAAAGACGGACGCCCTGGCCGCCGATAGTCCGGTATGCCGGCTGGATCGGGTATCACTTGATTTGGCGGATGCGGCAAAGCGCCGCGAGTTTTTTGCGCGAGTCGGGACCGAGTCACGCAACTCCCTGATCATCAGTGAGGGGCTGCTAGTGTACTTGTCTCCGGCCCTCGTCGGTGAGCTGGCTGATGACCTGAGTGGCCAGAGTTCTTTTTGTAATTGGGCAATCGATTTGGCGACTCCGGCCGTCAAGCAGCGCGTGAATCGGTGGTGGGGCCGGAAGTTAAAACAGGCGCAAACCCAATACCAGTTTGCGCCGGAAGAGGGCACGGCGTTCTTTCTCCCACACGGTTGGCGCGAAGCCGAGTTTCATGCTTTGTTCGAGCATTCAATCCGTATCAATCGCACCATGGGCGGGATGTGGATTTTTAATCTCATGAAGCGTCTCGCGCCTGGGCGTACCGCTCGGATGGCTGAAAAGTGGCGGGCGGGGGTGGTGCTGCTGCAGAGAATTCAATAGCGCAATCCGCAGGCTGCTGTCCTACGCTCATGGCCTCAATGCGTGTTATCGCCTGTTTACAGAAGTCCCCCGGTGCAGACACTCCGCATGACCAAAGAAATGCCGCCCAGACATCGGGCGGCATCGGTGTTGGTTGCGGTTCGTTTTACGGCATCCGCAGGAAGCCGTGGTATACGCCGTTCACGTCGGTGTACCAGCCCGTGATTTCGCACCACTGGTTGCTGGCGTCGGTGAATGTGCCTTGGCCGGAGCCTGTGCCTGCGCCCGGAGCGTCGAACGTAATGATAGCCCCGTCGGGAGCTCGCAGGAAGCCGTGAGACACCCCATTCGAGTCAGTGTAGTATCCTGGGATCGCCCCGAGATCGGTGATACTCGCGGTCCATGTTCCCTGACCAGAGCCTGTGCCCGCGCCCTTAACGTTGAACGTGGTGATAGCTCCGTTGGGAGCGCGCACGTAGCCGTGACTTACGTTGTTCGCATCAATGTACCAGCCCATGACCGCCCCGAAATCGTTGACGACCCCCCCAAAGGTGCCCTGACCAGAGCCTGTGCCCGCGCCCTTAACGTTGAACGTGGTGATACCTCCGTTGGGAGCGCGCACGTAGCCGTGATTCACGTTGTTCGCGTCAACGTAGTACCCGGCGATCGCCCCGGGCTCGTTAAGGACATTGAAGAAAAAGTTGAACGTGCCTTGACCGGAGCCTGTGCCTGCGCCCGGAGCGTCAAACGTGGTGATGGCGCCGTCAGGAACGCGCAGGAAACCGTGAGACACCCCGCTCGAGTCAGAGTAGTATCCTCCAATCACCCCGAAATCGTTGAGGTTACCGGAGGTTGTGCAAGTGGACCCCGTAGGGTCGAACGTGGTGAAAGTTCCGTCGGGAGCGCGCAGGAAACCGTGACACATGCCGCTCGAGTCTAAGTAGCTTCCCGTGATCGCCCCCTCTGAGTTGAGACTATAGGCGTAGGTGTCCGTGGACCCTGCAGGGTCAAACGTGGTGAAGCTTCCGTGGGGACTGCGCAGGAAACCGTGAGACACGCTGTTCGTGTCAAAGTAGAATCCCACGATCGCCCCCCCTACATTGGGGCCCATGGGTGCGGTGCCTTGGCCCGAACCTGTGCCGGCACCGGGAGCGTCAAATGTGATGATCTTGTTTCCCCATTGCGGCCGTGCCTGCGCCCACGCCGCCAAAGCAAGACACATGCAGAAAACCAACAGCAGAATGCTGATGCGTCTCATGTTGCCTCCATGAAATAAAGCTCGAATTGAACTGCGTGACTCGATGAGAAGTGTGGATCGTCTCGCCTCAGGGGGTGTGCGTCTCAACTGGCGGGAACTGCTCTTCGGAGAAGCGACACAGTATACCCAAAAAGTATCTGCTCAAGATCACGCGATGTCAGTGACATGAGTCACATCTTGATGTGCAGTAATGGGTTACGGCAGGCAGGCTTTCATAGCTGTTGATAAATCGCGATAGCGCTCATCGACCTTTGGCCAGGGCTTCTGAGCGCCATCGTCTGTGGCCATCGCCTGGCGCAATCGAAACTAGTCGGTCCCTGGGAAAAAGCCGTCAATGCTCGCCGTTTCCAGAATGTCACCAGACCTTCCAGCCTCGATCAGCGCGTGATAAAGGGCCTCGGCGCCGGGAGGGAAATCGCCAAAAGTCGGCAATGTCGGCAGCACAACGTCGAGAGCATACACCGTGAAAACATACTGATGACTCACAGGCACGAGCGAGGGCGGCGGACAAGGGCCGTCGTAACTGATGTCACCGAAATCATTTGCGATTTGAGTTCCATAGGTGCTGCCAGCAACACCGGCGTTCTCAGGAAGTCCGCTCCTGGTGGGCGCGATATTGTACATCCCCCAGTGCGTAAAAGATGCCGTGACATCGTAGAGGATTACCACGAAGCTGCGTGTGCCCCACGGGGCGTGGTTCCACGACAGCTCGGGTGATTGATCGTCCCCACCCGGATAATATGAGCACTGGTTGTAAACCATGCTCAATGGCAGTGTTCCGCCGTTGGAGAAGGTGCTGCTGCTAAGCCGGAATTGGTGGTAACCCCAATTGCCGTTTTTGGGCTTATCTTGCGCCCAAACACTGGGCAGCAGGGCGAAAATGCTGACGGCGACGACGTAGGCTGAGATCCTAGCTTTCATATTGAGCCTCCTGAGCTGGACTCTCCTTTTGACTTCAGAAACCGCGCCCAGTCTACACCTTTATCCTCTCTTTGCGACAGGTGCAGACAGAGAATTTCATAGGCGACTACGCGTAACATCCCGTCAATGAAGGTGTGGGGGTAACGCTATCTCAAACCGGTTTATCGATTAATGGCCGCTTGCACCTCGGGCTCTCGGAGAGAATGTCTCAACACAGTTTCTTCCCGTCTCCTTGGCTCGATAGAGGGCCTGATCAGCCTGTTGCAGAAGATCCTCAACGCTACAGCGCGAATCGGAATTGCTTACCGTCACCCCCATGCTCAATGTCACGGGAATGCTTCCAAACTGGGTGAGAATAGGGTGGTTTGAAACTGCCAAACGAAGTTCCTCTGCGCGGTGAACCGCGGCGGTCAAATGACAGGTGGGCAAAATGAGCAGAAACTCTTCCCCTCCATAACGCCCTGCCAGATCATAAGTCCTCAATTCCGACTTCAGAATCCGCGCGACTTCTTTCAGCGCTTCATCTCCCGCGCTGTGCCCGAGCGAGTCATTGATCTGCTTAAAGTGATCGATATCGCCCAGGATGATCGCAACCGGCTGGCCCATCCGCTGGCTGCGCGAGAGTTCGCGTCGCAACCCTGCCAGAATTTCCGCACGGTTCAAGAGTTTGGTCAAAAAGTCGTGAGTCGCGGTAAACCGGAGGGATTGTTGCAGTTCCAGTATCCTCTTTCCGACCAAAACCCGTGCCTTCAATTCCGATGGATCCACGGGTTTCGCCAGATAGTCGTCTGCTCCAGCCGCCATCGCGGTCAGCAGATCCTGCTGCCTATCTTTGGCCGTCAGCATGACGGTATAGAAGTACGTCCCATCGGCTCCTAACGTACGGATCCTGCGGCAAAGTTCGATACCATCGATCCCCGGAAGCATCCAGTCCAGCAGGATCAATCCCGAGGCGTCCTGTTTCTGAAGCAGTTCCCATGCCTCGCTGCCGTTGCCAACAGCTTGAAAATCGAGTCCCCACTCCTTCAAGTAGAGCCCGATCTGGTGTCTATCGAGGGCCGAGTCTTCAACCAGCAGTATGTTCATAGCTTCATCGTTCCGGAGAAACGGCTTTTGTAGGCAAGCTAATTCTTAAACAATCTATTCGAGTTTTGCATGCCTAGGAAGGCTACTAGGATTACTCAAGTCATGCCCGCTGAGTCCGGCAAGACCGGCTTTCCTGGCGGCACAGAGGAGCTGAGTGCATTCCTGCAGGGTTCGAAGTGAGATCAACAGCCGATCTTCTTGCAGCGCCTGGTATGCGCAATAGCGGTCATCGATCGCACCTTGATCAGCTGCACGGCGGCTTGCGGCTGGCCGCAAAAAGGCCGATTGCCGCAGCGGTTAGTGTTTCTTGTCCCAATCCTCTTGCGACATCACCGTCAACGCTGCGGCCTTGGCGTTCTGAAGCTGCGAGTTCAGTTGCGGCACCACGGAAGTCAGAGATTGGAACTTGGCGGTGGAGTCGTCGAGTTGCTTCTTGAGGACATCGGTACGTTCCACCTGTGACTGCGTCGGACGGCCGGAAAAACCGTTCACGCCGCCGTACAGTTCTCCTAAGTTCTCACGCAGCTTCCTTTCGCCCGTAATCATGCCGCCCTCTTTTACAGAGACCAGAGTTGAGCGAAATTCCTCCAGGCCGTCTGCCAACTTCTGGAGTTGCGCCTTGAGCTGAGCGTCGGGTGCGCTGCCCGTGCGTTGCCGGGCCTGATCGCGAAGATCAACGGTGGCATCCACAACGTAAGTCAAATGAGCCAGCATGTCGTAAAGCTGCATCACAGTTTTGTGCTGCAGAGCACGATCCGCCGCCGTGCTTTTGGTGCGCGGATCGGGCATTAGCGTGATTGTGGTGCTGTAGGTCTGCTTTCCTTTGATCAGCTTCACCGTGTATGCGCCTTCCTGAACTTGCGGGCCCAGGAATGCGAATTCATTCTCCACCAGCCCAGCCGCGGGTGGAACTTTGGGAGGCTTTGCGCGCTCGGGCCACTGCACGCGGCTCAGGCCGCGCCGTTTGTCGCCTTGGATGGTAGTAATCAGCTTGCCCTGCGGATCGTAAATCTCAAGCAGCAGATCGCCGAAGATGTGGCGCTTCTTCAGATAGTAGACAATCGGCGCCGCTTCCGGCAGCGTAGGCCCAACGAATTCGGAGTCGCCGTCGAAGCGCTGCTCTCCGGCGGGAAGAGTCAGCCTTGCCGGGCGTGACGGCAGAAATGCCGCGTCCTGGGCCAGGATTTCCGGGGTCAGGGCACGCAGCGGAGTGAGATCGTCAATGATGAATATCCCGCGGCCGTGGGTGGCAATGATCAAATCGGATTCGCGCGGGTGAATGGCGATGTCGCGCACCGCCACATTGGGTAGTTTGCCGGTGAACTGCGCCCAGTGCGCTCCAGCGTCGATGGAAACGAAAAGTCCAAATTCCGTTCCCACAAAGAGCAGGTTCGGATTGACCAGATCCTCGCGAACCACGTGGGCGTAGCCCTTCAACTCCGGCGTGGAGAGCGTTTTCCAGGTCGCGCCGTAGTCGCTGGTCTTATAGACGTACGTTTTCATGTCGCCGGTGGCGTGGCCGTCAAACGTGGCGTAAGCCACTGCCGGATCATGGGGACTGGCTTCGATGGTTGAGACCCAGGTGTTCGGTGGCAGGCCGGGAATGTTCTTGACCACGTTGGCCCAGTGCTTGCCGCCGTCGCGCGTGATCTGAACATTGCCGTCGTCGGTCCCCACCCAGATCAAGTTCCCATTCTTCGGCGACTCCGAGATGGTGAAGATGGTCTCGTATTTCTCGGCGTCGGAGTTGTCAATGGTTAAGCCGCCGGAATTCTCCTGGTGCTGTTTCCCGGGATCGTTGGTGGTGAGATCAGGCGAAATGCGCTCCCAAGACTCGCCGTGATCACGCGAACGGAACAGAAATTGTCCGCCGAGATAGATGGTTCCGGGAGAGTTCGGGCTGAGGTGAATGGGAGCATTCCAATTGCAGCGAAATTCCGGCTCGTTCGCTCGCGGCAGCGGCTTGATGTCCTTTGATTCGCCGGTGGTCTTGCGGAAGCGCGCGATCTTGCCGCCCTGGTATTCGGCATAAGCATAATCGGGATCCGCGGGATCGGAGAACGCCCAGAAGCCGTCGCCAAAATCGATATTTCGCCAGTGGCGATTGGCAATGCCATCTTCTGCACGCGACGGCGCCATCCAACTACCGTTGTCCTGCAATCCTCCATACACATTGTAGGGATCGGCCATGTCAACGCTGACGTGGTAGAACTGCGAAACCGGCAAGCTGGCGAGAAACCGCCAATGCGAGGCGCGATCGAGCGACTGATACACGCCGCCATCCGTTCCATCGAGCAATTGCTCGGAGTTGGCTGGATTGATCCACAGCGCGTGATGGTCGCTGTGCACATTCTCGCCAAACCCTTCGCTGGGAGAGAAAGCAGCGCTAAAACTCTTCCCTGCATCGTCGCTCACCGTCAGAACAAATCCCACCTTGTAGACCCGGTCGGGATTGTTGGGATCGGCGAACAAGCGGGCGAAGTAGAACGGGCGAGCGCCTATGTTGAACGAACTGTTGACCTCCGTCCAACTCTCGCCGGCGTCATCCGAGCGAAAGAGTGCGGTGTGGTTCTTGGCTTCCACTACAGCATAGACGCGAGTGTTCTTCGTTGCCGGAATCGCCAGTCCAATCCGCCCCAGATCGCCTTGCGGCAGGCCTTTGCGCAGTTCCCGCCAGGTGGCTCCAGCATCGCTGCTCTTAAACAGTCCGCTGCCCGGCCCGCCCGAGCGGAAGTCCCAGGGCTGCCGCCGCACATCCCACATGGCGGCATAGAGCACATTCGGGTCCTTCGGATCCATCGCCATTTCGGCGCAGCCGGTGTTCTCGTTGCGGTACAGAACTTTCTGCCAGTTCTTGCCTCCGTCGGTAGTTTTGAAGAGACCGCGCTCCTGATTGGAATTCCACAGATGCCCAAGCGCGCAGGCGTAAACCGTGTTGCTGTCTTTCGGGTGAATGACGATGCGGCTAAGGTGCTCGGAATCGGTCAGGCCCAGATTTTCCCAGTTATCGCCACCGTCGCGTGAGCGGTAAATGCCAGTCCCGACCGAAACGCTGTTGCGCGCCCACGATTCGCCGGTGCCCACCCACACGGTTTGCGAATTGGACGGATCGATAGCGACGGAACCGATCGACTGTGACGGCTGTTTGTCGAAGACCGGCTTGAAGGTAGTGCCGCTATCGGAGGACTTCCACACCCCGCCGCTGGCCGAGCCGACGTAGATGGTGACGCGCTGGCCATCCTGCACAGCAGCAATGTCGGCGATACGGCCGCCCATGGCCGCTGGACCGATGGGGCGCGCCGTCAGTCCGCTGAAAGTGTCAGAATCAACCGTCACCTCTTGTGCCGCGGCGAAAGGCAGAGACGCAATTAGCAGAGCGAAGATAGAAAAACGCAGACGTTTTAACATGGAGCGGCCTCGAGTAAAGAAGCTGCGGTCCGGATGTAGACCGCGCAATTTGACAACAACGATTTCTGAAAACGCACAAACCCGGACGCGAGAACCAGTGTGCTGGTCCCTCCCGCGGTAGACAAACCGTGACACACTCGCCCGAATGCCTTACTTCTTCGGTTCTTCCCCGGACGGGGCCGACGCCGGCATCTTGAAGATGCTGTCATCCACAGGCACATTCAGCTCGATCTTCGAGAGGGTGAGCTTTTCCTTCTCCTCGCTGCCCTTGAGTCCACTTTCGATGGCGAAGGGAAACATTAGCCCATTGACTTCCTTGTAATCGCCCAGGGCGGATTCGATCTCCCGCTCGGTGCCGCGGACAGTGCGTTTGGTCTCCTCCTTGATTTCCAGGAAGGAATCCGCATCGAGATAAATAGTCTTGATGTCGCCGTTCTTCAGGCTCACTTTCAACTTGTAGGTATCGCTGCCTTCCACCTTATCCTTGCCCAGCAGCTCGACCTTGCTGCCCTTGCTGGCGTAATCAACCAGGTCGCCATCGATGTCAGCATCTTCTTCCATCTCTTTCTTCTCATCGGCCGACATCAGTTCCGGGTCTTTCTTGCCCGTGAACGGCATGATCTGCCAGGCATCTTTGCCGTCGTAGGCCTGGATCGCCGTCAGACCCTGGACGGTAAACTCCAATCGCGCCATGTTGGGGCGTTTCTGGACCAGGGAACCCGGAGCTTCAATTCCAGGGCCCAGGCTCATGGTGCCACTGGAACGGACGCTCTGCACCGCCTTGATCTTGTCCACGCCACCGCGGGCCTGGATGTTCTTGGCAATGATTTCGTCCACCGTCTGGGCTGGCAGAATAGGCGCAAGAAGAACAATAAGACTGGCAAACAAGAATGGTTTCCGTGACATGGAGCCTCCTGGAGGCGCTCGCCCCGAGAACTAGATACGTGGTTTACAGCGAAACAGTTCCGCACAAAACTCTACGAGGCTGGTCCAAATGTGTCAACCCGCAGCAAGGAAGAGCTCAAACGCCATGGAACCGTTCCTACTTCACGTGCGTCTCCTGATAGTGCAGCTCCTTCCACTCTCCAGCCCGCTTCACCCAAAGTTCGCTGATATACACCCGGGAGTAGCGCAACACTGACTTGGGCGGGAACTCCATGGTCACTTCATAGATCACGAAAGCTGCGCCCGGTTCCAGAGGAATCATCTTGAATCCCCACAGCGTGTATCTGTAAACGTTTCCGGCAGCAACTTCGTTCATGGCCTGGACTCGGGTACGCTCTCCTTGGCCATCGACTTCGACCCCTTGGAAATCGTCGGCCAGGAGGTCGCCGTACGCCTTCTTATCCTTATTCTTTAACGCCTCCCATTCTGCCTTGACCTTCGCCTCAAAAGAAGCTTTCAGGTCAGGCTGAGCCTGTGCCACAGGGTCGTGCTTGCTTTGTCCGTCGGCAGTAACCACGATCGCCAGCACTGCGAGCCCCAACCACACTCGGTGGTAATGCATCCATGTCCTCCACAACGAAGGCAGGAATATTAGCAGCCCTGTGATGGAGGATCAAAATCGGCAATGTACGGGCGCCTGATCAGTCCGGCGGTCATCGCCTGCCTTCATGGTTACGCTTGGACACGACCTCGGCTTCGCCCCGAATGCATCCGGAGAGAACGACGTTACACTCGTAACAAGACAAGGGCTCCAAAGTGTTCCTACAATTTGTAAAAGGGGCATATTCATGAATTCCAAACGAGCTTTTGCCTTTTGCGGTGCCGTCGTCGCAGTCGCATGTTGCCTGTCGCGATCGGTTCGAGGCCAGGACGCCATTTCCATTGTAGGATCGGGGTCGAATGTGCCCACTCCTCTGTACTCGGTCTGGACTGACGAGTTCAACAAGAAAGATTCCAAAATCCAGGTGCGCTACCTGTCAATGAGCACAATGGAAGGAATCCGCCAGATCAGCGGCGGTTCGGGAGATTTTGCCGCTGGCGAAGTTCCTCTCACGCATGAGCAAATGCAAAGCGGCAAGGTTTCGCTCATGCAGATTCCGACTGTGCTGGTGGGCATTGTCCCGATTTACAATCTGCCGGGCAATCCGGAAGTTAATTTCTCGGGCGACGTACTGGCTCACATCTTCATGGGTACCATCACCAATTGGAAGGACCCGCGAATTGCCAAGCTCAATCCCACTCTCAAGATGCCCGATCTGCAGATCGCCGTCGTCCATCGAACACCCGGCAAAGGTTCCAACTATATTTTCACTGACTTCCTCTCGAAGAGCAGCCCTGAATTTCACTCTCAGATAGGCGAGACTCCCTCGCCCAATTGGCCGGTTGGGGTTGACGCCAACCGCGGAGAGGACATGGTTGCAAAAGTTGCGTCCATCCCGGGCGCGATCGGATATGTGGAACTGAACTTTGCCCGCCGTTCGGACATCGGCTACGGCACCGTTCAGAATCCTGCCGGCAAGTTCGTCAGAGCCACTCCGGCTAGCATTACCGAAGCCTGTAAGGCAATGGCGGGATTAATCCCGGGCGACTTTCGTGTCTCGCTGGTGAACGCCCCAGCGAAGGACGCTTATCCCATCGCCAGCTTTACCTGGATTTATCTGCCAACTTCTGGTGTCTCGCCGGAACGCGCGCGCGCGTTGAAACAGTTCCTGGGCTGGGCTCTGGAAGATGGCCAAGCAATCGCTCACGGCCTTGGGTACGCAACCTTGCCCGGCCCCGTTCAAGGCAAAGCGCTGGCAAGGCTAAACTCACGCGAAATGGCCTATCAGGCGGAGAGCAAGAGTCTCCGCTAGTTGCCTGAACTTCTGATATATTGCCCGGCAGCATGGCGCCACTCCCCGCGCATACTGCCGAGTCTCTGTCTGTTTCCTCCCGCCTTACTACAAATCAGCTTCGCGGTTTCTGGGCTGCCTGGGGAGGGTGGACCCTCGATGGCATGGATTCATTTATCTATGCGCTGGTACTGGTGCCTTCCCTGCGTGAGCTTCTTCCGCGCTCTGGCATTCCGGCCACAAAAGGAAACATCGGTTTCTACGGCGGACTTCTCTTCTCACTGTTCCTGATCGGGTGGGGACTCGCCTTTCTGTGGGGCCCGGTGGGAGACAAGCTCGGGCGTGTTCGGACCCTGATGCTAACCATCCTCTGGTACTCGCTTTTTACATTGCTAAGTGCGCTGGTGGTTCGGGTTTGGCAACTGGCAATTCTTCGACTCCTGGCCGGAATCGGGATCGGGGGAGAGTGGGCAATGGGCGGGACTTTCGTGGCAGAGGAATGGCCGGAACATCGGCGGAGTATGGGAGCGGGGTTGATGCACACCGGCTACTACGTCGGAATCTTTCTTGCCGCCATCGCCAATTACGGCATCGGCAGCCACTTCGGCTGGCGGGCCATGTTTGCGGTAGGCGGACTGCCTGCCCTGCTGCTGGCCTGGATCCGGCGCGGCGTGACTGAGCCGGCACGTTGGCTGGAGAAAGGAAACGTTGTGCACACCTGGGCATTCTGGCGTCCGCTGGCGACCCTGTTCTCGCCTGGTTGGCGGCGCCCCACGATTCTGAATTCAGTCTTTATGCTGGTGTCGATTTGTGGTCTTTGGGCCGGAACGGTATATGTGCCGGCTGCAGTCACAGCACTCGCTGAAGCTTCCGGCCACTCCGGGCCGGAAGCGTCACAACTGGCATCCTGGGGCACGATGCTGGTGTCGTTCGCCACGATTCTTGGCTGTCTCCTCATGCCAAAAGTTGCCGAGCGCTTTGGACGTCGCGTGGCGCTGGCGTTCTTCTTTTCCCTGATGATGGTTTTTGTTGCTCTGACTTTCGGCAGGATCTTTTATCTCGGCGCAACGGCGCTTCCCTGGTTTTTTGTGTGCTTGTTTTTCCTGGGCCTGGGCGGTGCTAATTTTGCGGTGTACACGCTCTGGCTCCCGGAACAGTACCCTACGGAGTGCCGGGCGAGCGCTTTCGCTTTCTCCACTTCATTCGCCCGCTTCGGAGGCGCTGCCATCACTTTTCTGGTGGGCGCTGGGGTGCGACACTTTGGTTCGTTGGGTACTCCTGTGGCTTTGACGGCAACTGCTTTCGCGGTCGGACTGGTTCTCGTTCCATTTGGCGTTGAAACTCGTGGCCGGCCTTTGCCCGCGTGATGTCCACAAACAGAGATTCTTATGGCTATTCGAAACATTTTGCTGACGCTGGTTGCGGGCGGTGCCGCTGCGTATGCTGGCTGGCAGCTCGCCCCCGCGATCTGGACTCCGCTCCAGGTTCTGGGGCTCTGCCTGGCTGTCGCAGGGTTTATCCTCTGGGCCATAGCGCGATTCCAACTCGGGAGTTCATTCACGATAAGGGCCCAAGCCAAACAGCTTGTCACTCGCGGGGTTTATTCAAAGATCCGCAACCCCATTTATGTATTCGGATCGGTCTTCATCGCGGGCTACATCCTTCTGCTGGGGCGACCGGTATGGCTATTGATCTTCGTCGGCTTGATTCCGTTGCAGATTCGGCGGGCCCGCAAGGAAGCGCAAGTGCTCGAGGCCAAATTCGGCGAAGAATACCGCGCTTATAGCGCGCAAACCTGGTTCTAGCCGGCTTCAAAGCAAATTAAGGCCCGGGTCGGGCCGCGCCTTACTCTCTTGCTGAGGGCCACTCTGCAGTCGGGCTTGGTATCCTATCATTTGAAAGTGCCGGCGGCCACAAACCTTCCTCCCGACCAGTCTGCGACCAACTCCTCGCTGGGAAAAACCGCGCTGCCCGCAACTCTGCGCGCTTTGCGTCATCGCAACTTCCAGCTTTTTTTCAGCGGACAACTGATCTCCCTGATTGGAACCTGGATGCAGAGCGTAGCCCAGGCATGGCTAGTCTATCGGCTGACCGGCTCCTCGTTCCTGCTCGGTTCGGTAGGGTTCGCCAGCCAGTTCCCGGTGTTCTTGGTGGCGCCCCTTGGCGGCATCGTCGCCGACCGCTGGAATCGCCAGCGGGTGGTCATCAGCACTCAGACCGCTTCCATGATTCTCGCATTCATTCTTTCCGCCCTGACGCTCACCGGACTAGTCCAGGTATGGCACATCTTCGTGCTGGCGGCGCTGCTTGGCGTGGTAAACGCATTCGACATTCCCGGCCGCCAGGCTTTCCTCGTGGACATGGTCGGCAAAGAAGACCTGATGAACGCGATCGC
>DASPSE010000035.1:0-3973 GCA_035624085.1 Terriglobales bacterium
CACCGCAACGTAGTCCAGAATCCGCGGAATGAACGTGTCGCGCTCGACCTCCACTACCGCGATGTGCAGTTGCGATGCATAGGTCAGCGTCAGATTGCCGTACTTTTTCTGCTTGTCTGGAACCTTGAAGGGCGCCCGCCAGACATAGCGGCAATTCAGCGTGATCTCGTACAGCTCAGGCGGAAGTGCCGCGCTGTTCGCGTTCACCAGGTTTGCCAGGCCCCAATAGTTGATCGACTTGCCGCTGCTCCTGGTACGAAGCTCAGGTCCCTGCGCTCCCATGCCGAACTCGAGATCGTCTTCGCTGGTTTGAAGCGCAAATGCTCCCAACCGCTTCAACTCCGCCTTCAATTTTTGCGCCGCGCCATGCACGGCAGAAAGACCAGAAACGGCGAACTGGCTGGCGTAGGTGCCTGAGAATCCGGTGTGCACATTGCGCTCGGTGTCAAAGCCAGTGCGCACCGTAACCAGATCGGGATGAATGTGCAGCACATCAGCCACTACCTGCGCCGCTGTCGTCTCGTGTCCCTGACCCTGCGGACAGGAGCCGACCGCGACCACAACTTCTCCGTAAATATCCAGCTTACAGTTTGCGCCTTGCGAATTTCCCGAGTACGGCAGCCCGGGATTCACAATCTGCGATTGGCCGAAATTGTTAGTTCCCGAATCCAGAGTAGTGCCGACGCCGATTCCAATCAGCCGGCCTTCTTTGCGCGTTGCCGCCTGCTTCTTCTTCCATTCATCCCATCCGATACGCTGTTTGGCGAGTTCCAACATCCTGGGATAGTTCCCCGAGTCGTACACGCAACCGTTCGGCGTGGTATACGGGAACTCCTCTGGTTGAATGTAGTTGCGCAGGCGTATCTCGTCGGCCGCGATTCCCAGTTCGTGCGCGCAGATGTCCACTACGCGCTCCAGAAACCACAAGTGCTGCATGCGCGAGTATCCGCGATTCGGGCCGACCGGACACTTGTTCGTGACCGCCTGCGTGAAATCAATGCGCGCGTTCTTAAATCGATACACGCCTGGAAACACTTGCGACCAGATCACACAACCAAGAGGCTCGTACCGGGGATAAGCGCCGCAATCGTCAATATGTCGTGACACGATCGCTGTGATTACACCATTCTTGTCGAGCGCGACACTTGTATCACGAAACGTCCGTTCATTTCCGTGAGCGCTCGCCGTCATGTGTTCCGAACGGGTCTCGACCCACTTCACCGGCCGTCCCCCAGCTTTCTTCGAAGCTAGCGCGCACACCGCCATCTGGGGATAACTCGTGATCTTGATCCCGAAGCTGCCGCCGATATCGAAGGTCTCAACACGTATGCGATCAATGTGAACATTCAGATGCGCAGCGAGAAACTGAATCGCGAACGATGGAAACGAATTGTTACAAGAATAATAAATACGATCGTCTTTAGGATCCCACTCCGCAATGATGACGTTGTTCTCGAGCGGCGTGCTGGAGAAGCGATGGAAATGTAGCCGGTCAATATTGACAACGTACGCAGCTTCTCTGAAGGCTCTTTCGACGTCGCCGTATTCGAAGACCCCATTCCAAACCCGATTGGTTCCCGCTTCCGCGTGCAGGATGCTCTTGTCTGTCAGCGCTTCCTCTGCATCGACGACCGGATCGAGCTGCTCATACTCCACCTGCACCAACTCTGCCGCATCTTCAGCAAGAGGCGCCGTTTCCGCTAACACGGCAGCCACCGGCTCGCCCTGATATCGCACCTTGGAAACCGCTATCGGATAGTCTTTGATCTTTGCGAACGGATCGGGACCAATCGCGATAAAAGGCTGCGTCTGGGGAGCGATTTCCGGTCCTGTCAGAGTACACACAACGCCCGGCAACGCCTCGGCGGACGATGTGTCGATGTTAACGATTTTGGCGTAGGCATACGGGGAACGCACGAAATTCAGGTAGAGCATCTCGCGCAGTTTGATGTCGTCGGAGAATTTGCCCCGTCCGCGGAGCAGGCGGCTCTCCTCTTTTCGGGGCAGTGCCTTGCCGACCCAATTCCTCACCCCGTTATTTTCCGCCTCACTCAACCTAATCCTCTGCGATCCCTGCGCTTGCCTCCGCGATCTTTGCGATTTAAGAGGTTCAAAACCATAAACCGCAGAGAACGCCGAGTTCGCGGCGATTACGAAGCCAACGCCGCCTGCAGACCATCAATTAGCTTCTGCACGTTCTTCTTCCCCAGCGGCTCCAGCAATCCCCCAGCCACCGATGCCAGTCGTCCAAAAACCTGCGCCTCGCCCTGCCACGCGATTTTTGTGCCGCCGCTATCCACCAGCGACAGATCAAAACCCGCCGTGAACGATACGCTACCGCCCGCCACGCTTCCCTGCCCCTTGTACTGCGCGCGTTTCGGACGCTCATCCTGAGCCAATTCCATCTTCACATCCGCCACACCTTTAATATGCGAGATTCCGACCTTCACTTTGACCGTGAAATGATTCGCGTCCTGCACCAACATTCCTCTGAATTCCGGCAACAGCGGAGCGAACCTGCCGGGATCGACGAGGAACGCATACACTTCCTCCGGACTGCGCTTGACTTCAAACTCGCCTCCCAGCTTAATCGCCATAGGCTACGCCCCTCTCATGCTTTGCGCCGCGAGTTGAATTGCCTTGAAGATATTCTGATACCCGGTGCAGCGGCAGGTATTGCCCGCAATTGCCTTCCGGATTTCTTTCTCGCTGGGTTTTTTGTTGTTTCTCAGGAGTTGCAACGCCGACAGCATGATTCCCGGCGTACAGTATCCACATTGCAAGCCATAAGCCTCGCCAAATGCCTTTTGAATCGGATGAAGCTGCCCATTCCTTTCCAGACCCTCGACAGTTGTAATCTCCGCACCATCCGCCTGCACCGCGAGCACTGTACACGACTTCACCGCTGCGCCATTCAACAGGACGGTACACGCGCCGCAGTAAGTCGTATCGCAGCCCACATGCGTTCCGGTGAGATCAAGTTGCTCACGCAGCATCTCCACCAGCAAAGTTCGCGGTTCGACCTGCAGCGAATGCTGCTGTCCGTTTACCGTCACGCGAATCGCAACGTTTTCGATCGTCTCAGGCATAAATAGGACTAAGCTCAACCTGCTCTCCCCGCGCCCGGCGCACCGCAACGTGGATGGCACGCTTGACCAGCGCAGCCACCAAAGCTCGCTTGTAGTCCGCTGATCCACGCATGTCAGATTGCGGATCGGCTGCGGCCCGGGCTGCCTCCATCGCAGTCGCCACAGTCTTTTCTGTGATGGCCTGGCCGCGCAATGCAGCTTCGGCGTCCTTTGCTTTGATTGGCGTGAGGCCGACGCAGCCCAATGCGATCGCCGCATCCTTACAGACATCGCCGTCCATCGCTAGCTGCACCGCCGTACTGGCCGTGGCATAGACCGGAGCTGCCCGCTTGAAGGCAAGATAAGCTCCGCCACTTCCTTTGGGCGGAATCCTCACCACAATCTCTTTTACCAGTTCGTCCTGTGCTAAGGCGGTCGTGTAAGCATCCTTGACAAAATCCATCAGCGGCACCGTACGCTCACCGTCTTTTCCGATGCAGCGAATTTCGGTCGGCAGGGTCATCAGCGCCACTGCCCAGTCACCGCTGGGATCCGCTTCCGCCACGGACCCGCCAATCGTGCCTCGATTTCGCACTTGTATGTCCGCGATTCCACCCGCGCAATCATGCAATACAGGAATTCTGGCGACCACGTCGGAGTTTTCTATTTCCGCATGCCGCGTCAATGGCCCAAAGCGCAACACGCCCGCATGTTCTTTGATGTAGGAAGTCCCCAGGATGAAGTTCAAATCTACCAGGTCCATAGGACTGGCCAAGCGGAGCTTCATCAGCGGGATCAGGCTCTGACCGCCAGCCAGCGGCCTGGCTTCCTCGCCAAGCTGCGACAGCATGGTCGCTGCCTCCGTCAGGGAACCAGCGCGGTGATAGTGGAAGGCTCGAGGATAC
>DASPSE010000039.1:0-2335 GCA_035624085.1 Terriglobales bacterium
GCGCTCGCCGGGGTGGAACGGGAGCTTCGAGCCAACGATTCCAGCGGACGCCGCAAATATCTGCGCGATTTCCGCGACGCCTTCCGCTCTTACCAGTCCGTCATCAATTCACAAGAACTGGCCAGCATGGTCAATTCTGCCGGCATCATTCTCGTCGGTGATTATCACGCGCTCCCGGCGGCGCAGCGCTATGCCGCGAGTTTGCTCGAAGTGCGGGCACAGCCCGGAGATCGTCCGGTGGTTCTGGGTGTGGAAACCATCTTCTCCCGCCATCAACATGTGCTCGAGGAATGGTGGCGGCGCGACATCGACGAAGTGGAACTGCGCGAGCGCGTTCGCTTCGACGCCGATTGGGGTTACGACTGGGCCCCATTTTACGAGTTGTTGGTCACCGCCCGTGAACATGCCGAGGCCATCTACGGCCTGGACTGCATGCCGCGTGAAGACCTGAGAAAGATCGGGGCGCGCGACCGTCATGCCGTAGACAAGATCGAGGAGATCCGGCAGCGACATCCGTATGCGGCGATTCTGGTGTTGTTCGGCGAGTCCCACTTTGCTCCCCGGCATTTGCCCCGCCTGTTGCGCGAGCGCATGCCTGCCGAGCGGTTGCTCACGGTCCTGCAGAATGTTGACGCTCTTTATTGGTCCGCAAGTGCGGAGCGGAAAGAACGAGTGGAAGCGGTGCGGGTGAAGGATGACGTGGTCTGCGTTTTCAATTCAACTCCCCTGGAAAAATACGAGAGCTACCGCCTGCACCTGACTCGTTGGAGCCGGGAGGATGCGAATCAGCCGGACGCTGCGCCCACGGTTTACAACCTGATCGACAGCCTGGCCGGCTTCCTGGACATTAACCGGTATTCATCGCACAACACCAGCCAGCCAAAGTTCCTCGTGGACCTGCTTCCTGAGGTCTATTGCGGCTCTTCCGATGCCCGCTTGCGGCAATTGCTGCTGCGCGCCTTCGATGATCCAAAGAAAGTAGAAAACATGTTGCAGAGAGTCGAGGCTCAAGGCAGCATCTATTTGCCTTCGATCAACGCGCTCTACGTTCGCGAATTTCAAATGATGTACACCGCCGAGGAAGCGGCACGCTTCCTGCATCATGCTTGCCGCGGGTTACCGTTGCGCAGAAATGGCAATGTCACCCGTGTTGCTGGAGAACGGAAAGACCGCTTTTACGCACGTACACTCGAAAACGCACTGGCGCACTTTGGATCGCGAGTGCTGTATCCAGCGCGTCCTGCCGTGGACGAGCAAGACAGCCACATTCTTTCTGCAAAGCTCTGCGAAAAACTGGCGCATGAAGCAACGACTGCAGATCGCGGAAAGTTCGACGAAATCGCTCAACAGCTCGGGGCGAGGGTGGGCAGCGAGCTTTACGACGCTTATCTGAGAGGATCCGTAAGCCGCGCTGTTCTGCGGCGTCTCTTCCTGGCGCACATTGATGAACCTAGCACTGCCTGGCAAGCTTGTCGTGAGATCATTCGGCGAACTGAGTCCACCCGCAAGAAACCATGTGCCTCTGTACGCGGATAGCCTGTCAGCTATCCTTCGCCAAAATAGCTCCACTCTTGGGTCTGGCTTGACTTTGGGCTATTTTCGTATATCTTTAGGCGCGTCAAATCGAACCTGGAAGTAACTCGGCCGCGCGGAGTTCCACTGAGTTAGGAGAGATTCGGCTTGGGGAAAACAGCCGGCCTCGCATTTCACAACAAAGGAGGCTTGCCATGGCTGGTAACCCGGTTTCTAGCGCTCCCGAATTGAAGCTCGAAACGGAGAAGAAAAACTCTGAGACGACTATCCGGGCGACGGGCCGGATCACACTGAATAGTAACACTGCGCTGGAGAGCGCTGTGCGGGATCTGACCGGCGAGGGCAAGCGCATCGTGTTAGACATGGCAAATGTGGACTACATCGATAGTGCCGGTCTCGGTACGCTGGTCAGTGTTTATATGCACGCCAGACGAGCAAATTGCATTTTGAAGATCGCCAATCCAAAGCAGCGCATAAGGGATTTGTTCAATCGCAGCGGATTGGCTCCGGTGTTTGAGGGGCGCACTTTTGACGCGCTTTGGCAGGCTTGGTCCAAGACCGGTCGCTGAGGTGACTCAGATCGCCCAGAGGAAGGCAAGCCTGTGTCGCCGCAGGACACCGACGTACGCCTCGTGCAGTAGGCCCAAACCATGTTGCACGCACCGCCGGTGCTCACACCCCGAGGTCAAAACCCTGGTCTAAAATCTTGTTTCAGTGCTGATCGCGGGGGAGTGCTCCTTTGAACGCTGAATCGATCCGCAAGCTGTTCGCGCAGGTCCGCTCGGGAAAGCTGTCGCCGGAC
>DASPSE010000060.1:0-2535 GCA_035624085.1 Terriglobales bacterium
TTGCTCACACAGATAATGACCAAGCTCGATGCCGCTCTCATAATCCGCTAGGATTGGGTCAGATGGGGGTATTTGCTCTCGTATGAAGCTGACGGCGCGATCCATGTGAGCTCGATTCTGGTCGGCGCGCGCGATGTAAGGAGCGTGGTTCGTTCGGAAGATAAAACAGAGCGCTATAGTCAAACTGCTAATGGCAATTGCGCGGAGGGCGTTTTGCCCAGCGATCCCCACCACACACGCCGACACAGCGGCAATCGCGAAAATGGCGAGATCAACACAGTGCCGCGTGCCCCCGTACGGGTAGAGATCAAAGAGCGCGCCCGTATAGTTAAGGATAAACGGCAGGACGAACAGCACCACAACTCGATAGCGTTCTCTCCTTCGTAACATCCGGCCGTTGCCACGTAGCAATAAAACAATTCCTGCGACAAACAACAGCGCCACAATGTCCCCAACCACGAGTTGGCCAAAAATGTATTGGAAAAGGCTGAAGCTTCGTGTCACCAGAAACGTGAATGGATTGTCGCTGCCTCGATGGAGATAAGACTTGCGCAGCCAGCCATCGAAAGCCTGCCCCGCCATGTTGGTTCCTTTGATTTTCGAAATATGGGTCACGAAAAGAAAAACAGCAAACGCGAAGGCCACAACTTGGCCCGCGACCCAGGCAATAAGAGTGTGGACCGAAACGTTCTCCCGCCAGATGCGCAGAAGCGTGTAAAGGCCGATTACAGCGACGAACAAGAACGCTGAATAATGAGAAAGGATTGCCAGCCAGAGTGAGACGGCGGAGATCAACATCAGCCTCGGCGAATTCTCCGCCAGAGCGCGCTCCAAAAACCACGCCCCGCTGATCAAAAAGAGCAGCAGAAGTCCGTACTGGCGGACCTGTGCAGTGACGCTGATCATCGGCGGAAGGAACGCCACGAACACCAGGCCAGTCAACCCGACCGTCGGGCCTAAAATACGAGTCAGCCATTTGAAAAAGATCCAGCAAAATAAAGTGCCCGTTAGAATCGATGGCAGGCGAAGCAGGAATTCCGATCTCCCCAAAAAGCGCAATCCGTATAACAGGAAAAAGAGCAGGGGCGGATGCGCCTGAGTCAGGCTCACTTTATAGACCGCATCCAGCGACGTGCGATTGGCGATGAAAAAATGCAGCGCCTCATCTGGATTCAGAAACGTGCCCCAAGCTTCCCTGACTCGCAACACGAAACCGAGCGCGACAATTACCAACGCAATCAACTCAATGTGGGTCTGGTGCCAACGCTCCCATGACTCCGCCCACGTCGGTTCAGTGTCGCCCAAATATGCGCTCGTATTCTGCCCTGCTAACCCTTCGTGGATTTCCTTCAAGGTAAAAGATCCGTTCGGGTGGTCGCCCTGGACGCAGTAGCTCGATTGAGGCGCCGCCAAACCTCGACTTAATCATCGAGCGGTTATCTACAGAAATCTCGAACTTATCCGCCACTTGGATTGTAAATTTGTAATCAACGGGCGCCGTACCAAAACCTCGCTTAGACCATCCCTTGACATTGGTGAAGTCCGTCGAGGAAAGGCCCGACATCCCCCCAATGTTTTGCTCCTCCGAGCTTCCAACAGATTCGAATGTATTGCCAGTCCACCTGCAAACGACCCCTGGGCACCAGGCGTAAATTTGGCCTCCAAAAGGAGTGTAGAAACTCGGTGAATTGGCAGGATCCGTCCCTTCATCGATCGTGCGGCGCTGAATGCCCCCTGATGTGACTTCGAATACTCTAAGGTGCACCCGCTGAGCATCGGGAAGGGGCACGGCATAGAAATACTCCCCGAGGACCTCAACAGGGTACCAGAGGTAGCTGAAGCGGTAGCCCCTCTGGATATTGTCGATGAACAGATATGCACTATCGGTATTCCATAGCACATCCCCTCCGCCGCTGTCGTCGAGAAAATATATCCTCAAAGAAGCCGCTGTAACGGTGGCAGCGGCGGCAATGACAATCACAGCTATGAACATCGTTTTACGGCGCATGCCAGTCCAAGTTCGCTCTCGGTTTTGCAAGCGATGAAGATTTCTATGGCGTAGGTTTCATCCGCCTCGGCTCCGCCTCCGAAATGATATACACCATTAAAATCAACAATTCGGGCTCGATCGGGTGGCGATAACGGGGAAGTACGAAAAACGCGTAATAGACGAGAGGATAAATAAGGACGAGCCAGAAAAAGAGCCATGCGCCCGGCATGTGCTTTCGCAAGCCCCGCGCCAGGCCCCATACCGCCAGCACCGATGATGCGAGATACAAGGAATTGGAAAAGGGTGCGAGGGCAGATCTCTCCTCAGGACGCGGAACGCCCGCCCAGAAATAGACGAATCGCTTCAGGCAGAGGCCCGCGAAACGCGCATAATCCTCCCTCATAAAGGCGATTGCTTGCCGCTTGCGCTCGGCGACGTAAGCCAGTTCCCCCATCTGGCGATACAACTGCATCTGCTGTGAGTTTTTTGTGGCGTGCAAATAATCCATCCACATGCCGTTTGCTCCCGGCCCATTTCCCAGACGC
>DASPSE010000073.1:0-10417 GCA_035624085.1 Terriglobales bacterium
AGAACCTGCAATACCGCGCCGTAGCTGGCATCGCTGCGGTATTCGCGGCCGTCGCTGATCACAAAGATGATTTTGCGCCGTGACTTCTCTTGCTTGCCCAGGTCGAAAGCCGCCTGGAGAATTGCGTCGTTCAGTGCGTGAGCGCGTTTCGATGGCGTGATCACTGGAGAAGTAGGCTGACCCACCGGCACGCCATTGACCACCGGGCCTTGCGGTCCCAGCGGACCCCCGGTGACTGGAACCCCGTTGTTTTCCCCGCGCACGGTTTTCAACTGATTCAGCTTGGCATCCAGTTGCCGGCCTACGGCCCCGAAATCTTCCAACTTTGTCACGTTTTCGCCATAGACGTAGAGCGCTACCTCGTCGAACTGGCTGAATGCCGCTTCGAGTGCCGGGAAGGTTTCGTTAACTTTCTGCAGCGCCGCATCCGGCAAACCGAGGTCGAGAACTACGGCCGTCGAAAGCGCAAATGGATCGCTGGTAAAGAAATTCATCGTCTGCTTCTTGCCATCCTCAAAGACGGAGAAGTCCTTGGCCAACAATCCGCTCACCAGCCGCCCGGTTTCGTCCGTCACCCGCACCGGCACGATCACCTGGTTCACGTTTCGGACGATCCGATACAGCTCCTGTTGAGCTCCAGGTTGCTCCTTCGTTGCACTACCAGGAGGAACTGTGGTGATTTTCATCGGTGGAGGGGGTACGGGCTCCTCCGCCGGAGGCGTAGCTGGCGCGGCTGACGAAGGCGGCGGCTCATTCGGTGGAATAGCCGGGGGCAACTTCTGTTCACTTGTGGGCGGTTGTTTTTCCGGAAGAGGTTGAGGCTCCGGCGCACTGGGAAGCTGCGGCGGCGGTTGGACGGCGGAAGGGGCGTCAGGAATCGGCTGATTCGGCTGCTGTTGCGCAAGAAATGCGCTTGGCGCCAAAAGAAAGAGCACGCTTGCCAAGAGCCGCGCCGTTGGAGCTTCTCCGATGATTTTTGCCACAACGAGACTCACCTTAACCTTCCCCCAAGTGGGATGCTGGACCGGGCCATTTGTTGCATCTAACCGTTAAGGATAGACTAACAAAAAACCCAAAGAGAAACCTTCATGTCCAAAGCCCTTGTCCTTCGAGTCTTGAGCGGAGTGGTTCTGCTGATCGCGCTGGGCGCACTGTTCACTCTGCACGCCCAATCACCCGGCCAGAATCAGGAGCAGGATCAGGCAGCCGCGACCCTCAAAGTCAACGTTAACGTGGTGCAGCTCTTCTATAACGTTAAGGACAAGAAGGGCGCGCTCATTCCCAATCTGACGAAGAGTGACTTTCAGATTCTCGAAGACGGCCAGCCTCAGACTATCAAGTATTTTGCGGCTGAATCCAATCTCCCACTCACGCTGGGCATTCTCATCGATTCCAGCGGCAGCCAGATGCGTGTTCTTGACATGGAAAAGCAGGTGGGTGGCGATTTTCTCACGCAAATCCTGCGCGACAAGGATCTGGCCTTCGTCATCAGCTTCGATGTTGACGTGGACCTGTTGCAGGACTTCACCAACTCCGTTCACTTGCTGAAGAGCGCCCTAAACAGCGCAAGAATCAATACTGCCGGCGGCGGTGGAACCGGAATTCCGGGATTGGGCGGCGGCACCATCCCGACGCAGGGCGTACCTCGCGGCACGCTGCTCTACGATGCCGTCTATCTGGCCTCGCATGACGAGCTTGCCCAGCAAGTGGGACGCAAGGCAATGATTCTGCTGACTGACGGCGAGGATCAGGGCAGCCGGTTAAAGATCAAAGACGCGATCGAAGCGGCGCAAAAGTCCGACAGCATTGTGTATGTTCTGCTGTGCGCTGATCGCGGCTTCTACGGATTCGGCGGCTACTCCGGCGACCGCGAAATGAAAAAGCTCACTGAGGAGACCGGCGGCCGCGTCATTGAAGTCGGCAACAAGTTTGACAAGCTGAGACAAGGCTTCGATCAGATCGCCAATGAGCTTCGCAGCCAGTACAACATCGGCTACACACCAAGCAATTCCAAGCTCGACGGCACCTTCCGCAAAGTCCAGATTCAGACCAACATCAAGGATTACAAGATTCAGGCGCGGACGGGATACTACGCGGTGCCGAAAAGGGACTGAAAACACCCTCGCCGAGGCTGAGCCTCTCAAGCCCCGCATTTGCCAAGAGCGATAATGGACGGGGCAAACGGATGACCCGTAAGGAAGGCAAAGCCTTTGAGATTGCGAAACCGCGCACGCCGAGAGGCGAGGCCCGCAGGCGGGAACAGGAACTGATGAACAGACTCGCCAAGCTGATGGAAATCGACGACGAGCAAACCTTCGAAGAAGGTCTTCAGTCCGACTTTGGGATAACGCCGGATGACCCGCGATACGAGGAGATCAAGCGCGTTTGGCGCGACGCGCGATAGCCTTGTCCACCCGCTTTGAGAACTGCTTAACCCTGTTGTTCTTTTCCCGCTCGGAAAGGCCGGAGTCCGTCATGTGCTGCTCGATCAGAGCTGCAATACGTCGCGCCGCGGCACGCCGGTCCGGCTTCGATTTCGCTACCGCGACAGATCCCATCCGCCTGCTTCTCCTGTATGTTACTAACGTCACGATTGTATACCCACGGTCAACGGAACCACCGTACCCCTGCTGATTGGACGCTAAAAGATCACGAAAGTCAGTGTCCGCATTACTCCAAGAGCCATCGAAACCAGTGTAGACGTACTTGGGTAGATGGCAAGCACGCCGAGTCGGAGGAGGCGCAGGAACATGCAACGGCCAGCAGCCTGGCGTTGTACGCATAGCACTTAAAGTACATCATTGCGGGAGATTTCTAGCTGGCCTTTCATTCAAGCGCCTTCATGTTGGAGTGTTTTTGACTGAGAAAATCCGCGACAATCCATGCCGCTCCCGCAATCGAAAGATTCTCCGCGTTTCCAGCCCAGTTTGTCAGATCATGAGGATTCGCAAAAAGCGCCGGGAGCCACACTAGCAGCCCGAAGCCGATTATCATGGCGGTGAGTAAACGAGCCGCGAGAAGGGCCGAGCGTCCAGAAAGTAACGCGATCGCCGCAAGCGCAAACGCAGTCGTAGTAGTTATTGCCCAGAACATTTGCCCCGGAGGAATCCACTTGGGAACAAAACTCGCCGTTCCGGAAAGATAAATAAGTTGTTCGAGGGTGAAAGAAACAACACAGATTCCGAAGAACACATACCCGCTCCGCGCCGTCCTTGGTGCTTGTTCTGAATTGCCAACCGTCGCATAGACGATCAGCGCCCCCGCGAACTGAGAGAATTGCTCGAAAAAATTGCCCAAGCGATCATAGACGAGGGGCTCCCTGACGATGCGCGGTATCCAGAGCAACGCAAAGACTAAGAAGATGCTGCCGAGCGCAATAGCGCCGGCTCGCGCCGTTTTGCGCCATTGAATCGCTACGCCTCCGACGATCTCGATTGCAGCGGCAACGTAAGCTAGGATCTGGCGGTGGGGAACGTTTCCCAGCGCCCAGATCTGTTGCCAATCGTTAAAGTCCTGCCACACCAAAGTCAACACGCCAAAAAGGATTGCAGCTAATCCAAGCACGTGGCGGCCGAGGTAGATTTTCATGATCTCACCCTAAATACGCTCGGGGATTCGATGCGCCGCGACCAGTATCGCCCCCTTGCAGCATCAGGGGCCGGGTGCCCCAGGTTCGCGTAAGCTTTTTGGACGCTAACCCGGTTTGGGAAACACTGTCGTGGTGCCCAGGTTAGCGCCCAAAACCAGGGCGCGAACCTGGGACGCCGATTCCGGTTCGGTCCTTGACCCGAATCACGAACTTCAATCCCGACCAGACTTCACTCACGGCACAGACTTTCACATCCACCAAACCGGCCTCCAGGCCGATTCTGCGTACTTCGTTTTCGTCAAGGTCAGTCGCCACGCCTGAAGCTTTCTTCGGCCAACTCACCCACAACATTCCGGCCGGCGCAAGCTGCTTCGACATCTCGCCAAACTTCTTCTTCAACTCCGCGGCGCTCTTAACGAAGATCATGGCGAAATCAAGAGGCTCTTTGCCCGTGCCGTCTTTCGCAATTCGACAGGTCTTCAGAGCATCTTTCAGTTCAGCTTTCACATCGGCGGGCAAGCCAAGGAAGGTGACGCGAAACTGCTCTTTGATGCCGAGCTTCTTGGGCAGCGGAGTGCCGGAGTATCCTGCCATGCCATCTCCTACTGCGAGGGCGCGTAGTAGCCGCGGCGGCTGCGCACGTGCAGTCCCTTTTCTTGCGCGAGAATTTCTATCGTGCGATAGCGGCCGTCCAGTTTGAACTCCGCCGGCTTGTAGGAAATCGCGTACTGGCTGCGCAGTTCTTCCTGAATGGCTGCGAATGCGTTAGCAACATCCGTGAGTTGGAAGGGTACGTAGGCTCGTCCTCCGGTTGCGTCGGCGATGCGTTGCAGGACTTTGTCTCCGTGACTTCCGCTACCTGACAGATTAGTGCTGATGGTGTAAACCACTACCTCCGCGCGCTGGGCCATCTCGATGGATTCCTCGCGCGTGACGTGGCTCTGATTGTCATCGCCATCGCTGAGCAGAATGATGGCCTTGCGCACCGGTCCGCTGTGCTGGGATTTCAAAAGCTTGTCACGACAAGCGAAATAAAGCGCGTCGTACAGCGCCGTGCCACCACCGGGGCGAAGCATCCGCACGCCCATTGAGAGCGCTTCGGTGTCATCGGTGAAATCCTGCGTTACCTCGGGCGTTACGTCGAAACCCACCACAAAGGCCTGGTCATATTTGCGGCGTACCGTTTGATTCAGGAACTCTACGGCCGATTCCTGCTCGAACTTGAAACGGTCACGAACAGAGTTGCTGGCGTCGATGAGCAGGCCAACTTCCAGCGGCAGATCGGTTTCTGCGCGAAAGCTGCGGACTTCCTCGGGCGGCTTGGCATCGTCAAGGATCTTGAAATCGTTCTTCTTTAAGTCCTTCACGTAGCGACCGTGCTTGTCGGTGACCGTGAAAACGACGTTGACTTCGTTTACCGTTCTGCGGATGGTGGAGACGGATTCGTCCTCTTGGGACGGTTTGTCGGTTTCGGGTTTATTGGCTTTGGCGGATTCAGCAGGCTGGGCGGAGCCTGCCGGTCGCTCAGCGGGCGTGCTCGCGGCCGGCGTTGCGTTGTCTGGCGGAGCCTGGGCTCCGGCGTTTGGTGCTTCAGACGGTGGCGTTTCAGGCGCGGGAGACGCGGGCGGCGGGGGCGTGGTTTTCTGCGGTTGAGTTTGTCCTTTGGCCGCCGAGGGCGCCGAAGGCAACTCGTCGGGCGGCCCATTCTGCCCGTACATTACGGTCAGAAGCAGCAGTAGACTGCCAGGAACAAACAGGATGCGGCGGAATCTCATGACTTTCCCTCATTATAGCCGCAAGGCGAGAGCACGGCGGAAGACACAGCTTTCAGGCGACTGTGACAACCTCAAACCAGAATTTGAAATTGGAAACCGTCTTGTTGCATCCCGGGCGCGGAAAATTGACACTGTAATCGATGAAAACCATCGCCATTATTCCCGCCCGGCTGGGCTCAACCCGCCTGCCACGAAAGATGTTGCGCGAGATCGCCGGAGAACCTCTGATCGTTCGCGTGTACCGCAGCGTTCGAGACTGCGCGCTGCTTGAGGATGTGATTGTGGCAACCGATTCGAACGAAATTCTGCACCTTTGCAAGCAGCAAGGTTTTCACGCGCGGCTGACGGCGGCTTCTTGTCGCAACGGAACGGAGCGCGTCCATGAAATTTCCAAGTCGATGGCGGCTGATGTCTACGTCAATGTGCAGGGCGACGAGCTGCTGGCGCGTGCTGAACATATCGCAGCACTTGTCGGGTTGATGGAGGACTCAGGAACTCAGGTAGCGACGCTGAAAACTCCGGCTGCGGTCGAGGATATCAACAATCCGAACGCCGTTAAGGTGGTAACGGACAATGACGGGCGCGCGCTTTACTTTTCCCGTGCCACTATTCCCTACGACCGTGACGGCATAAAGCCCCGCTACTTCAAACATCTGGGGTTTTACGCCTACCGCAAAAGCGCTCTCGATCGTTACACTGCGCTGCCCGAGTCCCCGCTGGAGCAGAGCGAACGCCTGGAGCAGCTACGCTTTCTGGAGAATGGAATCCCGATTCAGGTTGCGGAGACAGCGTACGACACAATTCGAGTCGATGCGGAGGAAGATGTGCGGAAGGCAGAAGCAATTCTTCGCGGCCGGTGACGAGATTATCCGCGTGCTTTCGCTGGCTGCCTGGCCCATTGCTCGGCCGCAGCGACGCGCCGCGAGATCGCGGGATGGGAGTGGAAGAACCACTCGACCCACCGGGAAGGAGATCGCTCCGCCAGATTCTGGTCGGCCAACTTATTCATAGACGAAATGAATGGTTCCACGCTGGCGATTGATTTGAAAGCATAGCGGTCGGCCTGACGTTCGTTATACCGCGAGAAAGCGTTGATGGCCGGCAGCAGAAGAAACGACAGTACGGTTGAAACCAGCACCAACAAAGGCAGATTGGCGAAATCCGAAAGCGTCGCGAACATGTGCCAGCGCTCCATCGCGTAATGCAAAACCCAGTTCGCCGCCCAGAATCCCACGAGCGTGATCCCTGCCTGCACCATAATGCTTTTGAAGATGTGCTTGTGAACGTGGTGGCCCAGTTCATGGGCCAACACGGCCTCGATTTCATCGGGCGAATAATGGTCGAGAAGCGTGTCTGCAAGGATGATGCGCCGGGTGTTGCCAAGTCCGGTTAAAGCTGCATTGGCCTTCTTGCTCTTTTCGGAGAGATGCCACTTGTAAACACCGCGCACTCGTGTCCCAGCGCGTTGGCTGAGTTTCACGAGTCGGGACCTAAGCTCATCATTCTGGAGCGGCTCGAACTTATAGAAAATCGGAAATAAAATGACGGGACCGAGCTGCGCCAACAACACAAACAAAGCCAGGAATGCGGCCCAGGCGATCAGCCACCAATATTGCGGAGCCGCTCGAATGATGAAATACAGAAGCTCGACAACGATTGATGCTAAAACCAGGCCGACGAGGAAGCCCTTGGTTTCGTCCCACAGCCAGGCGCGCAGCTTTTGATTGGAGAGATTGTAACGATGCTCCAGCCGGAATCCGTAGTAGTCCAGGCCCAGCCCGAGCAGCTTGCCTATCAGCATGAGCAGGACCACGTACAAAAACACCGCGAGTACATACATCTGAGACGAGGCACGGTAAGCCAGGTCCCTCAGCGTGCCGTTCCAGCCGGTCGCCAGCAACACAAGAAGCAGAGCCAGAGCCAGAACAAAGTCGGCAATACCGAGCCATCGTTTGATCCGGTTATAGCGCCGCGCCTCGGGCGTATCCGCCGAAGTGCTGGGTGCAGCGAGTGTGGAGTTCATCGGCTTACTAATTATTGTACCGAGATATGTGGTGTGCCAGAACCAAAAGTGAAGTGACCAGAAGTTCTAAAGCGGCCTCGTTATGCTCCGCCCTTCACAAAGGATTCTGCGTTGCTTAGGATCTCCTTCACCAACTCCGGGGAAGCTGCCTCGGCATAAATGCGCAACAAGGGCTCTGTACCAGAAGCGCGGAGCAAAACCCAGGCTTCGGCGCCATTGCCGTTGGTGGGAGCATCGAGGAAGAACTTCACTCCATCCAGAGTCTCTTTTTTGAGGATCGAGTATCTGGCCAAACCTCTGGTTTCGTCGGAACGTGCCCGCTGAATTGCCTGCTGCTTGACATCCTCGGGAATGTGGAGGTCGAGCCGTCCGTAGTAGTGCGGTCCGTACTCACGCTGCAGATCGGCGACCAGTTGTCCGAGAGGCTTGCCTTCTTCGGCCATAACATTGGCCAACAGCAACGCATTCAGGATTCCGTCGCGCTCCGGCAAGAAGCGCGAATATCCTATGCCGCCAGATTCCTCCCCCCCGATGACGATCTCGCGCTCCATCATTAGGTCGGCGATGTATTTGAATCCGATCGGGCACTCGTTGAGCTTGCGGCCGTACCTCCTGGCGATGCGGTCCACCATACGAGTGGTGTTGAAGGCGCGCACTACTTCGCCAGGCCATTTTTTTCTCGTTAGCAGCCATTGCAGAAGGACAGCGAAAATTTTGTGGGAATCCACGAAGCTGCCGTCTTCGGCCACGGCGCCAATGCGATCCGCATCGCCATCGGTGACAAGTCCGGCATAGCAGCGTTGTTTCACTACGGTTTCCTGCAGCATGGCCACGTGCGGCTCGATCGGTTCCGGGTTAATGCCGGGGAAAAGCGGGTTCAATTCCTGACGAATTGCGACGTATTCAATACCATGATCGGTGAAGATCTTCGTCAGCACTCCGCGTCCGGAGCCGTACATCGAATCCACGGCGACCTTGAATCGGGCTTTGGCGATCAGATCGAGATCGGCAAAACGGCAGATGGCTTCGATGTATTTCCGCTTGAGATCGACTTCTTCAATGGAAGCGTTGTGACCGTTGGGTGTCGCGCCTGCCAGTAACTGCTCTTCGATTGCTTTGATGATTTGTGGGGTGGCTGATCCGCCGAACTTTCCCTTAAATTTGACTCCGTTCCAGTTCCAGGGATTGTGGCTGGAAGTGATGACGACGCCACCCGCGGCGCCTCGCTGCTTTACAGCGAACGAAATTGCCGGAGTAGGAGTGTAATCGTTCGCGAGCTTGACCGGAATGCCGGCCCCGGCCAGGACTTCGGCGGCGACACGCGCTACGCATTGCGATGCAAAGCGAGTGTCGTAGCCAACGATTAAGCCGTGTCTAGGGTCTTCGTATTTCAGGACGTAAGCGGCGATGGCGGCCGCCACCCGGCGCACGTTGTCGTAGGTGAAGTCGTCGGCGATTATGCCGCGCCAGCCGTCGGTGCCGAATTTGATTTCTGCCATGATGCAGGTCCAAGGTTTCCAGTTCCTGGTTTCCAGTTTCCAGTCTCTAGTGAGAGCTTGAAACAGGAAACTGGAGGCTATCAGGCTATCTCATAGTGAGCGAAAGTGTAAGTTGTGCGTCCCCTCAGGGGCTAAAGCCCAACGTATTTTGTGGCACTAAGCGGCACGGCTGAAGCCGTGCCCTGCCCAAAACTATTTATGAGAAACCTCTGGAAACTATGTGAGCTTGTTCAGCTTCTTCTCATCCAGGTACTTTACGATTTTTCCTACATCCTGTGCCTGCTGGCGTGTGGTGATCAGCAGCGCATCATCGGTCTCGACAACCACCAGATCGTTTACGCCGACAGCGGCCACAAATTTTCCCGGTGCGTGGATGTAGTTATCCTGCGCGTTAAGCGTGAACATGCCCTCCCCGGAGACGACGTTACCATCCTGCGGCTGGCATTTGGTGACTTGGTGCTCGTGCAAAGCGGTCCATGACCCAAGATCATTCCAGCCAAAATCGGCGGGCAAGCAGAAAATGTTGGAATTTTGTTCTCCCTTCGCAGACCGAGGCTCCAGCACGGCGTAGTCGATGCTGATGTTCTCGCACCTGGGATAGAGCCGTCGAAAAACACTGTTGAATTTTCGCGTTCCGAATGCCACTGCGATTTCTTCCAGGATCGGCGCAGTTTTGGGCAGATGCTCGCGCAGCGCATTGGCCAAGGTCAGCGCTCCCCAGATGAACATTCCGCTGTTCCAGTAATAATTGCCGGCTTCGACGAACCGGGCAGCCCGTTCGGCGTAAGGCTTCTCCGTGAACCTGCGCACGCGCAGAGCGTCGCCATCGGTTCCCTCGCCGGCCTCGATGTAGCCGTACCCGGTCTCGGCGCGCGTGGGACGAATGCCCAGCACGACGATGTTCTCACCCGCTGCGGCTATCTCAGCTCCTTTACGCACCAGTTCACGATACCGTTTCTCGTCGGAGATCACGTGATCGGAAGGAAACATTCCGATCACTGCGCCAGGATCGGTGCGAAGGAGAAGGAAAGCCGCTAAGCCAATAGCGGGCGCTGTGTTTCTTCCTGCCGGTTCGGCGATTATTTGGTGCTTACTGAGCCGAGGAAGCTGGCGAACGACCGCTTGCTGCAAATCTTCGTTAGTGATGACCCAAAAGCGCTTGGCGGGAGCAAGAGGCAGCAGTCGCACCAACGTCTGCTGGATCATGGTCTGCTTGCCGTCGAGCGCCAGCAACTGTTTTGCGCGGCGCTTGCGGCTCAGCGGCCAAAACCGCGTGCCGCGACCACCGGCCAGGATCACAGGATAGAAATTGAGATTTGTTTTTGGCAAAGCTTTCACGCGCTGACTTGCATTGAGATTACAAGCTCGTCACTGGTTCCGGCACATCTCGGCCCGGTAAAGAAGACATCAGAAATTCCATCGCCCACTGTGGGCGAACGCGAAACTCGCTGAGCGAGGCAGGTACGACGACGGCATCGCCTTTCGCGAGAGTCACGGGTTCGCTGCCTTGTGTTTCAACTACGCCACAGCC
>DASPSE010000098.1:0-8034 GCA_035624085.1 Terriglobales bacterium
CAACATAGCTTCGCCCTCTGGGTCACGCACCTTTTGAACCCCATAAAAAAGAGAGTTTGTCAGTCGAGCGTCTCAACTTCGCAACACGGATTAACAACTAATGGGGGACCTGACTAGCACTGGCCAACGGGGGATTACGACCCAACCAGAATTATTGCCCGAGATGCAGCGAGAGTAAGATCGAGTGCAGATCGCTGCAAGAGGTACAAGCTCTTAGTGGAGGGTTTCTCATTGCGCTGGGAGTGGGATTTCGCTCTGGCATGGACAGTGCCACTAGAGGAGGGTTTCTCTATCGGCAGAGAAAGTCGGGCAATGGGCAGCGTCGATTTTCAAGTATTCTGCTGTTGTTTGTGCGAAGCGTTCAACAGGCAACACACTCAAATTTCTAGCACTAACAGGTTGCCGCAATGCTCTTTCGTGCCATTCCAATGCCACGTCAGCTCCACTACGATTAAGATAGCCGGATCGCGAGCGGTTGCGCTATGGTGCAAGACGCTGACCCGGTGAAAGATCTTGCGGTTCTTTTACCTTGTCTCTATACAGGGTTTACTGTATAGTGCTTCCTCTAAAATAGCGCTTGTCATCAGCCATCAGGTTTTCGACAAGGCAATCTGGCCCTCCCACCACCTCGTGCTCGCAATGTGTTGAGCAACGCCAGATGATTTGATTCGTACGACGTTATAGCAAAATGGTGTCCTAACTTTCTTGGTTTATGGGGTCCCTAGGGATCTTAGTCGAGCACCAGCAGTGGAGGAGATATGGAACGCGAGGATGCCGCGGGCAGGAACATTCGTATCCTGGTTCTAGACGGTTCTGTTATTCACACGCAATTACTCACCGAGGCGCTGAAGCGTGATCACGCGCTGGAAGTGCTCCGCTCAGATTCAGCGAAAACCGTGACCAGGGAGGTCATCGATCGCCGGATCGATGTACTGGTGATGAGTGCCGACCTGGACGAGCAGCGTTATCGTGGCTTTGAAATTTTGCGCGAAGTGCGGGTCTCGCGTCCAGACATTCGCGCCATCATTCTATTGGACTCGTCGAAACCGGAAGTTGTTCTGGATGCATTTCGTGCCGGCGCCAGGGGAGTATTCAGCCGATGTGAATCGATCGAGAGACTGTGCAAGTGTATTCATTGCGTACACAACGGTGAGGTCTGGGCTAACAGCGGTGAAATGTCGGTAGCTCTCGATGCTCTGGCGTCTGCTCCGGCGATCCATGCTGTCGATGCCAACGGTCTAAGCCTTCTGTCGAAGCGGGAGATGGATATCGTCCAAAGCCTGGCGGAAGGATTGACGAACCGCGAGATTGCGGAGCGGCTGGGCTTGAGCCAACACACTGTTAAGAATTACCTGTTTCGCATATTCGACAAACTCGGGGTGTCAAGCCGGGTCGAACTTTTGTTCATGACTCTGAGCCAGGACAGCAATCCGCAGTCAGTATTCAGCTATTTTCTAAGAAGCTGCACGGAAGAAATCCTGCGTAGCGACTCGTGCCTGGCTGAATGTCAACAAGCCGCTGAGCAAGGTTCGCCGATCGCGCAGCTAGTACTCGCACAGCTGTACCAGGCTCGGAAAGCCGGTCCCACGGACATGGTGCTGGCCCACAAGTGGTACTTGATCGCTAGCGCACAGGTATTGCAAGCCAGCAAGAATCTCAATCAGGTATTGACCAGCGAGCAACTGCTCCAGGCCGAGAAAATGGCAGCAGATTGGTTGAGGAGAACCCAGAAAGTTCCTGCCTCCTCGGTTTCGGGTATTGGTGAGAGGCCATCAGCGCTGGGCACAGCAGCTTCCGACTAGCAGAAGGACGCGGTTGTTCCTGGCGACGTAGCCGAAGTCTGCCCACGACGCATGATGGCATATATCGGAGGCGCAGAATGATCCAGAACATACTCCATCAACTGTTTCAGATACGCTATATCCACGAACTTCTCCATCTGCTGAGTGGGTGCGTCGGCTCGTTTATTGGAACCTGGGCTTATTTTTCGGTCCGAAAGCGCAGGGTCGGAACATCGGTTTAGAGTTCACTTCATTGCTCCTCGCTTTTCAGTATCTTTTCCTGCCTTACTAGGAAGTGCTCGTACTTGAGGAACACTGGCAGCGGTTTATCGTTGTCCTGAATCACGAGCGTTTTGTCGAGCTCCCGAAGCTGTGTGACGTTTCAAGGCCCCATGCGACTAATACCCACATGCTGCACGTTGGGGTCAAGATAGGCAATAGAAACCTGATTTGCCTTTGCCATTAAGCCATCCTTCGAAGTTCTGCCGCCACTAGATCAGCAGTACCTGTGCAAAGTAAACGGCACCAGTCCCGACAAGCTCACGCATCGAAAGCGTTTATTACGCCAGAAATGGGCTTCGAATGCGCACACTGCCGTAAAGTCTTCCGTGCTCAAAATCCTCGGAGATGATCTCGGGCAAACCGTAGTGCTCCGCGTACGCCCAGAGATGCGCATCGAACCAAGGTAGTTGATAGGCAGCCATGCCGCGCAACGCCGTCCTTACCACCTGAGCATTAGGATAGAGAATTGGAAACTCCATCATCATGTCCTCGGCTTGGCGCCACGCCTCTTCACGCGGTAATAGGGAGTGGCCGTCCGGCCCTCCGCGGGTTACAACAGAAACGAATTCTACCAGCGCTTGATGGGGAATTCGTAGGACCTCTTGAAGCAGGCCCTGCTGCAAGAGCGCGCGTGCGGTCTCGCGTTTCTCTGGAAATCGTGGATCACACCGGTAAACGAGAATGTTAGTATCAACGAGGGAAGCCACGATCGTAAAGTCCCTCTCGTGTCCATCCGCGATTTTGGCGACGAGTCTTCGAACCAGCCGCTTTCTTCAACTGTTCTCTCTGGATCTTGCTGAGGCGTTTGCTACCTCGATCAAACAACTCGAGCCTTTCCTTGAGGGTCAAACTTTGCTCGGCTTTGGTACGGCTGCGCGACAGCGACACGCGAATGCTCTCGCCCGCCGGAGACCATTGCAATTCATCCCCAGGGCGAATACCGTACTGGTCCGCGATCGCTTTAGGCACAGTCAATTGTAGCTTGCTAGTGACCTTACTCATATCCTTACTATAACAAGGATGGAATCCTTGTGACAAGCTTACGCATCCACAGCATGCTATGGGCAGTGCATTTCCATGCTGCAAGTCACCGCACAGGAGTGTCAACAGCCGTGCACTCTACCATGACAGTTGCTGCATAAGGTGATCAGGTTCTGCTCGAAATCATCTCCGGATTGTCTCCGGAATTGTTTGTGGTGAACTTCAAGATTGGACATCGTGCTGCAGGCCTGGCATCTCCAGCCATCAGCCCTGGGCACAGCAGCTTCCGACTAGCAGAAGGACCGCCCTACCGCGACTGCCAGAAAGACCGCTGCAACTCTGGATCATGCACTAACGTCGCCGGATCCGGTCGTGGAGGCAGATTTTTTACCTGATTGCCCCCATTGAGATCAAAGGCGTACAAGTTGTCGTCCTGAGAGGCGACATACACCACCCCATTCACCACTGTCGGGGCTGCGGTTACCAGGTTCCCGGTAACACCTGCCCAAAGGACCTCAGGTGTAACTACTTGGGTCAGGGCGTAAACGTTGTTTCCGATTCCAACATACTCAATACCATTCGCCAAACATAGCGGGGACACCTCGTATGCGGTTGTGGAGGCCGTATCCCAAATGAGCGTGCCGTTGCGCGATTGCAGCGCGTAGAAATAGCCGGCATCCGAACCTATATAGAGGTCGCCGTTCCACACCGACGGCGAGGATTCGACTTCATTTGTGGCCGCGAATTTCCAAACTTGAGCGCCAGTTTCGGCGTTCAGGCCATATACGTTGTCGTCGTCAGAACCGACGTAAACCAGTCCTTCCGACACTGCCGGAGAAGAAAAGACCTCACCGGCAGTTGCGAACTTCCATATCTGGGCGCCAGTAGTGGCATTGATGGCATAAACGTTGTCATCGTATGAACCGACATAGACCACGCCATTGGCCACGGCGGGCGAGGAGTGCACAGGACCGCCCGTGGTGAACGGTTGCTCCCACACCGGATCGCCGGTGGCGGCATTGAGGGCATAGACATTGTTATCGGTCGAGCCAACGTACACCACCCCGTTGAACACCGAAGGCGAAGAATTGATCGCTGCCCCGGTTTTGAAACTCCACACCGGCGCGCCCGTAGTGGCGTTAAAGGCATACAAGGAGTCGTCGGTTGATCCGCTATAGACCGTGCCGTTGGAAACCGCCGGCGAGGAATCCACGATGCTGTTGTCCGTCTTGAATTTCCAGACCAGAGCACCGGTGGTGGCGTTGATGGCGTAAAGATAGTCATCTGCGGATCCAAGGAAAACCGTGCCACCCGAAACCGCGGGTGAAGAAGTAATTGCACCCCCGGTCGTGAAGCTCCAGTCGAGATCTATGGTTCCCACGTTTGTGGTGTTCAGCACGTTCTCATAAGGATTTCTGCCTTTCTGCGTGGGCGAGTAGCGGAACTGGTTCCAGTTCGTCTGCACGGTAAACGCGGCTTGCCCAGCCGTTCCGGATACTTGTGCCGCAGCCGTTACCTAGTGAGTTCCGGGTATGGCTGAGGTTGGCAGTAGAATGGTGACCCCTGAGAAAGTCCCGGTAGCAGTCGTAACAGTCAAAACCAGTTCGGTCGTATCGAAATAGATATCAACCACGGTGCTGTCGGGAAATCCCGAGCCGGAGACGGATATGCTCGTGGTCGGCGGACCGATGGTGGGCGAAAGCGCTACTTTGGGCGCGGCAGCAGCGGCCAACGCGGCAGCAAGCACGACCACCAACAACACTTCACAAGAATGCTTGGCGAATGACATACAAGCCCCCGTCAAATTGAAAGTCATACATCTCTCGTCTAAGCCGGGATCTCCTTCTTGACCACAAAAAACGGCAAACAGCATACCATCGTTCCGCTATCTGATACACTGTGAAAGAATAGTTTCATTTCGAGCGCCAGACGGTCTGCGACTCGCATCTGGACAGCGCAAATTGCCAGTTTGGCCAATTCCACACCCTTCGTCCAGCCTGACTGTCCCGCTGGACAGATCGCCATACTTATGGTATGGTTTTCCATATGAAGACGACCCTTAATATTGATGACACCGTTATGGCCCGACTTAAGCGTGAGGCGGCGCGGCAGCGCCGCACGATGTCTGAGCTCGTCGAGACTGCGCTGCGCCTCCTGTTTCGATCCGAGAAAAAATCCCGGCAGCTTCCTCCCCTGCCCACATTCGGTAGCGGCGGTGCGATGGTGGATATCGCAGATCGGAATGCCCTCTACCAGGCCATGGAAGGGCGGTAATGCTTGTCGTCGACACCAATGTGTTGGTATACGCTGCCGACCGTGATTCCCCCTTTTATGCCACATGCCGAGACTGGCTCGAACGCCAACGAGTGCATGCCGATGCCTGGTATACGACTTGGGGCATACTGTATGAGTTCCTGCGTGTTACGACTCACCCGCGCGTGATGCGACGCCCATGGGACGCGCCGGCAGCATGGGGCTTCGTCGCTGCGCTGCTCGCCTCGCCCGGGCTCAGTGTCCTCGTACCTACGCAACGACACTCTGACATCGCCGCGCAGGTTGTCTCCGAGCTTCCTCATCTGGCAGGCAATCTGTTCCATGACGCGCATACTGCCATTCTGATGCGCGAGCACGGAATCCGGCGGGTTTGTACCCGAGACACGGACTTCCACCGATTTCCGTTTGTAGAAGTCATCGACCCGCTACAATCATAGCGCCCCTTGCTATGGACTCACGAAATCTAACGCATGGCAGAGAATCTTAGCGATGCACGTCAGCGTGACAGTTGCTACATAGCGTGACCAGGTTGTGCTCGGAATCCTCGCCGTTGTTTAGTGTCCCGCTAGTTCTTTTGGTGCAAGGATCGAAAAGCACAGGAGGTAAAAAGGCTTGCGCGAGTCCCATCGATGCTGGGCTCGCTCGACGCGAACCAGGAGCAAGCCATCGCGTACGTTGCCAGCAGAGGATTGGTCTGCCTCGTGGAGACCTGAATGCGGCGTCTCATGCAACACCCGCTTTCGGGCTGAGATAGCTGTTGAGCTGGCAAAGCAGAGAATTGCGGTCACTTTCAGCCCACTCTGCCAAATGGGTGACGAAGTTCTCGACTTGTTCGCGGCTAGCTTCGCGCAAGGTCTTCACGCCTCAAAAGTCGGTCGCGTAGGACTTAACCAGCGTGGCGTCGAGCTGATGCTGACGGATGATCTGGCAGAGGCGATCGCGGACGGTCCGCCCGCCGAAATTCCCGTTGCCGTTGCCATTGGTAGGTTGTGCCAGCTTCCTGGTTTCGGACGCCGCACCGGGCTGTCCCGCGAAGGATCCGATTTCCTCGACCGAGCAGATGCCGATTCCATACGCCTTCCGCAAAGCTCGGTTGACAGCCCGAGTCTCGGCAACACGCATTTCGGCCCCGTGAACGAGCGGAGACACGTTGCAAGGATCGGCATCGCCGTAGCCGACGAAGCCGCGACAAGTTCTCGATTTGTAGACCGTGGCCTCGAACGCCCACCGCTGGGAAGAAGGATCACAGAAGTTTGAAACAGGCCGGACGTGGATGCCGGTACACCGATTACGGCGCGCGAGTCCCAGTAAACCCGTGTGGGTCACGTACCAACCATTCTCCAGGTAAGTCAAATCGCCGGCCGGAATGGAGAAGTTATTCTGCTCTGTAATCTCCCTGAGCCTGCTTACCGCTTCCCGGGAGAGGTTGGTCCAAATCCGTCGCGCCATGCGAATGGATGCTTCACTCCTCTTAGTTGGTCTCATTTCTGGCTCCTCCGCCGCGCCGCTTGTTCAGCCGGGTGCATTTCCTGAGCGCGAAAGTCAGGCTCTTGTGGCGAGAGATGGTTCGGTTGGTGGACGGGGCTACGACGCGCCAGTGACATTCCGCTTCGCCGGTGGGAAACACGCGGAACTCACATTGCGATTTCTGGTAGGCCGCCGGTGCGAACGGCCGCACTATCTCCGCGAACAACTGCTGAGGATTGTGGGAATTTGCTAGAGTGGACGTAGCTACATTGGCCTCCTTAACAGGTCCTTGTGGTTAGAGCGGCACGGGTGTAGCAGCACTCGCGCCGTTCACCTTTTACGCGCTTATCTTATGCGTGCCGCTACGCATTGTCAAGAGCTAAAGTTGGCGTGTTTTCTATCGCTTGCGTGACGCTACGCATAAATGAAGATCTCGACATGGTAAAAATGTCGCAATGACCAAGAACAAGGCTGCGGCAGCTCTTGGGAGACTCGGTGGGAAAGCGCGTGCCGAGAAACTGAGCAAAGAGGAACGAAAGGAATCCGCCCGCCGCGCCGCCCATGCGAGATGGGCGAAAGCAAAGAAGAAAAACCAATAGAGCCATTCAACTCGGCACAGGCTGCGCAGCGATCTTAAGACATGGTGCCCCGGAGGACGTTTATCTTTCGGCCAGCACCTCGGCTAGGTCACGGCCTAAGCACACTTTCTCCCGTTCCGGTACCAGGCGAGCAACGGGAGTTCCATTTTTGAGGAGCACAAAGGTCACATTTTGATAATGAGCGCGGTTGACACAGTCGGCAAGTTCGCGGTGCATGGGGTTGATCGAGCATTTTTATCCTGTGGTCAACGAAGGTGTGCGGCCCTGGAAGCGTGTCAGGAACGTCTCGAGCGCGTGCAGCGGCGCCGCAAAGAAGAACCGGTTCTGCCTCCCGTGAGTGTGCGGCTGACGGAATGAATGCAGCTGTTGTTAGTTGGGGGAGGCGCTGAGCGGGATCGGGGGATTAGACAAGCTCGAAGCCAGCGAGCCGTATTGCCTTTTGATCGAACGTCAACGTGCGAGTACAGCCTGCGCGAGCTCCAAGCTCGGCGATCAGGGCATCCGCAAATGATCCGCGCCCCTGTTTTAGAGCAACCATGGCCGTGAAGACTTGTTGCTCGTTTTCGATCGCGAGAACGTCAATCTGCAGCAGGCGTTCGACAGCGGTTGCGATCGCCTGAGCTGTTAAACCATATGCGCGATCGAGAACC
>DASPSE010000100.1:0-14645 GCA_035624085.1 Terriglobales bacterium
GAATTAATTAACGAAGGCAACCAGAACTATTTCGGCATCGATACCGACCACGATCCCGACGCCAAAGACGACATCGTGACCGCCGAGCTCGCCATCCCGGTGAATAAACCGGTTCGCCTCACCCTCCACTCGAAAGATGTGGGGCACTCGTTTTATGTGCGTGAACTTCGCGTACAGCAGGATTTCGTTCCGGGAATCGCCATCCCGCTACAGTTTACCGCGACGCAGACGGGACGATTCGAGATTGTATGTACACAACTGTGCGGCTTGGGGCATTACAACATGAAGGCGTATCTCTCCGTGCTTTCGCAGGCGGATTTCGACGAATGGCTGAAAAAGCAAGCCGCCATGCAGTAAGCGGCAAACGCGTTGGCCTCGGGGAAGGCGACGCAAACATCTCTTTGGGGTGAAAACATGGCAGAAACGAAAGTGCACGCGGTCGCGCATCACGCTCCGCCCGATACCTTCATTCGCAAATACATCTTCAGCGTCGATCACAAAGTCATCGGCATTCAGTATCTGACGCTGGGAGTGCTCTCGGCATTTATCGGGATGGCGCTTTCCTGGGCCATGCGCATCCATCTTGCCTGGCCAGACGCGCACATTCCGCTGCTCGGCACGCTTGCCCCGAATGGGGCGCCAGGCGGACTCATGACGCCGGAGTATTACCTATCGCTGATGACCATGCACGGGACCATCATGGCGTTCTTCGTGCTGACTGCGGCGCCGATGGCTGGGTTTGGCAACTTCATGCTGCCCATCCAGGTGGGAGCGGCAGACATGGCATTTCCCCGGCTGAATATGGCGTCGTTCTGGGTGACGTTTGTGGGTTTCGCTCTTGCCTGCGCAACGTTCATCATCCCTGACGGTCCGCCATTGTCGGGATGGACCGCGTATGCGCCGCTTAGCGCGGTAGGTGCTGTCGCTGGTCCTGGCCAAGGATGGGGACAGAATCTCTGGGGACTTTCCATCGCGGTCTTCTGCGTGGCCTCACTTCTTGGGGCGTTGAATTTTATTGTGACTACGCTCGATCTGCGCACCAAAGGGATGACGTTGTCTCGCCTGCCTATATCGACGTGGGCGTGGTTCATCAATGCCTGGGTAAGCTTGCTGGCTTTTGCGGTGCTGTTGCCAACCTGCCTGCTGCTGGTGCTCGACCGCCTCGGAGGAACCAGCTTTTTCATTCCCGCGGGGCTGGTCATCAATGATCAACTGCAGCCGCACTCCGGCGGATCGCCACTCCTGTTTCAGCACCTGTTCTGGTTCTTCGGACATCCGGAGGTGTATATCATCATTCTGCCGGCCTTCGGAATCGTCTCCCACATCCTGCCGACCTTCATCCGTAAACCGCTGGTTGGGGGATGGAAGGCGGTGACCTGGGCCATGATCGCCATCGGCACACTCAGCTTTGTGGTTTGGGGACATCACATGTTCGTGAGCGGCATGAGTCCCTTTATGGCGATGGTGTTCTCGGTGCCGACGTTGTTCATCACCATCCCCTCAGTCATTGCCGTGCTGATTTGGGTTTTTTCTCTGTACAGGGCCAACATGCGTTTCGATACCCCGCTGCTGTTCAGTCTTGGCTTCATTTCACTGTTCATCAGCGGCGGCATCGGGGGATTCTTTTTGGCACAACCTTCGACCGATTCTTATCTGCACGCAACCAGTTTCGTGGTGGGCCATTTCCACTTCACCATGGGACTGTCCGCCATATTTGCAGCTTTTGCCGGCTTCTATTACTGGTTTCCCAAGATGTGGGGCCGCATGATGAACGAGGCGCTGGGCAAGCTGCACTTCTGGTTGAGTTTCGTCCTCGTGTACTGCGTTTTCATGACCATGCACTTGACCGGGTTTGCTGGGGCGGTGCGAAGATATTCGGCGTTTGTGGACGATTTCATGATTCCACTGATTCCTACCCAGCGGTTCATTTCCGTGGCGGCGTTGCTGCTGGGTGCGGCGCAGTTCGTCTTTCTGTTCAACGCGATCTGGAGCCGCTTCAAAGGACCGAAGGCGCCAGACAATCCGTGGGGCGCCACGACGCTGGAATGGGACACAACCTCGCCGCCTCCGTTTGATAACTTTGGCGGGCGGCAAATCACCGTGTACCACGGACCCATGGAGTACGACGGCGAAGCCAGCGTAATGCAGACTTCACCCGAGCCGTCAGTAGCAGGGACGTAGAGAATTCGCGGGCGCTCGAACTTTGCGGGCTTACGCCAACCGTATCGAAAGGAGAAGACGTGGATCAATCCGGACTCGCTGTTGCAGCAGAGCATGGAGTGCTGATGGAGGTTTCTCCATACGGTATTGAGAAGAAAAAGCTGGGGATGTGGGTGTTTATTGTTTCCGACGCCTGCACCTTCGGCGCATTTCTATTCGCCTATGGCTACATGCGCGTCGGAGCCCCGGTTTGGGGAACGCCGTTCGGGTTCTCCTCGATCTTGAACGGCATGGTGATGACCGCGGTGCTGCTGTCCAGCAGCCTGACTATGCTGGCGGCAGTGCGCGCCGCGCAGGCCGGCACGAAGGCGTCGACCAATAAGTGGCTGGGCATCACAATGCTGCTGGGAACGATTTTTGCCGCTCTGCACCTGCGTGAATGGTTCAAGCTGATCGGCGAAGGCTGGCGGCTGTTCTATAACCCCACCGGGGGCGCGGCGCAGTTTGGGGCGACGTTCTTCAGCGTCACCGGACTGCATTTGACGCACGTTGTTACGGGTGTGATCGCGCTCGCCTTTGTCGCCCGCGGCTTTTATCAGGGACGTTATGACGAAAGCCACGTCGAAACTGCCGGTTTGTACTGGCACTTTGTCGATCTGGTCTGGATGTTTGTCTTTCCGTTGATGTATCTGATGAATGCGCATTGAGAGGAACGCCCGCAGGAGGAACAAGTAATGTCATCGAATCGCGAACTGGCCATGAGCTCCTATGTGGGGATCGGCGTCGGCCTGATGGTGATTGTGGGGATTGAGGTGGTTCTCACCTACCAGCACTTGCCAACGCGAACCCTGCTGTTTTCCTTACTCACCCTGGCGTGCCTTGAGGGGTTTGTGGCCGTCATGTATCTGATGCACGTGAAGTACGAGAAGCCGATTCTGTTCTGGACCATATTTCCGGCGACGCTGTTTGTCCTGGTTTTCCTTTGTTACCTGTGGCCGGATGCGTTCCGCATGTACAACATGCGTTTGCTGAAGTGAAGTCAGGAGTGTGAGTTCATGGCGACCACAGTTCACGAACCCCCGCAGATAAATGCTCGCCGTTTGCCGGATTACCCAGGAAATGGCGGCAGGCGGAATCTTGTGCCCGCCGAAGGCGATTTGCGCGCGGTTCAGGAGCGCCCGCTCGATCCGGCCCAGACCGGAATTTGGGTAGCGCTGGCGGCAATCACGATGTCGTTTGCCGCGCTCACCAGCGCGTTGGTCGTGCGTCAGGGTTCGGCCCTGGACTGGCGACACATTGCCCTGCCTCCCATCCTCTATCTCAACACGCTGGTGCTGCTGGCCAGCAGCGGCACGCTGGAACTCACTCGCCGCCGACTGGCAAACGCTCACAGGTTAGGAGGCCAGGTTGCAGAGCCGATGCGGTGGCTGGTGATAACGCTCTCGCTGGGCCTGCTCTTTGTCGCGGGCCAGTATGTGGCTTGGCTGCGGTTGAAGTCTGAGGGACTGTACCTCGCTACCAACCCGAGCAGCTCATTTTTCTATGTATTCACGGGCGTGCATGCGGTGCACGTGCTCGGTGGCCTGTGCGGGTTGGCCTACGTCATCAACAAACTTAAGCGCTCCATTCTGCGGCGGAATACCTTCGTGGCTGCCTCGCAATACTGGCATTTCATGGACATTCTTTGGCTGTATCTGCTTTTTGTGCTCTGGATGAAACTTTAGAAAGGAAAGACGCTCAGGTGCGGAAATTGCAAATTGGAAAAGCACTTCGCCTTGTTGGCGTTGCGCTGGCCGTGCTGGTCGCGCTTACGCTTCCTCAGGCGGCGTTTGGCCAGGGTTGTGCGCTCTGTTACACGCAGGCTGCTGCCTCCGGGGCGCGCATGATTCGGGCTCTGAAAAGCGGGATTGTGATTCTGATAATTCCGCCCCTTTCGATGTGCATGGGCGCCATTGCTCTTGCTTATCGCAAGCGGAACCAATTCAATCAGGCCGATAGCCGCGTAGAGCCTGGTTCCGACTGGTAGACAAAGACATGGGAACCATCAAGAGTACGATGCGATCTGACGCAATGAAACGCTTCCTCTCGAAGCTTCGAGACTATTACACGCTGACCAAGCCCGAGGTAAATCTACTGATCCTGATGACCACGTCGGCCGGGTATTATCTGGCTGGCCGCGGCCCGATCAAGATTGTTGGCTTGGCGAACACACTCATCGGAACTTTGCTGGTGGCTAGTGGGACGGCGACGCTGAATCAGTGGATGGAGCGGGAGTGGGACGGCCAAATGCGCCGCACGGCAAGCCGGCCGCTGCCGTCGGGAAGGCTGGGCGCTCGTGAGGCATTGCTGTTTGGCATCGCTCTGAGCATTGCTGGTGGCGTTTATCTGGCTGTCGCAGTTAACGGACTTGCGGCCATCCTCGCGATTTCCACACTGCTTTCTTACCTCCTCATCTACACGCCATTGAAGCGCAAGACGCCGCTGTGCACATTCCTCGGCGCGTTTCCGGGCGCAATGCCGACCTTAATCGGATGGGCAGGAGCTTCGGCAAGGATCGACGCGCACGCGTGGTTTCTTTTCGCCATTCTTTTTCTGTGGCAGTTCCCGCATTTTCTGGCAATCGCGCTCATGTACCGAGAGGACTATGCCAGGGCAGGGTACAAGATGTTGCCTGACTTCGACGCCGATGGTCGTTTCACGCGTGGCGAAATTCTCGGGTTTTCAGCGGTTCTTGTCCTTGCCACATTGTTCATGGGGTCTCAGCCCAGTGCGAGTTCTTTCGTTGCCTTGGGTGTGGCAGGAGTATTCCTCTTGTATCCTGTGATAAAGCTAGTGAAAACGAGCTCGAGAACCGTCGCCAGCCGAGTTGTTCACGCCTCGGTCATCTACTTGCCAATTGTCCTTATCGTCGCAACACTACTCAAAACCTAGCGGGCGAAAATTAAGAGTTAGCTTTTACTCCAGGCGCGCTTTTCCCCTGCGGCGGTTTTCCGGCGCGCTCAGTACTTCCACATCGTCACCTGGGTTCCTCCGTGCTCGAAATGAACTTCGTCCATAAGCTGGCGGATGAGATAAACGCCACGGCCATGGTTCGCATAGAGCTTCTCCGGCTGTTTCGGGTCGGGTAGCGTGGCGAGGCTGAAACCTGGCCCGGGATCGGTCACCGTGATGACGATCCGGCCCTGAGAATCACGCTGCAGGCGGCAGCGAATTTCTTTGGATGGGTCGCTCTTGCACCCATGCACAACCGCATTGGCTAAGGCCTCCTGAACGGCCAGTGCAATCTCAAGCCGCTTCTCTTCGGGGATCCCAAGCTGGATTAACGTCGCGGAAATCGTATCCGTTACGTTGGCAATTGCCTGTGAATCAGCGGGCATGCGGAGGTCGAGCAAACCCGATAATTCACCGCCTTTACCGCCAATGCTGGAATCGGCTGACATTTTGGGTTCAGTTCGTGGATGGGTACCTAAGCGAAGGATTCCACCGCCGCATCGTCATCGTCAAAAATCTCAAAGAGGTTGAGTACCCCCACCAGGCGCAAGGTTTGTATTGCAAACTTGGAGGGCCGCACCAGTTTGATATTCCCGCCACGCTGCTTGGTGGAAGCCAGGAAACGCACCAGCAGACCGATCCCGCTTGAATCGATCATAGGGACTTCAGCGAGATTGATGGCGATGCGGATGTCTCCACTGCCGAGTGCCTCCTCGATGACCTGGCGTAGCTCGTCCACCGCTGGGCCCAACCTTAGCTGCCCGCGAAGCTGGATTAACTGTACTTCCGCGCGCTTACGGACACTGATGTCCAAGCATTCCTCCTCGCATTGCCTTGCCTTCCCCCCGAAACAACGAATTTTCCCGGCGCTGGTAAAGGTAAGGCAATCGCCGTAGTTTTTCAAGAAGTGTTGCTTTTTGCAACTCTTCTTTGGCCATTTTCAGAGTGGGAAGCTTTCGGAAAAAAGGTAAAAAATCGTCCCCAAGAGTTGAAAAATTTGCCATAATGCTCAAGCGTTGGAGGTTCCCGAGATGCGCTCCGCAGCCGCGAAGGTTTTGCCTTCTTCGTACCTCGTTGTAATCGTCACCACCGACGAACGGGTGAGCCCTGAGGCGGAAACCTATCTGGCTGCAGATTATGATCTCCATGTGCTGAAGACTTGGTCGGAGTTGGTGCTGTTCCTAAAAAAGCAGTCGCCGGACGCCATATTACTGGATATCGACACAGTGGGGGAAGGGAGCGAGGACGGAGTGACAGCCCTCGCCGAGTTGCGCTCCCTTAGTCCTGAGCTGGTGCTGGTAGCGTTGACCCGCTCCGCCAGCCGCAACCTTCATCACAAAGCCATCGACGCCGCGGTGGATGAGTACTTTGTCGCTCCGGTTAACTTCCAAGAAGTCCAGATTGTTCTTGGCCGGCTGCTGGAGAAACGCTCTGCCGAGATCGAATACCGGCAGCGGCAGGAAAAACAGGCCGAGCAGCAATCCTTCGCCGAAATCGTTGGCGGGAGCGAGCCCATGCTGCGCATGTATGAGGCGATTAAGCGAGTCGCCGACAGCAACAGTACGGTGCTGCTTCGAGGCGAGAGTGGCAGCGGTAAAGAATTGGTAGCTCGCGCCATCGTCTCACTGGGTCCCCGCTCTGAAAAGCCGTTCGTCAGCATCAACTGCGCGGCTTTACCCGAAAATCTCATTGAAACAGAACTATTTGGCCATGAAAGAGGCGCTTTCACCGATGCCAGGGAGGCCCGGCCCGGCCACGTCGAACTGGCGCATACTGGCACGCTGTTTCTGGACGAGATCGCTACCCTGGGACTGGCCCTGCAATCCAAGTTGCTGCGCGTGCTGGAAGACCGTGCTGTGACCCGCATCGGAGGCAAAACCGCGAAAAAGATCGATTTTCGCCTTCTGGCCGCCACCAACGAGGATTTGGAGCAGATGGTGGAGGAGGGACGCTTCCGCGAGGACCTCTACTATCGCATTAACGTCGTTCCTATTGTCGTCCCGCCGCTGCGTGAGCGAAAAAGCGATTTGCCCTTGCTGGTCGATCATTTTCTGCGCATCTATTGCCGCGAGAATGGAAAGCCATTGAAGCAGGTTGAGTCGGAGGTCTTGGCCGTGATGGAGGATTACGACTGGCCGGGCAATGTACGAGAACTGGAAAACGTAGTCCAACGGCTCGTGCTGATGAATGACAGTGCGGTCATCGCCGTCAAAGACCTACCCCAGCAAATGCTGGTTGCCAGTAACGCCAGCCAGGAGGCGATCCTCATCCCCGAAGAGGGAGTCGATTTTGATGCAGAAATGGAACGTATCGAGCTCGCCTATTTGAAAGCCGCGTTGAACCGGTCCGGGGGCAGGAAGTCGGCTGCGGCAGCGCTGCTGGGCATCGACCCGCAACGCATGAAGTATCTCTGCCGGAAACGGAACCTCTAGAACGGCGCTCTCGGTTAAAAATTGACCCCGCAAAAGTTAATTTTTTGACAACGCACTCAAAAAGCGGTGCGGGCGGGAACGCGTTTTTCCTCAGGTTGGCCGCAACTGCTTGATTCTAAGCAATCGAAAACGAACTATGCGCAGCGGCGGGTTTTGGCAACTGAGGTGCTCTTATGTGCTACGAGCGGTAGAAAAAATCTAGGACATTGTGAGGAATTGACATGGCGATCCAGAAGAAATCATTGATCAGCAACACCAAGGCAACCAAAAAGGCCCTGGTAGCGAAGCCGGAAGTAGCGAACGTGGCCCCAACCCGTGTGCACGGTGGATTTAAGCCCACGCGTTTGGAAGGATTTAGGCCCACGCGTCTGGAAGTCAGGCCCGCGCGTCTGGAAGGATTTAAGCCCACGCGTCTGGAAGGATTTAAGCCCACGCGTCTGCAAGGCGGATTCAAGCCCACGCGCATAATCGTAAAGTAGCGTACACGCCTGTCCGTGGTGGTGGACCGGCCCTTGAAGGGCTCAAAGACGATTGTGCAAAAAGGACCGCAGCCCATCGCGGTCCTTTTGCCTTTCTCACGGCAAAATGTGCGGGCTACCACAGCCTGCGGCCGATCAGATCGCGGGTGAAGATGCCAGTCAATCCCGCCAGGCTGCGACGAGTGACAAAGATCTTGGCAATGCCAGTCATGCCTTCTCTAAGCTCACCGGTGTTACGCACCGGCACTGACCCAACATAGAAACGGGGCGGGTTGATACCTTTGAGTTGCTCTTTGGTGAGAAGACTCGCTGCCGCCGTCGTCGATGCGGGGGCCACCGATAGCAGCGTGGCAGTAAAGGGAAGAGCGTGAGACTCCAGTTGGAGCCTTACACGTGCCCCGAGGCGCACTTCCCGCATCCCGAACTCAGGGATGTAAACTCGCGCGATCATGGTCGACAGGTCCGCTACTTCGGCAATCTGCGCGCCGGCATCGAGATGCGTTCCCAACAAATCCTGCATGCGTGGAGTGGCCACCGTGCCGGCGATTGGACTGTCAATGCGAAGAAGCGCAACCTGGGTGGCGAGATCGTGGTTGCGTTCAGAGGTTTCCTCGCGTTTGTATTCTGCCGCGCCAAAGTCGCGATAAGAGAGCAAAGCCTGGTTCGCCTCAGCGGAAGCAACGTGCAAGTCGGCATCAGCCTGGGCGGCCGCGGATTGCAATCCCAGATTGCTGAGCTCTACTAGTGGCTGGCCTGCCACAACCATTTGTCCTTCCCCCGCCAGTACTCTTATTACAGTTCCGGGGATTTCGGCCCGGATGAACGCTTTGTGAGTTGGCTCAAGGACGAAGCCCCCCTGGACGGTGTCTGGCCATAACGGTAGAAAGATGAGTAAGACTGCCGCTACGGAAAGTGCTGCGATGCGCGGGGCTGATAGCCAGGCTTTCACTCTTTCCCTCTTGTCCAGGTAAACGATTTTCATGAATGTCACCAGTGTGTGAATTCGTGACTTGAATACCCAATAACCGGCCGCCAGAGCGGGCACGAAGGCCCACTCTGGCGAATAGGACTCGGCCACATGAAATGTGAACAGCATCAGGAAGGACAGCAGCACATACCCATAAAGACTGGAGAGAATTGCATAAATGATGTAGAAGGCGCGGCGGCGCCGGGGGACGAATTCCACCTCAACCGGCAGGCCGAAAACGTTCTTCCGCACGTAACTGGATATGTAGGCAGTGCTTTTTTCCTTCAGACCGGTTTCATGCACCAATTCGCAGAAGATCAGGTAGCCGTCCAGCTCGATCAGAGGGTTGAGGTTAAGCAGCGAAACCCCTATACCGGTAACCATCATGGCTTTGTAGGCAAGGTCGTGGGCGGTCATACCGGTAGCCGTACCCCACCAGATCACAGTCGCAAAGGCGCAGAGGATCAGATCGATCCAGATGCCAGCAATAGCCACGGCAATCCTCACCCATTTGCCGCCGTAGATCCAGGCTTGCGAAGAATCGCAAAAAAAACTGGGAGCGAAGTACATCAGGGTGAAGCCCATTTTCTCCACATTGGCGCCAAAGTGTTTGCAGGTGAGCCCGTGGCCGGTCTCATGAAAGAAGGCTAAGGCTGCGAACAAGAACCAGAACTCGATAAGATCGTTGCCAGACTTGGTGGTGAAGTTGAAGAATTCAAAGCTGTCCGTCCAGATTTCCCCGAGCTTGTCCGCCCACATCCACAGCATCACCGCAAATAAAAATAGCGTGAATAGGACGACGCGAGGCGCATAGAGAAACTTCACTCTGGGGTAGAGCCAGCTAAGGTATCGGTCCGCGTTTGGCCACTCCTTTACCGTGATGTCGGTGAAATCCGTAATCCGAAACCTTTTGCGCTTCTTGCGCCGCTGCCCGCGGAGCTCTTGCTTGAGGATGATGTTCTTCTCCAGCGGCGTTTTACAGATGAAGTCGGTCTCGTCGTACAGGAAGCTGGCCACCTCTCGAACGTCGTTTTCCGAGAAAGATACTCCTGTAGCCTCAGCCGATAGTTCGGAAATCTCCGCATACGACCGGTTCCCGTCAAAGAGCTGGACCAATTTCCATTGTTCGGGAATGAAGCGCAAAACAGCCGAGGTGCCGGGAAGCTTGGCGAGTACAATCGGGCGACCATCTTCGATGTGCTCTTTGGTGATGACCCGGGTGTCCAGTTTGGGCGTGTCGCGGCGGATTACGCGCTCGGGCAGTTCAGGAAGCGCCACGTCCAATGCTTGAACAATGTTCATCGCGCGAGATCGATGCGAATGTTAGCCAGCATGCCGGGCCGCAAGTCAGCAGGCTGGCCCTCAATCTGAGCCACCACTTCGATAGTGCCGCTGGAGGGATCGACCACCGGGCTTACATCAATCACCTTCGCCGCATGGCTCACCCCCGGCGAGATGTCGGTGGAACTCACCGAAACTGCCTGACCCTTCTTCACCGCTCCGAGTAAACGCTCCGGGAGGGTGAATCTCACTTGTAGAGGTGCAACCGACGTTAGCCAGAAGAGGCGGTCGCCGACCGCGACGCTTTGTCCGGCGCGCACGTATCGTCGCGCAACTATTCCGTCAAACGGAGCGGCGATTCTTGTCTTTTCCGCTTCGATTTCGAGTGCGCGCAGGTTATCTTGCGCATTGCTTAAGTCCTGTTTGGCTTTTTCTATTTCGTATTGCGATCCAATCAGCTTGTAATGAGCGTGGTCTAACTCCTCTTGCGTGTTAATGCCGGCATCTCGCATCGCCTGAGCGCGCTTGTAGTCGGCCTCAGCCACTCCGGTCTCAGCTTCCCAGTCTTTCAAATTGGCCTCGGAGCTGCGTACCTTCGCCGCTGCCGCATCACGCTCAGCCACGATTTGGCGGTCATCAAGCGTGGCCAGCAGATCCCCCTTGTGTACCGCCTTGCCAATGTCAACTTGGATGGCAGAGATGACGCCTGCCCGCAACGCGAGAATGTCTACCTGGTTTTCAACGACGATCGGGCCAGTCGTCAAGAATGTGTTCTCCGGCGCTTTCGGCGTCGTATTCTCTGGCGGCTGTGGAGGCGCCGCCACCACCGTGGCCGGCTGATTGGAGGGGGTGCAGGCCGCGAACGCCAGCACTATCAAAATCTCCAAAGCCGGGAAACATCGCTTCATAGCCCCTCCATCACCAGCCTACCCAAGACCAAATCTTTGACCAAAGCCACAATCCAAGCCGGCGGAACAAGACCTCTCCCGCCGGCCTCCATCCGGTTGCGATCTTGCTCCGGCCTTGCATCCCTGCACGGATCACACCATCGTTGTTCGGTACACTCACCCGGGCATAAAACACCGGCTCCCCATTTTCTATTTGAGCCTTGGGGCTCACAACGACGACTTCACCTCGGAAGGTGCGCGTAGGGAAACCCTCCAATTTCACGGCGGCCCTTTCGCCTGGCCTCAGCAGCGGGACATCGAGTTCATCGGTAGCGACGTCTACGTCCGCGCGCGAGGTGTCGACAACTTCAGCAAACGTGTCGCCCGGATTCAGGCTCCTACCGACCATATCCTCGATGTGCGGTGTCGCCACCAGACCGTCGATGGGAGATCGCAACAACGTCCTGCCTAACCGCTCACGATCGCGGCTCACTTCCGATGCCCAATAGTCGACCTGGATGCGGAGGATTCCGGCTTCCGTACCATCATTCGTCGCCAGAGCGTGGTTCATTTGAGAGACTGCCGTGTTGTACTTCGCTTGTGCGCCGGCAAGCTCGGCGCGATACTGCCAATCGGCTAAACTCCCCAGGACGGTGCCCTGCTTGACGGGGTCGCCTTCACGCACGTTCACGCGTTGCACCACACCGGCGACCTCCGGCTGTACACGCGCGCTGTGCGCCGGTGCGACCACTGCTGCCCCATCCACGCGCAGCGGCAAGGGAAAGGCCGCGAGAAAGACCAGGCCGAGTACCACGCCTGCCATCCAGGCCAGGCGCCGCTGCTTCTGCATGGCCAGGAACTTGCGTTTTTTCTCGAGAATCGGCTCCAGCACGTCGATGAACGGCACCTCGCGATAGAGCGAGGCGTTGCGCAGCGCGACCGTGGCCTGCCCGGCAAGTACTTGGATCATCTCCAAGTGGGCTGTGCTAAGAAAATCCGGATCGCTGCTTTCGAATGAAAGAATGCCCAACAGCCCGTCGTCATCGGCCAGAGGCAGCGCATGGAAACCTCGCATTTTCGAATCCGCAAAATACTTCTGGAATTTCGCACGGGTTTCAGGACGTTCGCTATCAACCTCGTCCCCATGCTGAGTAACAAGGATGGAATCTCTGGAGGCACGAGCCCATTCGAGTAGATCCTGAAGCCGCGCAGTGTCCGGGTCTTCGGGATTGATCTTGCTGATGCCTGAGATTGCCTTCAACTGCATGCGCCCGCGTTGCTCAAGGGCAATCGCTGCTCTTTCGTAGGGGATCACCGTGCTCGGTCCGTTGACGACGGCATCTAAAACGTGGTCGAGGTCAAGCGTGGAAGTAATCTCGCCGCTGACCTTTACCAGCGCTTCCAGAATCTCCACCTTCCGTTCTGCCTGCAGCAGGCTGGCATTGTGCAGGGCATTGCTGGCGGTTTCGCAGATGTTGGTCAACAAGAATTGATCGTCTTCGTCGAACGGGGCACCGTCCAGACGATTGACGGCTTCGACAAGGCCGACCAGGTTATCGTGTTCCATGAGCGGTGCAGCCAGCAGCGAGAACACGGCGCTGTCTTCAACTCCCGTGTTGCGCTTCTGCAGGCGTTCGTCCTCTTCGTTGTCGATCAACACTACCTCGCCGTCCTCTGAGATATCTCCGGCAATCCCTTCCCCCGGTTTCTGCGCCATTTGCAACTGGACAGTGGGATCGACGCCCGCTTGGCTTACCAACTCGACAGCATCGCCGTTGACCATCCACAGGTTGATACCTTGGACGCTCATCACCTCCTGGAATTTCTTCGCGATGATCTCCAGCAACTCGTCCATCTCGAGAGTCGCGTTGAAGACCTTCTCCAGATCGTACATCTGCGTGACGCGGCTGATCGAATGGAGGCTGGCATTACGCTCGCTCTCATACGAGAGAGCAGCGGCGATGGCCAGCGATGCCAGCTCTGCGATCTCCTGCACAGAGTGCAGCGCTGAGCTGGCGAAGGACTGTTCGTAGTTAGCCAGTTCGATGGCGCCGATCAGCGTCTCGTTTACCAGAAGGGGAATATACGCGAGAGAAACGACCGTGCGACGGACGTCCAGGTGAGCGAAGTCTTCGCGCTTCAGGTTGGCGCCTTCGAACACCTGCAGCGTCTTGTTCTGCGCAACCGCTCCCAGCGTGCCCTCACTAAATTCCATCACCTCGGCAACGGTAATTTCTCCGGCAGTTGCTTTTGCTGTCCAGGAGGGGTTTTCCTGATCCTCAACGACATAGACCGCGACTGCGGTTCCGGGAAGAAGTTCGGCTAACTGGTTGGCCGTTACCTGCGCGCGCGGGCCCACCTCCTGTTGGGCCAGCAACGCGGCGGCGTACTCGGCCCCTGGAACCGCTACTGCGGATCTTCGCGTCGCCATAGTCGGGCGTTCCTGGTTCTGCAGAGTCAGGGCTCCTGCCGTCGCTGTTGGGGGAGAACAGCTGCGATGGCGGGCAGGGCACTCCTGAGTGCGTCATCTTATGCCCGTCTGCCATTCAGGTCAACACTTGGGTGGTGTTTGTTTAGGACGTACCAGCCGTTACTGCACCAAGTCGCGCACCGATTGGCTTCAACTGGAGCACTTTGCCCAAAATGGATACTATATTCGTAGGCAATTTTATTCTCACAAAACTGCAGTGAATGTACCTGGTGCACGAAACAGGAATAAAGCGAAACACGATTGGAGGCAATCATGGCAACTGAAACCAAGTGCCCCGTAGTGGGCGACGCTCGCAGACACATCCCAACAAATGCCGACTGGTGGCCGAACCAGCTGAACCTAGAGGTTCTCCACCAGCACTCCACCCTGTCCAATCCGATGGGCGCGGAGTTCGACTATGCGAAGGAATTCAAGAGTCTCGACCTGAAAGCCGTGATCAAGGATCTTCATGGGTTATGACGGACTCGCAGGATTGGTGGCCGGCCGACTTTGGCCACTACGGCGGCCTGTTCATTCGCATGGCATGGCACAGCGCAGGCACGTACCGCATTGGCGATGGCCGCGGCGGTGCGGGAGCCGGCCAGCAGCGCTTCGCGCCACTCAATAGTTGGCCGGACAACGTGAACCTCGACAAGGCACGCCGGCTGCTGTGGCCGATCAAGCAAAAGTACGGCCGGAAGATCTCCTGGGCCGACCTTATGATTCTCGCCGGCAACGTCGCCCTCGAATCGATGGGCTTCCAGACATTCGGTTTTGGCGGCGGGCGCGAGGACACCTGGGAGCCTGAGGAGGACGTCTTCTGGGGCCCGGAAGGCCAGTGGCTGGCGGACGAGCGCTACAGTGGCGACCGTGATCTTCAGAATCCGCTGGGTGCCGTGCAAATGGGGCTGATCTACGTGAATCCGGAAGGGCCGAACGGCAAGCCGGATCCGGTCGCGGCGGCCAGGGATATTCGCG